>CAZOVH010000001.1:0-473 GCA_964583675.1 uncultured Candidatus Saccharibacteria bacterium
AAATAGGATTTGCTGTCTCATTTTGCGGCTGTGATTGTGCACCACTGGTGTTGATTTTCTGTTCGGCCTGCACGTAATTTGATGTAAAATTACCGGCATTATCCCAGGTTCGAAACTCAAATGTATTCACGCCATCAATAAGCTCATCATAATCAATCGGATCGACTGGTACATATGTGCCATCATTTGCAAGCAGATCTGCTGCATCCTGGCTCCCACTATGTCCATCACCATACCAAGTACCACCATTGATGCGGGATTGAAGGCCAGCCACGCCCGAGTTTGCATCCTGTGCCGCACTTCCTCAGGCACTTGGCCACGTTAATGTGGCTGCCTTAGTATTAATAAAACCGGATGGAGCGGTAATGAAGCCTGGATTTGTCGGCAAAGTATTATCATATCTGAACTGGAATTGTTCATTCGTATCAGAAATATTACCAGCATTATCTATGGCTCGAATGTTTAAATAATAC
>CAZOVH010000001.1:483-16339 GCA_964583675.1 uncultured Candidatus Saccharibacteria bacterium
CTCGTTAATGGCGTTCCTAAATACCCAGATGAAGCTAAGTCAATTGATGTAACAGATACAGCAAACTGGCAATTCCCTCCTGTTGCAACCGGGCTAGTTCCTAAAATTCCCTTTGTAGTAATCGGATTATCGGAGCTCGTCTGGCTTAGGCTCAAACAATACCCCTTCACTCCGGATTCGGCGTCAGTAGCTGCAGTCCAGCTAAAATATGGGGTTGCGCCATTCGTCCAGCCGTTACCGGCGACACTCGCCCCACCATTAGAGCGTTGCATTGTAATTGCCGAGGCATTAGTAGAAGGATCGGTACTATCAGAGTTAGACGACAAGGCAACTTCGTCTATAGCGACCTGCTGATCACCGTTCCCCTGCAGAACTGCCTGCCATTTAATCCCCGAGAAAGTAACCGGGAATGAATCAATATTTGTATCAATCACACTATAGCTATTCACTTCGGTAAGAGATCCAGAACTAGCCCAAGCAGAGCCATTCCAGTACTTCCAACTTGAACCACCGTCATCACTCAGCCGATACGCTATCGTTCCACCGGCCGGGGCTTCGATTGCAGTAAATGTATCCCAGCTCCACACGCCTGAAGTTCGAATAGCATTAGTAAGCTCAACAGTAACTGCATCGGTAGTGTAGGGCTTCGTCTGGAAGCTAGTGCGGGCAATATTACTGATTCGTAGTTCATCAAGGCTTCCACCGAATTTACCTTGCGCCTCTCCTCGACCACCACTACCATATGTCGTCCCAACTAATAGCGGCAAATTATTATTTGGAATGGATACCGAGACATTAACCGAGGCGCTCTCGACCCCGTCAACATATATTTTCATACTCGTACCATCAAAGGTGGCAGAAATATGGTGCCAGTTTGAGTCCTGCGAAGTTTGGCTACTCGAGAGAAACGCGTTATTACCGTATGACCATACAGCCGCATCGGCATTGCCAGTAAAGCCTGTTCCAGCATAGAGCTTACCCTTGTAGCCAATCAATGTAGATACGTACTCAACCACATTCGTCCAGCCTGAATTGAGGCCATCACCACCAATTTGAGCCCAAGAAACACCATCATATTTCCATACTTCTCCATCTCCGGCCGTATCACCCAAGCCCACAATAAGCTCACCGTTATAGACTGCCATAGAGCGGACACGTTCATAGGTACCCCCCGTCCAACTGCCATTCACATCACTGCCACCGATGCGCGTCCAGGAACTACCGTCATACGACCACACTTCCGCATCACCAGTACCGCTACCCAAACCAGTCACCAGCCTGTCGTTATACACTCTCAGTGTAAAGTTCTCCTCATAGCTCGTATTCCAACTACTACTTACGCCATCACCACCTACTTTCGCCCAAACGCTACCGTTCCAGCGCCACACCTCTGCATCACCAGTACTATTGCCCAGGCCAGCATAGAGTTCTCCCCTATACACAGCCAGTGAATATACAGCCTCTATATTTAATGCAGCCGCCCAACTACCATTCACACCATCACCACCAATGCGCGTCCATGAAGTGTCATTCCAACACCATACTTCTGCATCTTGGGCAGACAAACCTAGCCCTGCACATAATGAATCGTTATAGACGGTGAGTGCTAACACCGATTCAAAATTTGTCGTCCAGCCCCCATTAAGGCTATCGCCTCCAACCTGAGTCCAGGAATTACCATCATACTTCCAGACTTCTGCATCGTTCGCTGTTGTGCCGATCCCTGCATACAAATTACCCTTGTAGCTTTGCAGTGTATAGACATTCTCATAAGTACTCCTAGCCCAGCTGTTTTTGATGCCTTGTCCACCAATGATCTGCCAAGTATCACCGTCAAACTCCCAAACGGTAGCATTTCCTGCGACACTCGTGCCGGTACCAATATAGAGTTTGTCATTATGGGTTGCAGATGTTTCAACACTCTGCGCATTGAAGCCTCCCCAGCTCTGGCGCACATAACCACCACCAATAATGGTCCATGCCGAACCATTCCAAGTCCAAGCTAAGCCGTCACCAGCTGAATCATAGAGGCCTGCATGCAGCGTTGAAGAAACGTAATCTAGCGCATATACTCCATCGCCCTCGTTAGCCGAAAAGCCACTGTTCACACCATCTCCGCCAATTTTTGCCCACGCGCTCCCATTCCAACGGAATACCTCGCCATCACCGTTACTATTACCAAGCCCTGCATACAGATTGGATCCATCATTTGTAAGGGACGCAACTATCTCATAGGTGCTCGCAGCCCAGCCGCTATTAAGTCCATCGCCGCCAATTTTTGTCCAAGTACTGCCATTCCAACGCCAGACGTCACCATCACCGGCCGTTAGGCCAGTGCCCGCATAGAGATTGCCGCCAAAATAGTTAAGGCTCAGCACTTGCTCTATATTGTCTGCTGTTGCCCAACTACCATTCACACCATCACCACCAATGCGCGTCCATGTAGAACCGTTATAGCGCCAAACCTCGGCATCCTGTGCGCTATCACCTAGCCCGGCATACAGGTTAGAGCCATCACTTTCAAGCGAACGCACACCTTCAAAGTTAGTCGTCCAACCCCCATTAAGACTATCTCCTCCAACCTGTGTCCAAGTACTGCCATTCCAACGCCAAACCTCGGCATCGTTTGCGCTCAGCCCTAGCCCCGCATACACATTAGAGCCCAGGGCTTTAAGAGACAAGACTGCCTCATGGGTGTTTACTGGCCAGCCGCTATTAAGTCCATCGCCGCCAATTTTTGTCCAACTAGTACAGTTGTTGGAAATATTACAACTCCATACTTCAGCATCACCAGCTGCATTTGTACCGAGGCCAGCATAAAGTGTTGTACCATTTACAGCAAGAGTATTCACATCCTCAAAAACCTGATCGGCCCAGCTGCCGTTGAGCCCATCGCCGCCAATTTTTGTCCAATTTGAACCATCCCACTTCCAAACTTCAGCATCACCGGTACCCAAACCTAACCCGTAGTAGGCATTCGTACCGTCATTCGCAATTGAACGAACAATATTTTTTCCATCGGCATCCCAGCTATTCTTCGTATCAATACCGGCCTGACGCGTCCAAGTGGTTGCAGATGAATTTGCAATTTCATAGTTAATTCTTCCAGACGTGCTGTCGTAGTAAAGCTTATAACTCCCATTATCAAAGATTACCTGATCACGAATCGCATCACTACTGCTAAAAGGTTTAATTTATTTAAAACAGCCCTCCAAGGTGTGCTGTCCCGTTAATGAAAGTGCTGAGCTGTCATTAGCAGTTAAATACTGTGTTGATCCATTCAACGTAAGAGCATTTACCAAATTCCCCACCGCCCAACTCGGCGAACCAACTGCAGTGAGCGTATCACTACTCGAATCATCGGCAACCGTACTTCCGGTGTTTTCGTCAAAATGCCACAGCCCCATGGTGTTTGCGTCACTTGTGTAATTCAGTGCCTTAAGTCTGACTGTGCCATTGCTCACTTCTACCAAACTAGAATCTGACAAAGTATACCCACTAGCACTCGAGAAATCCCAACTGTCGTTTAAGTCGCCGGCTTTTGCTAACTGAAACCAGCTAAAGAAGGCCACTATTGCAACCAAGTAAGCACCTAGAACTGCAACATGCACTTTCTTGTGATGTTTGTGCTGATGCCAGTTTTGATACCACTTATATTTACGCTGCAGGTTTTCGTGAGCAGTTCCAATTGTGCGACTTCGAACTGTAGATGTAGCAACATAGCACCGACCGGGTACGGACAGTGCTTTTTTTGATGCGTGTCTTAAATGTTCGATTGTTTTTTTACTCATATATTTGGTTTGCAATAGGCATAACTGTCTTCAATAAAAAGCTTGTGTTTATTATATCTGATGCAACCTGGAAGCGTAAGGGGTTTTCCCTAGGGTGAACGCAAGTTATCCACAACATTTTTGAGTTATCCACTTGCACCAACCACCAGGGGTATGACAATATAGAGACATGATTTGCATGAAATGCAGGTCACCCCACAGTGAGGTGGTAAACACGCGCTCGACACGAGGTGGTAGCCAGATATGGCGCAGACGTCGATGTGCGGACTGTGGCAAGGTCATCACGACTTACGAGCGGCAAGATTTATCATTCATCCAGGTGGTGAGCAGCAGCAAAACCTCCCCCTATCGCCGCTCGGTTTTATTTATCTCAATACTCCGAGTACTAGACGCTGAACATCTAACTGATATAGATGTCGATAATCTCGTAGATACGATCGAGCAAAAGATCATTATTCGCGGTCAAGACAAAATAGAGGCCGACCTACTACGTCGCCTGTGTTTAGAAACACTCAAGGCTATAGATATGAATGCCTTTATGCGCTACATGGCTTTGCATATGAATTTCCGTACAAAGTCAGATCTGAAAGCTGAAATTAAGAAATACTAAATACATATTAGTAGTGCTAAAGCATAAGTGTTATGTATAAATATAAATGAAGCTGAAGTAACCAAAAAGACCCCATAATCGGGGTCTTTTTTAGTGTAGAGAGCTGCCTACTCAGTTGCGTCTGGCGCTTCAGCTTCTGTCTGTTCGGTATCCTCAGGCTTAACTTCTTCGCCCATTTCAGCATCAAGCTCCGCAAGTTCCTCTTCGGAACGTGGAGATTCTACACGACACACGAGCTCATGCTCGTCGGTGAGAACCTTTACCTTATCTGGAACTTGTAAATCAACTACACTGAGGCTACTCTCGAGCTCTTCCAGGCCAGACACATCAACTTCGATAGCATTCGGCAAGTTTGCTGGCAAAGCTTCAACTTCAACTTCTTCCAGTACCTGCACGAGTGATCCTCCCAGATTGAAAGCTCCAGGAGCCTCACCAACCAACTTAAGTGGCACTTCCGTACGGATAGCTTCATCCATCTTCACTTGATAAAAATCAATGTGAAGCGGACGACCCAGATGATCTGTCTGTACATCCTGAATAAGTACGTTCACCGGTTTAGCATCATCAACTGCGAGCTCCACCAAGCCAGAGTGTCCGGCTTTCTGAAAAGCCTTAGCAAATACCAACACATCCACCGCAACACTCTGATTGGTGTCACCGCGTCCATATACAACGGCTGGTATTTTGCCGCTAGCACGAACCTGCTGGGCTTTTTTACCCGTATCAGTGCGTGTTTCCACTTGTAGTTTTAATGTATCCATTCTATCTCCTTACTATTTCTCAAAAATGAGAGACCATTGAATCAGTTTAGGCCTGCGAGTTTAAAAAGCCATAGAAGTCTGCAATCTCAGCGGCAGTAATTGCGCCTCTTTGCTGAAATTGCGCACGCTCTCTACGAGAAGCATCCATACCGAGCGTAGATTTACTCGTTTTACGACGATTTCGCTTCGCTTTAGCTGCCACCGTATGACTCATAAGCACCGTAGCTAAAACTGGCAAAGAACATTTTTGACAGTTGAGCTGCATGAAACAATGCTGATCAACCTTACCAAGAAAACGAATGTCGTCAGCGTGATATTCCGCACTGCACGAAGGACAACGGTAGAAAACGCGCAGATTATTGATCAGTTCATTGAGTGCTTTTGGATTCAATGGTACTCCCTCTTGAGCTACATTTTACCCATTTTCCCTTCAGGAGTCAATCAGATACCAGGTTAGGCACGCCTAGTGTGACGTTTGCGTGTAAGAGTAAAGGCAATCATCAATAGTGCCACTACAACCACCAGAACAATCAGTGCCAGAAGTTTTTCTAGCCCATCGCCCAACAGAGCAAACAGGCCAAAGGCTAACGATAGCGCATAGATTAATAAGACTGCCTGTCGCTGGCTCAGGCCGGCATCAAGCAATATGTAGTGAAAATGACCACGATCGGCCGTGAATGGCGACTTACCTTGCGCTAAACGTCGAACCACAGACCAAAGCGCATCAATAACCGGGACGCCTAATACCAGCAGTGCGGTGGCCAACTTGGCTCCAGAAATAATTGCTAAGCTACCCAACATCATACCTAGAAAATATGCACCACTGTCGCCTAAAAATATTTTTGCTGGATAGAAATTGTAGCGTAAAAAACCTAAACAGGCACCCAGAAGAATCAATGCCATCACAGCTGTTGCTGGCTGATCAATACGAGGGTTTACGGAGACCAAGAACAGGATCAATGCCGCAATACCACCCACGCCAGTTGCTAATCCATCAAGTCCATCCAGGAAATTCATAGTATTCGTCATGCCAACCATCCAGAATAAGCTAAACATTACAGAAACAATCGGAACAGCGTAGCCGCCCACTTCAATAAGAGTGCTACCAAGGTTGAACTGCTGGCCAAGCGGGTTAGAAATTACCTCTACCCCGACGCCGAAAAACAGTATAGCCACTAATGCTGCTGTAATTTGCGCAACAAGTTTGACCCATGGGCTCAGTCTTTTCACATCGTCATAGAGACCGACACAAAAGACCACTGTACTGGCAAGCAGTGCGCCCCAATAGGCCTTTGTTGGTGCTCCAGGAGTGAGTGACAAACTAAGCACCACAAATATAGAGGCAATCACAATACCTCCCGCTCTTGGCATGATTCGCTCATGGATTTTGCGGGTAGCCTCGCTTGGATTATCAACAGCGCCAATGCGTATAGCCAGCTTAATAACGAGCGGTGTGAGCACCAATGCCAATACTAAACTTGAAAGAAACGCCCCTAGATACAGCCACATCATTCTTTCACCGCCTTTTCGGTCACCCTGAAGCCAAGGTACTTGCCAAACATCAGGCGTGTTTGCGCATCAATTGCAGCTAGTGCGCCAAAGCCTAAGGCCACGATTGGCAGGAGTGCCCACTGCAAAATCATAAAGATGCCCTGTACTTTTTTCTTGCTTTTAGGTCGCTGAGGTAAAGACATGATAGAAAGCCAGATTGTAATGAACAGGCCTATCATGGCAATCGTCATAATTTGCGAAGCGATAATTGGCAGCTGATGCGCTATCACACTGTACTTAAACGTAGAGTTGAGGAATAACGGCATCCAAGCAACAAACGTCAGAATAAGCGGTGCAGTTGCCCAAGAGAAATGCCCCTCAAACAAACGCCAAAAGTGCACCGTTCGTGAACCTGCCGGTATTTTAGGGTGACGAGCATTCTGAATAGCCACATATGGAATATCCGAAACCCCATATGCCCACCGACGCAGCTGCAGGTACTGATTTTTGAAGGTCTTAAAGTAGCCAGATGCCAACGTTGCGTCCTGATAAATTGGTGCATAGATTGGCTCCACTCGATACTGACCGTTATAACGATAATAACTGCGCCAGTACTGATGGCCATCCTCCACCACTGACCACGTCGCCCAGAAATCGGTATCGATAAGCGCCTCCAAAGGCTGTGAGTGGCTTGCAAAGTTACGCAGCAAATGTGGGCGCACGGAATTAATAATGACCCAGAATGAGTTACCAGTAGCAATTACACGCATTGGTGCCGGCACGTGCCAGATATTATTAAAGAACATCGGAATTGGCTGATATGAGTAGTGCTTTGGTGTCTCCGATGTGCAGAAGGAATATGTCAGATGGTTAAAATACTCTGGATCTGGACGATGGTCAGCATCTAGCGTTGTGACGACTACTTGTTTTACATTTACATTTTCCGCACGAATCACCTTCAGCATCTCTCGCCCAGCATGTGTAATATTCGCCCCCTTGCCACGCTCTTCGCCAACAATGCCGTCTGGATGTGCAAAACTCATAAAACGACCAAACTTGCCTTTAAACTCGCGCTCAAGAGTAGCCACACGCTCGCGATCTGCATCTCCACCCCGTTCCTCATAGGCTACTACAAACCAGATTTTATCGAGATCATAATTAACCTGAGATAAGGCCTTAAGTGATGGCCTAAGCGTCTCTAACGTTTCATTATATGTTGCCAAAATAACAACATGTAATACCTCCGAGGGCTTGATGGGCTTCCGAAAGGCTTCTGTGTTGCGCAAATTATCAAGCTCTACGTGCAACTGCTGTAGCTGCTCTTGCTTACGACGACCTTTTTTAGATAAGAACCAGAAGAAGCCCTGTTCGCGCTTAATCTCAACTATCTCTTGCTCTAACTCCTCTACCCCATCGCCATTCATCATGACCTCCAGATGACGAAGACGCGCCGTCCAATCAAGCTGAGTAGCAATCCGCAGGCGACGGTGCCCTACAAGGAGTGCGAAGCTCATGCGGAAGGATTTCATCAGCCAAAAGAGGTCGAAAGCAATAATAAAGTAGGCCACAACTACTGGTGCATAAATAGAAAGAACGATTGGCAAAAAAATTGTTACCCAGGTGGCAAGACCTGGTAGTACTTCTAAGAGACGCACCACCCTATGCGGGGCTTGCACTCCAGATCCAGAAAGACTATTGACGCGGGCCATAACTCACTCCTATAAAATACGACGATGTCTGAAAAGCTAATAGCGCCATCACAAACGTAGCTACCACCATAACCACACTCGTAATACGACTACGCTTATACACCAGCTGTGCCAGATAGATGTTGGTAAACGACACCAGCCAACTCATCGCCGGGAGTAGATAAAAGCTCGTCCAACCCCCCAGCTTGTCGAAGTTAGCAAAGCTCGTAAACCGGGTTGGAACTGGAGAGTTTACCGGTCTTACCTGGTACGCAACCATAACAGTAATCGCGATATTTAAGATAACCAGCAAGAATACTAAAGCCACAAGCCAGTTATTTTGCCAGAATTCACTCGTAAAGAGTCGTTTTTTTCGGGTTTCGCGAGCCATAAAATATACTTTGTAGTATACCAATCCTCAGGTAAGAAAACGACCTTTTGCTATCAGATGTAAGGTCACCAAGCATTTTGCTAGCCTTACATCTGGAGCCGATGGGCGGATTTGAACCGCCGACCTCTGCTTTACGAAAGCATTGCTCTAGCCAACTGAGCTACACCGGCATGTAATCTGGAGCGGGTAACGGGAATCGAACCCGTGTCTCAACCTTGGGAAGGTCGCATCCTACCATTAAACGATACCCGCCCGCCCTCTCGATAGAAGAACGCCAAAATTGTAGCACACTCACCTACTACCCTCAACAAAATGATGTTTTTAAATGGGAAAATTATGATTAAACCAACTAGCCCGATCAAGAGCATGCACATTGAATACTCTATGTATTCATAAGTTTGTATAAAAATAGTAGTCATTTTTAATACAGTGCATAGGCGAGGCATTTACTACTCAGCTCTCGGCAATTTGTGCTCAATTGTGGATAGCCACTAAAATGTGCGACACGTCATGCCCGGTGCTCTAGCATTGAACTTAGTACGGAAAAATGCTAGAATATCCAAGTTCCTTTTATCGCGGGCCCGTGGTGTAGAGGCCTAACATGCCTCCCTGTCACGGAGGAGATCGCCGGTTCGAATCCGGTCGGGCCCGCCAAAGCATTCATCCAAGACTCTTCACAGAGTCTTTTTTATTGACTAAATAGCAATTTTATTGTATTTTATACGTAAGTTTAGGCCAGATGTCTAACGCCTAGAGATAGGCCCTCCCCCAAACGGAAGGATAGTTGCACCATGAGACGACTCCGAATCAACCACACCAGAACGTTCGCTGTGGAGCTAGCGAAAGCCTGCCTCCAAACTCCTGCCATCCCTAAAGTGTTCAAGGGCATGCCTCTTCACACGGACATGATGGACAGAGATAGTCAGCCTCCATTGATTCACATCGCCCTTCTCCCCCAAGGAGCACCCTGCAGCATTCAAGCACGCGTGCAGCTCCCCCCGAGGGAAGGAGCTACTTGGCAAGAAGGAACCTGCGAGATCTTTCCTCCTGAAGGAGATCCGCGTGCTCCCTGGGTGTTTGAAGGCCACGTGGTAGACGACAAGCTTGTGGCTAAACTCGCCATGAAGTACCCCGACCCGGAAAGCATTCGACGGGCAGAGGTCATGATGGAAAAAACCATCATCATTGGAAGCCGCGTTCGTCACTACAACCAGAGATTCACCGGACGCGCTACGGCCACCGTGGCTGGCTTCTCGATCGCCGAGGACATGCGCGACACAGAGCACCCTGGGCGTCCGTGGGTGAAGATCCACGTCGAACAAGACGTTCCGGGCAGCTGGCCCAAGGACGAGTGGGACTGGGACCGCACGGTTCTGGTCGAGGAGGATTGAGCCACTATGGATAAATCTTGGTGGAAAATGATGATGTACTCGGACCCATCGTGGTACTTCATCGCCCGCGCATCTGGGTCGAAAGAAGCCCAGGAAGCGGCCGACGAGCACGAGGAAGTGCTTGGTTGTATCGGCCTCGCCACCATCATCCTTGTAGCAATCGGGTTGATTGTCTTCGGGGCAATCAAGATCTACCAATCGATCTGGTGAATCCCACCACTCTCTCGAGGGAGAGTGGTATTTTTATTGATGTTTTGTAGTTTTTATGTCATATTTATAAAACTGTCCACCGTGGGCATCCGCGAGAAATCGCAGTCGCACCCAAAACAACCGGGTTCGAACCGAGGAGATTGCAGTGGGACTACCGACTCTCAGGCCAGATTTCATCGTCCGAACGGTGTTTGACATCGAAATTGATGCCCTACGTAAGCGAGGCGTCAATGTGATCGCCTTCGACATCGAGAACACCCTCGGACTGATCGGCTGCGACACGCTCGACGACGAGACCGAAGGTTTTCTCATCGGTCTGCACCAAAGCGGACTTCGCATCTGCTTTGCTACCAATAGTGCTCGGGACTTCAGCTCAATGATCAAGCCTTTCCATGGTAAGGTCGTCCAGCCGAAGAATGGGCTTCGCAAAAAGCCGCACCCCGACTTCTTTCGCCGCATCCTCGAGGTGATGGACTCAAAACCCGAAGAGACGGCCATGGTCGGCGACAAGCTTGAATACGACACAAGCCCGGCCAACAGTCTAGGTATGACAACCGTCCTGGTCACACCACTCGGCAAGGACTTGTTCCTCGAGTTGGTTGTCGGTAGAAGGCGACGAGAGCGTCGTAAAATGCGACGCCTCGGGATCAGTCGTCCAACTCGCCTGTAATCCCAATAATTAGCCTCGTGTGGGCAAGCAACGCCTTGCGACCAAGTTGACCTCAGCACGAGCAACCACTCCTCTCTTACCTCTAGGGGCATGAGAGGAGATTTTTTTATAATTCGATATTTTTACCCAGGCCCCACAATGTGTCGTAAAACACTCGCATCATCTCACTATGCTCACGAGACCGCACCACAAGCGCATACCCACTCGCTAATGATGAGACATACAGAACGGCATCATCGTACATAAATATCGTCGTACGAAATTGGTCGCCCATCCCCTCTGGTAAAAGCCTCAGTTGGGCTTTTTGATAATATTTTTCGATACTCTCACGCGGCACGCTCTTACCCCACAAATTGCGCGTCGAAATCCCAAGCGTGTGTCGCAACTCTACATAATGCTCAACGAAATCTGGCCCGAGCTGCCAGAAAAAATTATCAGACGGCACAAGTGAGTCAATTTTACGACTGTGACAGTAAAGAGACTCCATGATAATGTTTTTTACAGCTTGCAGACCCTCGTAGAAAGCAATCTGAGGTCGGTGATCACCCGGTTGACGCTCCTGGTGCATCTGCATAAATTCTTCAAGCTGCGATTTTGCAGTTTCTAAAGAATCCTCCTGCTCCTGCAGGATTGTTTTAAGCCGGCTCAGAGGTTCTACCTGGAATCGGTACTCCTCAGAATTACCCTGTTTAGTGATAAGGCCGCGTCTTTCGAGCGCAGACAATGCATAGTACACAGTTGGTCGACTACGGTTTGTAGAATTTATCACTTCACGAGCCGACCCAGCTCCTTTAAGCATCACTAAATACACATCAATCTC
Organism: uncultured Candidatus Saccharibacteria bacterium; assembly: GCA_964583675.1. Taxonomy (GTDB): domain Bacteria; phylum Patescibacteriota; class Saccharimonadia; order CAILAD01. Next base: position 12,307 of record CAZOVH010000001.1, read on the forward strand.
GGCTTCAGTAAGTTGTAGTTGCGCAAGCAAGTTTCTAGCGTCCAGCATGGCTATTTCCTATTCCTTATCTGTTGTCTAATCATTATTATACATACTTAACTATATCTGAAAAGAGGAATATTATGATGACGTACCTTTCAAAAATAAGGAGGCAACCATGAGAGACCCCATGATGCAGCGCTGGGTGGATTTTATCGGCCATCGCGCCAGCTTGGACCGAGCCCTATGGGTGTACCGGGTGATTACCGACTACTACGGGCAACGCCATCGCAACTACCATACACTCGACCATATTCGCCAGATGCTCGATGATATGGAAAAGTACTTCCCAGGCGCGAGTGAGCTCGAGATTCTGGCTATCTGGTTTCATGATCTGGTCTACATCCCTGGTAGCACAGAGAACGAAGCCCAAAGTGCCTGGCAAATGGCAGCTCTACTCCGCGGCATCTACACCAATCAGGAGCTGATGGAAGCCGGAAACCATATCTTGGCGACTGCGTACCACGTCAAGGAACGCGGGTCGTACTCACCTGGTAGCAAGCGCCTTCGAGACATCGATCTGCTTGCACTTGCGATTGATCCGCGGGACTACGACATCAACACGCGTAAGATCTGGGAAGAGTTGAATCTCTCCGAAGATGTTTGGAGGCTGGGGCGCAAACGCTTTATCCAGAAGATGCTCAGCCAACCACGTATCTATCTCACAGATGAGCTCTACACCTGGTTTGAACACCTCGCGCGCACCAATCTGAAGCGTGAACTCGCCAAATACTAGGCACTATCCCTTCTCAGAAATGAGGAGGGGTTAATTTTGCGTAGAACTAGAGTTCTTTTTTTCGGCTTCTAGCTGGGCATCTAAATCATCTAAAAGTTGCTGTTGCTCTTCTGTAGTTAGGTCGTCACTAGAGCGCGGAGATGAATAGTAGTTATTGTTCGTTCGTATGGTCTTCTTTTTCACTTCAAAATCCACACACTGGTCTCCAGAGCCATGCTTAACAGTAGCACTACTGCCTTTATCTACCGCATCGTCATCACCCTTGTTCTCTTTGAAGAAGTTCGTACACAACTGATACTTGGTGGCAGATGCATTCTCAAATTTATACGTATACGGCCGGTTAGAGTATGGATCGCGCTGTGGCACCGACTGGTAAGCCAGGAGACCAGTTAGGGTATCCAAGCTATCGCCACTGCGAGTATCAGTATCACGCTCCACTTCTTCTTTCAGCGCTTCTAGACTTTCTGGTAGTTTGTCTTTCTTCGTGTAGTAACTCTGAATCCCGGTTTGAAGCTTCTCAAAGTCATCCTCGCGCTGCTGATCATACTTAAGTGCCTGCTTGTCATTTGGGTTTACTAGGCTGAAATAACCAATCGCAAAAAGTCCCGATAACAGACCTGCAATAATGAGAGTAATTATCGTGTGAGTTGAGCGTGGCATTTTCATGACTTTCGGTCCTCCGAAACGGTCGTATAAAGCCAAAAGATGTATGCGCCGGCAAAGAATACCTCTGCGATTGGAGCTGCAATAGTCAGAGCGTTTTCTTTATACATGTTATTTGAAACCAAAAGATAAATTTCGGTAGATAAAGAACCAACGATGCTTAAAACTGCCAACACCATAAAAAAGTAAGCAATTTTCTTCATGCCAGTCGTATCAAAATCCGGATGAACAATCTTATATCGATCAACCAAAATAGTTGAAACAATAAAGACCGGAATTGCCACGAGCATCAGTGCTAAGCCAGCCTGAGCGATAAAGACATCTACCTGCGCACCAAACAACTCGGTATCAGCTTGACCAGTGACGCCGATCAACATTTTGCGCAATGTCCCCTGACGTGTTACAAGGCTCGTGGCAGCGGTTGCCATCCAGAGCATAAGTGCGCTAATTGCAAACCAAAAAGCCTGCCAACGACCGCTGGGTCGAGCTGTAGTAGCAACAGTTGCGGCAAGCGGCTCGACTGGCAAAGCTGGTGAAGGCTCTGTCGTAGTCGTATCTGCTGGCGAATTTTTAAATACATCTGGTACAGCCGGTCCTAGTGGCTTTGGAACTGGAGGTGTCGCTGCTGGCATACGCTCTGGATGCGCTCGAACTTCTGCTTGAATTTCTTCAGACGGATGCACCATCTTACCGTCTGTAGGCACGGTACTCGTTGGTGCTGCTGGGGGATCGAATACACCAACACCCTCACTGCCAGGTTGATGCTGTGTATTTCCCCCTAGCTGTTCTGGTGTCGATTCTGGCACCCGTTACTCCTAGTTTAGTTTAAGATAACGCGAAAGCTTAGCTTTATCACGCTGCTCAGTGAGCCAGCTTTCGAGGTCTACCCCCTTGATAAGAATATGCGAAACTTTTACTTTATCGTCCTGCTTTTCGGTAGCCTTGATGATATGAAAACCATACTGAGTCTTTACAATCCCACTTACCTGGCCTGGCTCGAGCGCAAATGCAGCTTCTTCAAATTCAGCAACTGTTTGGCCCTTTTCGACAAAACCTAGATCACCACCATTGGACGCTGAGCTATCTTCACTATTGGCCTTTGCGAGCTCGGCAAAATCAGCACCGCCCTTAATTTGATTGAGGAGATCTTCGGCCTTAGCTTTAGCTGTGCCGTTACGATTTGGATCATTGGTAATCTTGTCCGCCAACTTTTTCTGAACCAAGCTAAATCGTACTTTCTCTTTAAAGTCAGCGATTGTCCAGCCATACAGGTTCTGCAAGGTCTCTTTCACCTTATCCGGACCACCAGCGTTTTCTACAAGCTTGTTGTACTCTTCATCAACTTCTTTCGAAGATACGGTAATACGCTCTTTGGCAGCTTCCTGTCGGATAATTTGATTATCTTCTAGTTGCTTCATTAATTCCTGCTTGAGCTCCACTAGACGCGCCTTGCCTTCATCGGAGTTGAGATCCTGACCTTGCGAGGTGTAGAACTTTTTAATACTAGAAAGTTCGAAGAGGTATTCTCCGTAGGTTGAAGTGTTCCAGAGTGGATTACCGTTTACGCTGAGAACTGGGTATGGCACGATTTTAGCCATAATCTGCACTGGCTTGGCCTCACTCTTGTACTTATAAATAAGTACACCAAACGTAACAAGCGTAACCAACAGTGCTGCTAGAGCAGAAACACCTGCAATCACAATAAGCTTACGATTTGGCTTGGTCTTTACACCAATTTTAGTGAGTTTCTCCTGAAACTTAGATGGTTTTTTCGAATCTTTTGTAGTCTTTGCATCAGGCTTTTTACCAGCCTTCTTTACTGATGCAGTATCGTCGGTGGTCTTTTTACCAGCCAACTTTTTTAAACGCTCCGAACGTGCAGGTGTCTTTTTAGCTGCTGGCTTGGCAGCTTTTTTCTTGTCAGTATCAGCCATATTTCTCCTTATTCCTCACCAATTGCTTACTATTAGATGTATCATACACTACTTACGCCTCGACAGTCGAGGAATAGTTCTCCATTGCGTCCAAGATTTCTTCTTGCAGACGCGATGGCTTGTAGTAATTTTTTAAGTGCATGTGCCCACTTCCTGAAAGCGTCTCTATTTCGATATCGCCAAATTTGAAGAGTGCTGCCTGCAGGCCCGGGATCACATGATTTACACTCTGTATATTATTAAGGGTTAAACTTGAGACTTTCCTGTGAAAAAAACCTCGTTGCTTTATATAGGTAATATCCTGATCTGTAAGAATCAACACCGTAAAATACCAACCCGCAAAGTGATACGCCCAGTATGCCAGGAGTGCCACGGCGACAACTAGCATCCAGTTAACGGTTAGCGGCTGCCAATCATACACATTTGCCGTTGCAATAGACCACGGCACCATCCCCACCAAAATAAATACCATACCCCAGATAAGTGGCCAGCGGAGCACGATTGGAAACTGGCGCTCTACGAAGATTACTTCTGGCTCTACGTATTCGTCTTCATGGACTTCGGGCGCCCGCGATTCTGACCGTTCTCTCTTACGCATATGATTACATAGTAGCATAATCATATTAATGAAATACCGCCCTCCCCCTAAGGGAGAAGGCGG
>CAZOVH010000001.1:16439-215101 GCA_964583675.1 uncultured Candidatus Saccharibacteria bacterium
ATAGTAGCATAATCATATTAATGAAATACCGCCCTCCCCCTAAGGGAGAAGGCGGCTGAGCGCTAACAGGCCATGGTGAGCTGGGTGAAACAGGACTCGTCGGGCAGGAGCGATGGGTGCGGATCAACAGCTGCAGTCACGGAATCCGCGATGTCGGACCAGCGCAGCAACTGCAAACAACCCTTGTCCTGTGGATCGACCGCTTCGCTGAAGGCGGTGATGATGTAGTGGCGAGCGACATCTCGCGTTGGCGTGTCCGCAGAATGCGCCGCGAGATACGCAGTACGGTGAGACACCTCCACGGAGGCCTCCAGGCCGGAGTTCTGATCAGTGAGATCGAGTGACATGATGCTGGGCGGCATGAGTACAACTTTCGTTTGGGTGCAAAGACTCTCTCATTATAGAAACGAAGATTTGGGCAGTGCAATAGCTTTTATGCTTTTTACATACACATAGCTTGATATAATAGGCACACTCACCACTCGCCCCCGTAGCTCAGTGGATAGAGCGCCTCCGTCCTAAGGAGGGCGTCGGGAGTTCGATTCTCTCCGGGGGTACCATCATGCTATCTTATTTACTGAAAAAACAACCCATAAAAAAGATTCATGCTAGAAACAACTGCAAACTTTTTACTCTACATCGGGTTTTCCCAACTGGCACTAGCTGGCGTCATCTTCATTTTTATGACTTTTCCAGACAGATCTGGCACCCCCTCACTACTTACGTCAAAAAAACTACAACAAAGCCTAATCCAAGACTATGAAAAGCGTCGAGCTAAAATCGGTGGCATACTCGGGATTACGATTATATTAATAAAGTCTGGAATAGCCTGCGTAGCGCTCTGTGCCCTACTATGGCTCGCACAAAAAGCTATGAGCTATTTACCACTCTTTTGAATACAAAATATGCTCAATTGCACTGGTGTAATCAAGAACTTCACCTTCGCTAAACCAGATATTTATTTCTCGTTCAGCATTTTCTACACTATCACTAGCATGGATAATATTACGAATTGGCCAGTCGCCAGCGTCTGCAAGCTCATACGAATCGACTGAATAATCAAAACCAATAGTACCAACGTCGGCCGCCTGAGGGCTAGTTGCCCCACGCATTTTTCTTACAATCTCAATAACATGCGCACCCTGCAACACCAACGCCACAAGCGGCCCGGCAGTTAACCCGCCCATCAACTTACGGCGAGTATTCAGCGCCAAATCACGAGCACTCATTGGAGGCTCAATACCCTTCTCAACATACGAGTTATAAGTTCGCTCACCACTATCCTTAAGCCACTCCTCGCTATCAGTATAGTGCTGTCCTGCCAGCGCCTCCGTTGGCATCACCATCTTCATGCCACAAATCTTCAAGCCCTTACGTTCAAAACGCGTAACTAGTTCACCGACTATCTGGCGCTTAACTGCATCCGGCTTAAGGAGTACAAGAGTACGCTCATTACGCAGCTCAATGAGCTTTTTATCATCTGCAAGTGACTTGGTCATAGTTTCCCCTATCTAATTATTTCTGTTAATTGAGCGGCATTATCATGCGGACCAATGATCGCCATACGCATACCATTTGGATCGAGATACTGCTGGGCAAGCGACATAATCTCATCTACTTGCACAGCCTCAATGCTAGCTAGAATATCGTCTACCGACCGCACTTGTCCAGTAAGTAAGAGCTCTGCGCCAAGCCGATCTGCTACTGAGCCATTGGTTTCTTGGCTCATAATGATGCGCCCTCTAAGCTGTTGCTTGACGCGTCGTAACTCGTCTTCACCAACTGGCTTGGTGCGCACTACTTCTAATTCCTGCACGATTGCTTCCAGCGCCTCTTCAACCTTGTCGTTGCTTACTCCAGCATAAATTTCCCACTTTCCGGTATCGGCGTAGCCCGTCATACCCATATACACTACATAGGCCAAGCCTTTTTCTTCGCGAATCGTATGATAGAGACGCGAACTTGGCCCACCACCCATGAGCGAACCTAATACTCTAAAAGCAGCCTCATTGTGATGCCTCAGAGGCAAACCACGGCCAGCCAACACCATATGAGTTTGGCTGGTATTCTGGTGATAAATTCTTACTTTTTCTTGCGCCAATGGACCATGGACTGGAGCAAATTTGCGCGGGGCGGCCACATGTGGCGCTTGAAATAGCGGTGCGATAACCCGTTCGGCTTCTGCCAATGTGACATTACCGGCAATCGACATTACGGCATTAGATGGCACATACTGAGAAGCATGGTAACCCGCGATCACCTCTCGCGGCAAAGCTCGAATGGTATCTTCAGTGCCAAGAATATTACTGCGCAGCACATCTTCTGGCCATAGAACATCTCCGATGAGATCAAAAATATACTGACCCGGATCATCGCGATATACGTTCATTTCCTCAATAATCACTCCCCGCTCACGATCAATTTGAGTCGGATCAAACAGCGGGCGCATCGTGAGATCGGCCAAAAGGTCGGCGATTTCAGCAAATTTATCAGAAGGAATCTTCGCGTAGTAGGAAGTAAGCTCGGCGGTTGTGTAGGCGTTCATAAACCCACCAACACCATCGACCGTCTCGGAAAGAATTTTTGCCGAAGGATACTTTTTACTTCCCTGAAAGAGCAAATGTTCCAAAAAATGCGATACACCGTACTCGCGCCGCATATCCTCATACCGACCGCCAGCCCCAAAGAAAATCTGCAACGTCACACTATCTGTATCTGGCATGTGACGATGAGCCAGTCGCAAGCCGCCAGGTAGTTCTCGAATATATTCTGGATTTGTCATTTTGCTTGCTCCTCCGCCCGTAGTTTTCGTGCAGCTCTACGACTGAGTTTTTTATACATAAAGCGACCAATCAGTACAACAAGCACCAATATGATCACGTAGTCCAAATAGTGTAGGTACTCGTAATACTTGCGCCATTCTTCGCCAACAACATAGCCAAAACCAACCCAAATAAAAGTCCAAACGAAGGAGCCAATGAGAGTTTGTGTGAGGAAGCTTGAAAATGACATTTTAGCCGCACCCGCCACAAAGCCCATGTAGGTGCGCACTACTGGCGTAATACGAGAAATAAAGATGGCCTTTGCGCCGTTCTTATCGAACCAGGCTTGAGTTTTTTGGTAATCATGCATGGATATAAGGATATATTTTCCATATTTACGCACCACCGTTTCACCGCCAGTGGCTCCAATCCAGTAAGCCAGGCTTGAACCTATAGTTTGCATCACTACCCCAAGGATAAACACAAAAAATATATCTAGACTGCCGGCCTTTGCAGCTGCGCCAGATAGCGCCAAAACAGCCTCCGAAGGAATTGGCGCACCAGCATTATCAAGAATTAAAATAATGCTAATTCCCAAATACCCTATTTGGTTTATTACGCCAATGGCAAGTTCAAGAAAATAAGCTGAGATACTCATGCGTAAACTCTATTGTACCGCACTCAAGCGCACAGTCCGATACCACATTACTGTTGGATCTGAGTTTCAAGCTCTTGGGCTGGCTGATACTTCGGCGAAAGTAAGCGGGCCCGAGCCAGCGATTGTGCAGCTGCTGCCTGATCTCCAGATTCTAGCTGCAGCTGAGCCTGCAAAGTCAGTGCAATTGCTACCCTATCGGCAATATTTACAAAACTGCGGTTTGCAATGACTTCGTCGCTGTATTCTTGCGTGATACCACCTAATACCTCTAAAGCCTCCTGCGTAAAGCCTTCTTGCGCCAAGAGCTGTGCATAGCTTATCTGATACTGTGGGTTATTAAATGGATCAAGCTCAACCGCACGACGATATGCAGCTAGAGCCTCAGAGGTCTTACCGAGCCGCTCACTGGCATTCCCTAACGCGTACCAATGGCGGGCATCGCGTGGCTCACGACGGGTTGCCTCGGTAGCTAAACGCGCCGCTCGCTCAGCATATTTTGGCTGCGGGGTTTCTTCCGCATCATACATATCCACCCAAAACAGTGCGGCCTGCGACAAAGTATCTGGCGGCACCACTGGTGTCTGCAAGAGCGCTTCGTATCGCTCACCAGCTTCCTGCATATCATATGGTGCCACCACATCAATATAGGCCTGATCGACCCTTGAAAGATACAGCTGATATGTAAACCAGGTAGCAAACAGCATAACTAGTGCAGCTAGGCCAAACCCCGTCATAGCACGGCGATCTTTCAGCCGGAATTCACCATGCTCTTTCGGGATTGGCACCGCCAAAGCAGCCAGCACAAGAAAGATTATTATGAGCGTGGGATAGTTTGTGGCCAAATCAACAAAGCTATGCAACGCAACAACAATCAGGGCAATTCGGCTTGCCCATATAACTGGCGAGCGCTTTAGTGCACGCTCCTTCCAAAAATAACCAATTGAGGCGGCAACAATTACAAGAAACGCTACAAAACCAACCGCGCCTAGCTCCACTAAAATCTGCACAGGTAATGAATGTGGGTTATTAGTAGCGGTTACAGCACTACGCTGAAAAGCCGGATGCACTTCTTTATATGTGCCCACTCCCCAACCAAGTACCGGCTTTTCGGCAAACATCGCCGTTCCCTCACGCCAAAAATCAATGCGGTCTGCCACACTTTGCGATTGGGCAGAATCTGAAAGCCGACTAGCCACCGCTACAACCGGCTTCTCAAGATAAGTTCGCGCGCTAGTTGCTGCCAGACCAAGTGCCACGGATGCCACTGCTACACCGGCCAAAATCACAGCAGCTCGTTTACGTTGCTCCGAGCGCCACCAGAGAAGTCCGACGAGCACCAAAGCGATAAGCCAAGCAGCGCGTGAGTACGTTACAAAAAATGCTGTTCCCAATAATAGCGACACATATACCCATACGCTCGGCCGGTCTTCGCTGTGTCGAATAGCCAAATCCAAACTAAACGGCAATGCCGCAAGTAAATATGTAGCAAACGGATTTGGCCAGAAGAACAGCGAGGTTGCCCGCTCGTAATCTCCAACGAGATACATACCCAGACCAATGGCACTCACCACCACCGCTACCAGCAAGAAAATCTTTACTAAGAAGCCCCGAGCCCGAGCACTACGAAACACATCTCGTGCCACTACAAATACAATTGAGGCACTCATGATAGTGACCAGCGCAAGGATTGACTCAAACTGACTCACTGACCACAGCAAGCTAATAAAGGCCGTGACTACCAGCACTAGCCCCGGCACCATTACCCAACGCGGACGCAAGCTAATAGCTAAGGCTCGATCACGCGATAAGAGTACCCAGCTCACCAGCAGTAAAAGACTTAGCCCCGATTGTACGACTAGCCCAAAAGGATCACGCCCACCAATAAACCATGGCACCATGAGTAGCGAAAGGAACAAAACTGGTAGCACCAGCTCTCGCGACAACTCCAACCGCTTTTTTGCAAGTCCCCCAAACATGCCTTCATTTTACTCCTTCATGCGTACATGTCCAATCTGGAGGCTTTGCAGCCTCTTGAGAAAAGCCTTATGCTAGAGATATGTTTTCAGATTATCTCGCCGAATTTCTTGATGCCCTCGAGCTAGAGCGTGGCCGTAGCCTTAAAACCATCGAGAATTACAGCCATTACCTCAATCGCTTTTACGAATACGCCGGCGATATTCAGGTGGCAAAAATCAACGACAAAACGATTGCCGGCTGGCGCAAATGGCTGAATCGACTGAGGCTCGATGATGGCCGCAGCGTAAGCATCACCACGATTAACTATCATTTAATAGCCATGCGCTCTTTCCTAAAGTACCTAGCCCGCCAAGATGTGGAATCACTCCCCCCAGAGCGCATCGAGCTGGCAAAAGCCGCTCGTCCACAAGTAGCATTTTTGGATGCCGAAGAAGTCGCAAGACTTGTAGAAGCAGTGTCCGGCAATGATCTAGCTGGCAAACGCGATCGAGCTATGGTGCTGCTCCTCTTTTCTGGCGGCCTACGCGTTTCAGAGCTAGTTAGCCTCAATCGAGACGACGTCAACACAGCTCGAGGCGAATTTACCATTCGTGGTAAAGGGCAAAAAGATCGTCCCGTATTCCTCTCCGAGCTGGCCTCAGGATCGCTCAACGAGTACCTCGCTCTGCGCAAAGATAAAGATGATGCGCTCTTCATCCACCTAGCTCACAAAAAATCTGATGAATCCAACGAAACTGCCAGACTCACACCGAGGAGTGTACAGCGCATTATCGAGCGTGGCAGAGTAGCTGCAGGAATCACCAAGCGCGTAACTCCCCACACATTGCGTCACTCCTTCGCAACCGACCTACTTTCCCATGGCGCAGACCTCAGGAGCGTACAAGAGCTTCTGGGCCACGCTAACGTTGCAACCACACAAGTGTATACCCATATAACTAACCCCAAGCTCAAAGAAGTTCACCAAAAGTTCCACTCCGATAATCAAAAATAGCCCCGAAGGGCTATTTTTAAGTAATCTCATACAGCCTATACGTCTTGGTCGGTGGTACCACAGTCGTTCTTACCAGCATCGGCATTTGGCTGCTTGCTACCTACACCAGTTGCCGGATCAGATGCCCAACGATAATCTGGTGCTCCACGATAGTCACGGTAGATGCGCATATTCTTACAAATATCAGCGCCGGAGAAAATTGCATTGTCGAACACGCCATCATATACGGTTGGAACAAGCTGCTTCTTAGCGAGTACGCGGCGGAAGTAGTCACCCGAACGAGCCGTTACGTCAATGGTGGCGTTACCATCCGGCATGTATACCGGCGTTACCCTATCGGCGGCGTAAAAACGAATGCGATAGCTAGCAGAGTTGTAACGTGGGCGAACACGTAAGAACATAGTACTATTCTCAAAGTTGGCAGTAGAGCTACTATCATAATACACATTAGTAGTGCCATTATTTATTTCAGTCCTGGCCAAGTTAGCCAAATCATACAGCGAGCCGTCACTATTCTTCATCGTGCAGCTATACTCTACAGTTGCAGAATTGGTACAGTCGGTTCGCACAAAGCTTTGCAATGCACCAGGGTCAATCTGGCCACCGCCATCCTTTGCAGCATCTACATAGGTACTATTTGGGTAGGTAGCGGTGTTCCAAGGAGAAAAGTCTGAGTAATTACAGCCGGCAGTCGGGCAAGCCGGTGATGCAATTACCGTACGCACTGGGAACACTCCTGCAAGTCCACCTTGATTAATGGTTGCCTTATTCACTTGTCCTGCATTATTACTGCCAAACCAGGTAGATGTAACTTCGAGCGCAGCTGCCCCCTGCCACACAGGCGAGTCAGGATTATAGGTTGGCAACCAGCTTGAGAGCCTGTTAATGAGCACCTGAGAAGCCGGTGCATCAGCTGCATCGCGAGGATCATTCCACTCTATAGACATGTAGCGAGCCTGCAAATACGGTGCGGTCTCATCGGGACCAGAGCGCCCCCTGCCCAGGTTCAGACTTAAGCTTTCATCAACATCAAGCTGACCGGTAAGCTCATCTTGCACCACGGTAACCGTACGGCAAGTCCAGGCCACATCTGGCCCGGTTGACGGATCAGACACACGTACTTCTGTGCCACTGTTTGAGGCATTGCAAGTAGACTCTCTAAACTTTGGATCATCACCCAACCTACGTACAGCATCCTCTACACCAGCCTCCGCCGCATAGAGCGCACGGTTTGCATTATCTGAATTGATAGACTGGCGGATTTCTCGAGTTGCAATGGTAGTAATACCGACAAATAACACAACAAGAATGGCGGAAACCGCGATTGTCGTTATCAGGGCTGCCGAACCTTGCTGTCGACGCTGCAAAATTTTCCTCACTCTATGAACCATAACTGTTTTCATGCTACCCTTTTAGACTGCAGAATGCAATAAGTTAGTCATTTCTCGAAATTACGACCGACTGCAACATTGTCCCCGCCCCAAACTGATCGGAAACTGCCGCCGTTGAATTCTTTGATGGCGCTGTTGCCCCACGGAATACCCCAATGCGCACCTGCCAAACCACTGGCCCAATGCCTCCAGTAGTCGCAACTTGCGAAATCTTAAATGGAGCAGTATCTGGAGCAATACCATCGTCAGTGCTGGTATCCGGCCACAGATTTGGTGCAAGCTTTTCTGACCACACATCCGAGCTTGTAACCAGCACTGCTTGGGAGAAATCCGTACAACTTGTGGAGCGCACTAGAACATAATGTTGACGGTTTGGATCCGGAATATACCCTAGCCCATAGCCCACATTTTGACCTCCTGTATCCAGACAGTGCAAAGCCAATACCGGCCGCGTCCCATATGAAGGGGCGGTGACTGGTTTAGTAACACGAATTGTCTGTCGCAAGTCTCGCGTGAGTGCATCCATTGCTTTTCGCGCCTCTTCTTGAGTTCTAGTAAGGCTTTGGGCTTTATTATAAATACCAAAAATACCAATAAAGCCAATCAGGCACATGAGCACTATCGCTGTGTACAATGCAATCGAAAAAGTAAGTTCGAGCAATGTGTAGCCACCACGTTTCCGATGTAGCACTCTCTTCATTATCGTGGCTCCGTAATTATGGTACTTGCAGTCGCATTACTAGCAATACCGTTAGCATCTGTCCAGGTGGCACGAACAACAAATGTTATGGCTGATATATTTGTATCATTTGGCAATGAACTACCCGCGCTAATGGGATTTGTACCTGGAAAACCCTCCATAAAATATGATTCCGGAACTATCTCAATATCAAACTCACCGGCAGAAGCTACGTTTACATTTGCACCAACTGGCTTAATGTTTTCTAATGCTCCGTCCTGAACAACAAACTTACACTCATTTATCGTACCAGGTGCGGCCGTTGATTGATCGCAGGCAAACTCGTTCGGAATTATCGAACCGTCCGCCTGCTCAAGACCTATATTAATCACAGACTTACCACTTACATCGTTTATAAACCTATCCCAATCAAAGTTTTCTGTCTCGCGATATGCCTTGATTGCCTCTATCGATTGCTGGATCATATACTGAGCTTGCGTTCGTTGATTGGCAGCAGTAGCATTGCGCCATGCACCAAGCGCTGCTGCATATGCCAAGGTCAGGACTGTACTCACAATAGCCATAGCAAAAATAATTTCTACGAGAGTCATTCCTTGTCTACGTCGCATCATCATCTACCTCGTCACCAACGTAGTGGTACCATCCACTAAATTAAAGTTAATCTCAGCCTTAAAACGAGGCTCTCCGGGAGATCCAGCTTTTCGCTCAACGCTTCCAAAGCGCCACAGCACCGCACATGGCTGACTACGTAAACGTGTAGCGGCACTTGGAGAAACTGATCCATATTGATAACTTGCATCATCGTAACTCCCCAGCCAAGCGGGCGTCGGCGAAGATGCTGTGCCAGACCACCATGGTTTCGCTCCATTAAAGACCCCCGTTGTGTCGAATGTAGAGACATTTGCATTTGGCCAAAAAGTATTATATCCACCCGTGGTGCGCCTAAAAACCACTAACGACTCGTTAGTAGCACTCCTAAAATCTTGGTATCCTGCCGACGATCCAGATAAAGTTTCTGGTAAGTTTCTCCAGGGGCTATATGCACCTGTAGTGCACTGTCCATCTCCAAAAACCGTAAATCCCTCTAGTTTTAGAGTGGCTGGCAACTCAACTTCTTTATTCGCATAACTTGTCACGAGCAGAGATTGCAAAGGCGCTAAATCCGACTCTTTATCTTTCTTCAAATAAAATATCTTAAGTTTAGTAAATGTATCACCGGTATTTGGCACAGAAATCGCAACAGCGGTACCAAAAACTTCTTCACCCTTACCAATTACACATTTGTCTAAACCTATCTCTCTATCTTCATTATTGCAAACAGATGCACTGCCGAGATCATATCCAGGCACCTGGCTAGAAGTATTCTGACTTTGTACTTCTCGTATGCGAGACTCTACCTGACGCACTTCATTATAAAAATCCGAGCTCTTTTGAGTGTCAAACCATGCGAAAGCCCCACCAATCATCAAGCTGGCGATACCCAAAACCATAATGACTTCTACTAAGGAAACACCAGATTGAGTGCGTCGAATTTGTTTGTGCGGTATCTTCATAAAAATAATTCTGATTCGACTATCAGTATACCACTTATGCTATTAGACGAATATTCCTAAATACCAGTTTAAAAGAGCTTCACCAAAGAAGAATCCAGCGAATAATCCAATTATAAGAAATGGACCAAACGCAATCATGCTCTTGCGGGTTTTTTTATGTATGGCAATTAGCGCCAAACCGATGATTGCGCCTAGGTTAAAGGCCACAAATATAGCCACTACCAATTGGACTCCAGTTAGTACCAGTCCCATTATTGCAGCTAGCCAAATATCTCCGTCGCCTATCCAAGTTCCCTTTGATATGAGCCAGACTAAAAAGAAGGCTCCCCCGAATAACAACGCTGCCACAAGTCGAGCGATAAGCTCCGACAGGCTCCCCATGCCAACAGCGCTCAATATTGCTAACGCAAGCGCAAACACCACCGCCGGCACCATAAAAGCATCCGGGAGTAACATCCACTTAGCATCATACACAAGCGCGGCCAGCAACAGTGATGCTAGCGCAAGCCAAGCTAGTAAGCTCACCCACTCCAGCGTATTCGCTGGATCAAGATAGAAAAATAGACTCACCCATACAGTAGCGTTTGCGAGCTCTACCGCCGGGTACTGCCAAGAAATTGGCTTATGGCACGTGCGGCATTTCCCGCGCAGAGCCAGCCATGAGAACACTGGAATTAGCTCATACCACCTAAGCGGGGTTTTACAATGTGGACACATGCTGCGGCCCTTGGAGACCTTTCTATGCGTGTGGAGGCGCCACACCCAGGCATTCAAGAACGAGCCTACTAGTAAGCCATACACAAAGACCATTACGGCCAGCATTAGTATCCACTCAGTCTCCATTCCTCACATTATATGGCAAAGCATAACTAATAACCAAAAAGCCCCCGAAGGGGCTATTGGCTGTTCAATTAATTGGATTAGTTATTAATTGAATAGTTGGTTCCTGTAGACTCAAGACAGGACTGAACAGTAATCGGAGTAGTACTGCTGATTGAGATGCTACCAGTTGTGGGAGTACAGGCTGCTGGAGCGCCAGTTGTAGCAGTCAACGTTATAACTAGCCCATTGGTTGTAGTTGGGTTAGCAGTCCAGCCCAAGTAGGTCTGCAACTGCGCAGCATTTGTTGGAGCTGTTCCGTTGTTATTCCCTTGAAAAGCAGTTGCTGATGCAAGAACACGTGCAGCAACATCCTTACGAGTATTGTCTCTTTGGCTACGTTGAGCACCCTGCACTGCAAGGAATACAACAACCATAATCAAAGCAGCAATTGCGAGCACAATCACGATTTCGATCAAGGTAAATCCTTTTTTCATTTTTTTATCTGTCATAAGACCTCCTTATAATATTCGCGCTCTAGTATAACGCTTATGCTTATGATAGCAAATCCATGCTCAACGTCAACTAGTTCGTAGTTGTACTCGAGGCGCCCGAAGGGTTCCCCAGGTCCTGGCCTACAAGGTTGTATACAGGGTATAGAATACCAATAATCATCAGTACAACCATACCGCCCATCACAACTATTAATGCTGGCTCAATAATCGTAGAAATATTTTTCACCGCTTGATCTACTTCGTTCTCATAGAAGCTTGCCAAACGATCCAACATTTCGCTCATCGTACCAGAGTCTTCTCCTACCTTAATCATCTGACTCACTAATGGTAGGAAGTACTCTGTTTTTTGTAATGCCTCCGAAAGTGCTCGCCCAGATTTCACCTCTTCAGCCAATATCTCCACTTCTGCTTTGAGTATTTCATTATTGAGACTATCTGAAACCAACTTAAGCGATTCTAAAATTGGTATACCACTAGCAACGAGACTCCCCAGCGTACGCGCAAATCGTGCCATATACATCTTAATGAACAATTGATTTGCTGGGGGCATGGTAATCTTAGCCCGTGCGATATTCTTTTTCCCTGTAGGTGTCCTGAAATAAGACATAATCCCATAAATGATTGCTGCTACTGCTGGGAGTGTGATGAACCACCACTTCGTAATCAAATCAGACATAAACATCAATGCGGATGTTATCCATGGCAAAGGCTTATTGAAGCTCTTATACAGCTCGGCAATTTGTGGTACAACGCTCGTCATCATAAAGCCCATAACGAGCAAGATTACAACCATCACAATCGCTGGATAAATTAAGGCGCCTTTTACTTTTGAAGTAATTTCCGCTTCTTTCTCAAGCTGAAGCGCTAGCCGCTCCATAGTTATTTCTAGGTTACCACTGGCTTCACCAGCCTGGACCATGGAGACATAAATAGTATTAAAATTCTCAGGAAATTGGGCTAATGACTCCGAAAAGGATGTACCCCCTTCAACGGACTTTGAAAGCTTGAAGATAACCGCCTTCATACGTTTATCTTCAACCTGGCTCATGGATGAGTTCAAGGCAGAAGCGACTGGTAGGCCAGCCTTAATCAGCGTAGCCATCTGGCGCGTAAAGACAACTTTGTGCTTAGTTTTAACCTTGCCAGTTGTTGACGTTGTAGAAAACGCCGACGTCTTCTTTGGCTTCATCTCCAAAGGATAAAGATCCTGCTTTAAAAGCAGCTTACCGGCAGCCATCTCATTATCGGCCTGAATCGACCCGACTATAATACGTCCGGTAGTTTTATCTTTAGCTTTATATTGAAAATCTAGCATCTATTTATAGTTAACCTAATGTCGCATTAAGCGATCAAGCTCCTCAAGATTTACGGCGTAATTCTTAGCCTCTTCATAGCTAATCTTGCCTTCGTGGATATAGTGTGCAAGGGTAGCGTCCATCGACTGCATACCATATTCGGCACCGGTCTGAATAACCGCGTCTAGCTGGTGGGTCTTGCCTTCACGAATAATGTTACGCACAGCCGGTGTGACCACCAAAATTTCCGCAACCGCCATACGACCACCACCAATCATCGGGATAAGACGCTGGGCTACAATCCCCTGCAACACACTCGCAAGCTGAATGCGGATTTGCTGCTGCTGATGTGGAGGAAACACGTCTACCATACGGTCGATTGACTGCGCAGCTGAGTTGGTGTGCAATGTCGCAAACACCAAGTGACCAGTTTCTGCCACCGTAATAGCCGTAGAGATTGTTTCCAGGTCGCGCATCTCACCAATTAACACGACATCTGGGTCTTCACGCAAACTCGAGCGAAGTGCCGAGGCAAAGCTCTTGGTATCAAAGTGAACTTCGCGCTGTACCACAATCGATTTCTTGTGATGGTGCTGATATTCGATTGGATCTTCGATGGTAATAATGTGCATGGCGCGCTCACGGTTTACCTTATCGAGCATTCCGGCAAGCGTTGTAGACTTACCCGAACCCGTTGGGCCAGTTACGAGTACGAGGCCGCGCGGAAATTCAGTAAGTTTGTTCATAATTGGCGGCAGGCCAAGATCTTCTACAGTGCGAATTTTATTAGGAATGAGACGAAATGCCGCTGCTGGATTCCCTTTTTCGTGGAAAGCATTAACGCGAAAACGACCAAGATCACCGTAAGCAAAGGAGAAGTCGATTTCCTTATCTTTAAGGTAAACCTCTTTTTGTTCGTCATCCAAAAGGCTAAAGATAATGTCATCAATATCTTCGGCGGTTAGAACTTTTTCACCCTGAATTGGAGCTAATGCACCATCAACACGCAGCATTGGCGGCAAACCAACTTGTACGTGAATATCTGAAGCATCACGACGGATAACTTCTTCCAGATACGGCTCGATTGAAAGCTTACCAGAGTGCGGCGTTTGTTCAACTTGATGTACTTGATCGGTGGCGCTCACCTCCGCCGCCGGAGCTGGTGCAGCAACAGGAGCCGGCACCTGGGCTGGTGGAATTTGCGCAGCCGGCGGCACGCTCGATACCACCCCACCCACACCATCTACTGGTATGCCGCTAGGTTGAGCTGGAGTTGTTGGGTCGGTCGGCTGCATGATAATTCCTTTACTTATTCGCTAGTGATCGGTCGCTACGCGGGCCACTTCTTCTACTGTGGTCACGCCTGTAAGCGCCTTTAAATACCCATCTTGCTGCATGGTAAGCATTCCATCTTTGATGGCTTGAGTTTGAATGTCGTTGGTTGTTGCTCGATTTAAGAGCAGCTTTTCCATCGCTGGATTCATTTCAAAAACCTCAAAGATACCGATGCGCCCCGAGTAACCTTCTTTGCACTCGTCGCAGCCTACCCCCTTATACAAAGTATAAGCGTTTTGACTATACAGTGGCAAACCCTGGTAGCCATATTCTTGTTCCTTAGCCTGAACTTCCGCCTGATTTTTCGGTAAGAAAGGACCAATAATTTTGTTGATTAACTCCACTGCTGTTCCTGGAGCGGCATAGGCTTGCTTACATTTTTGACACACGCGGCGAACCAGACGCTGACCAATTACCGTGTTTACCGTAGAAGCGATCAGAAAAGGTTCAATCTTCATATCAAGCATACGTGGAAGCACACCAGCGGCCGAGTTGGTGTGTAGCGTTGAAAGCACCGTGTGCCCCGTAAGTGCCGCTTGCACCGCAAGGTCGGCTGTTTCGGCATCACGAATTTCTCCCACAAGCACTACATTTGGGTCTTGACGCAGAATGGAGCGCAAGCCGTTCGCGAATGTCAGCCCGACGGCAGTATTTACCTGAATCTGGTTAATGCCTTCCATTTTATATTCCACCGGATCCTCGAGCGTCACAATATTAATTGCAACAGACTTAATTGCGGCTACAACCGCGTACAGTGTCGTTGACTTACCAGAACCAGTCGGTCCGGTTGAGAGAATCATGCCGTGTGGTTTATGAATACCCGAGGTGATAAGCCTCAAACTGCGACCTCTAAACCCAAGTGTGTCCAAAGTAATGTTTTGAGCGTTCTTATCCAAAATACGGATAACCACCTGCTCGCCATAACTAATCGGCGCAATCGCAATACGCAAGTCCACTTCACGACCAGCAAACATATATACGGCCTGTCCGTCTTGCGGGATACGATGTTCGTCAATTTTGAGGTTTGAAAGAATTTTAATACGAGAAATAAGTGCCGCCTCAGTCGACTTTGGTAACGTCATCACTTCTTGCAAAATTCCGTCCACACGAAAACGGATCTTCAACTCTTTTTGTCGTGGTTCAATATGAATATCTGATGCGCGCGAATTGATGGCATATTCTAAAATTGTGTTGAGCGCCCTGGTGATTGGCGCATCTTGCACAATGTCATTAATCTTTTTCTGATCCTGAACTGTTTTCTTTTCGGCTTCGACTTCTTCTTTTTGTGCCGAAGCGATATTTTTAAGCACCTCTGAGACTTCTTGCGAAAACTTCTCTTTGTACATGCCGAGCACAAAATCGATGCCGGCCTGAGAAGCGATATACGGACTAATGGTGTAGCCAGTTTTACGCGAGATAAAATCGATTGCCTGTAGGTTGGTTGGGTCTAGCAGTGCGACATTTAAGGCGTTGTTGGACACCCCAAATGGTACCGCCATGTACGTTTTTGCAATATCCAAAGGTACCATTTCTAGTATCTTTTGATCGACCGAATGCTCGAGATGCATGAGATCTACAAACGGTATCTTTTTAGCAATTGCAATCAGCTTAACCGAATCATCTTCAGATAACGCCTTCATATCCAAAAGAACCTGCAAAAGCCCCTTATTTTCTTTAGCTGAGCGTAGCTTCGCAATCTCCAATACATCGTGCGGGACTATACCTCCCTGCACAATCATATTCTCGATAATTTTTTGATTTTCTAGTGTGAGCATTTAATCAAGCGCTCCACTTACAACGGATCTTCGCGACCACACGTTTCAGCAGTACACTGTTGAGGAGACGAATAGTCGTTATACCGCTCTAATTCTGTAAGCTTTTCCTGATCTTTTTGATCACTCAAAGGCACAGCAACTTTAGCGGGAACCTGAACATTAATACCCGTATCCTTAGGGGCTGGGGCAAGCTGTGTGTACAGCAGTACGCCCGTGATGGCAATGACTGCAACCGCAATTACAAGTCCGATAATATCTCTACGTTTCATTATTCGTACTTCCCTTTATCTGCTTCATACTCATCAATCTTCACCTCTTGAGCATTAATTGAAGGCTTAGGCAAAGCGTAAATCTTATACTGCATATCAAGAGTATACGTACCCTGGGAGCTGGTAATCTTCATTGTAGAAAAATCAAAGATACGAGCAGATGCCTCAAGCGCAGCGAGAAAACCAAGGACCGAATCTTGACTGCCAGTGGCCTTAACTGCAACCAAGCTGGACTTCGAACCAGTAGCAGGCGCTGTCGTACCGGCCGTTGTGCCCGCAGTAGCAGTGGCGCCAGCAGCTGTCGGCTTATTGATTGACTCAATGTCTACCTGATAATCGCTTTGTAGACGGTTGAAGATTGTAAGAATAGCCTCAAAGTCTTCGTCCTTAGGTAGCGTACGCTGAGTGATAAAATCAAACCTTGATGGACTATTACCCTCTGCCTGTTTCAGTTTCTGGATTTCCGGTTCGGCTTCCTCGAGCTTGGCTAATTTTACTTCGGAAAGCTTAACCTGGTATTCCTGAGCTCGCACTTCTAGCGCCTTACGAACATTTGCCTGAGCGAGTGTGTAGATAAAGTATCCACCCACTAAAATAACTAGGACCGTAACGCCGATTGCGATGATAAGGTAATTTCGAATGCTCTGCATCGCAGCCTGTGTGCCTGGAGTCTCAGGCGGAGTCACCTTCTTTTTTGACGGTGGTTGTGGAGCGGCTTTTTTTGTCGGCGCCATTAGTTTGTCTCTCCACTTGTAGTAGATTCATTAGTAGTCTCTTTGTCTTCGCTCGACTTAGAATCCTCACGGAACTTCTTCACGAGCTTTTCATCTACCTTAAAAGTAACTTCAAAGTTAGCGTTATCGGTCTGCTTACGCTTTGTAACCGCCTGAACATCTACATCTGTAAATACCGGAACCCTATCAAAACCAGGAATGGGATTAAACTCAACATTGTAGGTTTTAAGCGCATTAATGAATAAAGCTACATTATTAAAATCTTTTGCCTCCACAGTAGCTTTCACTTTATAGTCCGGATCAACAGAGAGAGATGCTATACTAATGCCCTCAGGAGCAGCTTTAGCCAACTGACTAAAAAGCTGAGAAATAAGAATACGGTTATTTGAAAGTTTATCAGCTTCTGTAAGCGCAGCGTTAAACCAAGCAACATCTTGCTCGACATCCGCCTTACCAGCAATCTTCTGGTTCAACTCCTCAATGTTCCCCTTATTGGTTGCAAACTGAATATTACGGGCACCTAAGAGCAGTAAGAGAACCACAAGAATAATACCTACACTACTACAGAGAACCAAACATACGACGGTAACTAAACGCTTAGTCTGCTGATTCTTCAGCTTTACCATGCGTGCTTCAGGAAGCAGGTTAATTCGAACCGACATCGCCTACACCATGTTCCTTAGCGCTAATCCAACTGCAGTCGAGTAGCCCAAAGCCATACCTGACAAACGATCGGTAAACTCGGTTGCATAACTAATTTTCTGCCATGGATTTCCCATCTCAACCGGCAAGCCGAGTGCGTTCGCGAGATACACAGGCATTTCTGGGATGGATGCCGGACCACCGGTAATAACAACTTTTTCCACTTTGCGTCCAGGATTGCTTTGGTAAAAGAATTCCATCGAGCGCTTAATTTCTTCTACGACATTATCAAGCAATGGCTTCATGGAGCGATATACTTGTCCTTCTAGCTTTGTCTGCGTGAGACCAAACTTACGCACAAATTGTTCAGCCTGGGCTTCGTCCAAACCAAGGTTTTGTGAGGTAACGCGAATCAGTGACTTGGCGCCAACATTCACCGAGCGGATTAAGCCTGGCACTCCGGCAGAGATCAAGCCCATATCAGTCGTAAGAGACGCAAATTCAACAACCACTACATCGATATCGGCATTTGGCACCATCGATCGAGACTGGGCAATGGCGTTAATGTCCAAAGCCATAAGCTCTAAGCCAGCTTGCTGGAAAATGTTGAGATATTTATTAGCTACGCTGGTCGGCGTCGCCACCAAGAGCACATCAATCTCTTCGGCTTCTTTATCTTGAGAAATACGGAAGAAATCTAGCTTTACCTGATCAATCGGCATTGGGATATATTTGTCGGCCTGGAAGCGAATGGTGTGTGCAATTTCGTTATCGGCCATTTGTGGCAATTTCAAAACACTCGCAAAAACTTTACTGGCCGGCAAGCCAGCTACAACATTCTTAGTACTTACGCGCGCATCGGAAACGAGCTTTTTTAAGACCTCCGCAACTCGAGCCTGATCGGCTGGAGCGTCAGAACTCATCAAGCCAAACGGTAACTCAATATCACCGTACGTGACGAGCGTCGGCTTATCATGAATGAGTTTTAGCTCAACGAGTCGAATCCCAGAATTTCCTAGGTCGACCCCAAAATAATGTTCGTCTTCGATGAATAAGTCCATGTGTTCCTATTTTAGCATAACTATTTTCAATTCGTACTACCCTACCGCCCGGCTTTTAATTCTCTTATGGCTCAGAATTTTGGCCGTGCAGTATTGTTGTAGTACTTAGCGGTATTTGTTGAGGCAGTAATATCTTCAAACCCAGGTGGCGGCATAAAGCTCGACAAGCCATTACCAACGATATCTTCCGCTGGTCCACCCGTGTAGTAGTTCTGCGGCCAACCAGCCCGATTCTCAAGCCAGTAGTAGTTGGTTGCACCCCTGTTACCTGGTGAGTCAAAATCCTTACGCTCACCCGACAAATTACACACTCGGCGAATACCTAAAACATCTGAGAGGTTACAGAACTTACCAAATTCCTGGAAAGCACCCCCCTCATTTACTCGCCATCGTTCGACCATGCCAGCAAAGTCCACGTAGTTTCGTCCGAACGTAAAGCCTTCCCCGCCAGTAACACTGCCCGTTATTCGTAGCTTATTCGAGCAACCGCTGGCAGTTACATTATCGGCACTCGGTGCTTCATCAATGTTAGGGTCTTCAGTTTCGGTAGCCAAAGGATTGGAATCCAGACTTAGCGCGCCACCTCGACGGATCCACTTAGATCCTGTCGTGCCGGGCTTATCTGTCTTTGCAGCATCTTCGTTTAGGCCACCTTCTGCGATATACAGATCGCAAGTAATCACCTTACCGGCCGCATACAAAGATGCATCAATGCGGTCAACGTTACTGGCAATAACAATGTTCTTCGCGGAAATAATACCCAAGTTTGGAAGCTTGTTGAGTCCGGCCATATCTGGCACTCCTGTCTTCTGGAAGGTATATGGCAAACTATTATCGGTCGGATATCTGGCTTCAATGTTGCCGGTAATATAGACCGTGTCGTCTGAAACTATCGTAGATCTGCCGGCGTTGTAGATGAAGCCACCTAGCTCCATGTTTGGCTCAGTAATCGCACCACTTCCACTTGTCTGCAACTTAAAGATGGTTGGACAAGGCCTTGGAGCATTGGTGTTCACTAGGTAAAGTCCCCTATCGGCCTGTGGTCCAGCATTATGAGTACCAAACGGCAAGTTACTATTTGAGTCTGGCCTGTCGCGCAGTAACCACAGGAGACTTGGGGTGTCGATTGGCGAACCTGGAGCCCAAGAACGGTAATATTTGGCAGGTGGAGACAATTCTTGCGGACCATCATCTACATCTGGTGTGGTGCCGGTATCGCTACATTGACCGTACTCGCTGTACGCCCGATTGGCAGCTGCAACCATCTGACTATTTTTGAGTTCTTTCTGGCCGTCGCCGTTCGAATCTTCCGCTTGCTCAATATTGAGATTCACGCTATCAAAACTACAATTGCGAGATTTTTGCGGTGCGTTAGCCTCGGCTTGGCCATATGGATCGGAGGGCTGTGGAGCGGTTCTCTGCCCCTTCGCAAATCCAAGCATGTAAAAGTTAGTCGAACAGAAGTTTGAGCCACCCTTCTCGGCAGCTGCAGTAAACTGAGCATGCAAGTTGATTGCTGGCTTTGCATCGGCAGGAGCAGGCGCACTCTCGAAAGATCCCTTATATGGACTACCATTGGTGCGGTTCTCAGCCTTATATACGCCCCTTGCCGATTCTGGTTGGTTTTCGATTTCTCCAAGTGCAGTCACATTTCCGTTCTGTACACGCAGCCACGGCTTATAGCTCACCTTAATTTCGAAGTCGCCTTGACAGGCCGAGCCAAATATCTGGGTAAATCCACCCTGGCTAGCGGGCTTTGCTTGGCGCATCTGGAAGCCAAGCACAAATTTTGTGCCACCATCTTTTGGCGGTGTCGGTATAATCTTAAAGGTGTAACTACTGGCACCCGGGTTAAGAGCAACTGGAGTTACCTCATTTCCACCCTCGATTTGCCGCTGGACATCCGGTATGTACCAAGCTCGAGTATCGTATTGATTATTGGTTACCAAAGTACCACCAGTTACGACGAGCTCATGATATGTACCTGGAACGGCACCATTATTATTACCGTCTCGGTAGCCCTGCTGCCAGAAACTCTCACCAGTATTCTGCATAGTAACTTCAATTTCGTTGGATTGTGGGTAGTCGGCATCCATTACCGATATTGCATCCAACTGATTCTCAAATCCCTGTTGGTCGCATACCGCGTCATTCCTACATTGGTGCATCAGGCCTGGGCTAGAAACTCGGCGCGGTGAGTACTTCCAACTGCCTCCGGCGTTGCCGAAATCGCGAGCGCCAGATGAATATCCAGCAACCAAGTCTGAGTCTACAGCTCCCGAGCTACTATCGCTAAAGCGCGCAAACATCTCAAACTGACGATCATCACCATCTTTTAATAAAATCCCGCCCTGGCCGTTATACTTCGGTATATTTACATCCACCCGATATGCATCAGGCCCACTTGTTTGAGTAGTGATCTCCATAATATCGTTGCCGGTAGAAGTCTCTGTACGCATTAAGTTACTATTGCCGTTAATTCTAAAGTAAGTCGTAACTGGACGCGATGGGTCCGGCATATAAACCAAATTAGCGGTATATGTGTCGCACGTAAGCGCCTCATTAGTGAGCTTGAATTTTGGCGCGTAGTAGAATGTTTGCTCTCTAAAGTTCGTCCCCACTGGAACACCCATTGAGTACGTATTTACTCCAGCTGCACCAGAATCTTTACGATAACCACATGGGCCGTTACCTTGCGCATTTATGCCGTATTGCCCAGTAGTAGTGTTCCACTGTGGAAAGTATGCCCATCCGCCGGTTGGTATAAAGGCGCACTCACGTGGAGTGTTGCCACCTATATTCCAGCTCTCGGGAGACCCACCGGCACTCCAGCTATCTGCTCCCGGAGCACCAGACCACATAATAGTACAGTAATTCTGGCCATTTGGATCCACCGCTGCATTAGGGTTATTCACACCAATAATTGGAGTATAAATCGTCCACCACAAGAACTGACTAACTGCAGTAAACTCCGCCTTGCGTCGATGATTTAAGAGACAGCCCGATATGTCGGCATTTGGTGCAACACTCGATGAACAATCTGCCTGACCAACTGCGCAAGTGGATTGCGATATGTCGTAAGCTGATTCATTATTATATTCCGGACCATTATTGTGCCTGAAGCTATACTTACCCGGATACACATTCCTTACAATCGCCAGGTTATTTTCCGAAGAATTACCATTTTGTGAAATTTGACCGGTCCTAGCATCAAGAGTATAGCCATATCTTAAAGGTCCCTGTCCGGAAAGGAACTGAGCTTGAGTAATGCGATTATTTCCACCCTCCGTGGTGCAATAAAATCCAGTATTCGCCGCACCGCCATAATCATAGCCAGGCTTGGTGGGGATATAGTCTTTACTAGCACAATTACCGTACCCGCCGGCAGGATCTCCGAGATCAGTTCCCGGTGTTACAGTATTCGCAACTCCAACGGTGTTCATCCTTACCGGTCGAACCTCCACGTCCGTACAAATGTTCCTCTTATAATCATTGTAGTTACATGGATTTAGATCGGTATTCGCAGACGTATTGCCTCCCTGCATGTCAATCTTACCGCGAACTTGAATTGTGACTGGCGCTGGCTTAAAGAAGAAGGTGACCCAAACTTGCCCACCGGTTGGAATCGCCACTCCGTTTATACTTGGTGTTGTGCCCTGGTAGTTAACCGTTACGGTATGCTCCGTCTGACCATTACCCTCAAGAATTATCTGACCCTGTGTTTGGTTATTTGGTGCTGCCGCAGCATCATTTGAGGCACAGCTTGATATCTGAGTGGCGGAGACACAATAGGCATAGCCACGTATCTGCCAGCCTGCTGGAGCTACTGCTCGAACACCATAAGTTCCAGACGTGGAGTTGTAGTTTACGGCCCGATTCCAAGCGCCCGCCTGGTTATTGCCCGAAACAGTCTGACCAGCAACATCAATCGTTCCGGTGCCAAGGTTTGTCGTATCGCTATTTTGATTACTATTAAACGTGCCAGGCCCCTTTTTATCACCCTTCACGATTATTTGGTTTGGCTCGAGCACAAAGAACACCGGGCGATACCGCCATGCCGTGAGTGTAGTCACAAACTGAGAAGTAGCACCTCCCTGTCCAGCAGATGTATAGCAAGTATTCCTATCGGTGTTCTGGCCACACTGTATTGTGCTAACAATTCTCCATCCTGCCGGAATATTCGCAGCAGAAACTGTATAGCCCGCCGCCGCAGGGCCTTTATCATCCGCATATAAGCCTGCTACATCGGCGCTACCATTTGATGATCTACCTGGCGTTACAGTGGTTGGCCCCGCAGTATAAGACTTCTGAGTGCCGGAAGGCAAATTAAATCGACGTGTTACCGTAATATCTGGGGCATTATCACACGCGCCAGCCTGATAATCAGACTGATTACAAGGGTTTGAGAGCGTGCCAGTTGCTGGATCTCGCACTAAAATACCCGCCTGAATAGTCGAAGGCTTTGGCTCGTAATAGAAATCTAATGATTGCGTCGAACCTACTGGTGTCGTGCCTGCGGGGAAGCCGTAATAGTTCTGATTGCCAGAAGTACCATTCGACAATCGCCATCCGGTCGCCACCCAATCGGCTGTATCCACGGCCTGAATAATATGCGCTAATGCCTGATTTCTACCCGGCAAGCTGTATGGCTGGGTCACGCTTGTGTCCCCAATATTGTTGTCGCGAATCGTCGCACCGGAAGGCTGGCCACTCTGCAGGCCATAGCGATCTAACTTAACCCCATTCACATTAAAACTAGGCGGATTTTCTTCATACACAAAGAAAACTTGTGTTTCACCGCCGTTATTTGCTTGAGCCGCGACTACGTTACTTGCCGCCCAGCTGCTTGCCCTCGTGACTGCTCCGCCGTCTATCCATTGCCAATATGCCACCCAATTACCACCATTGCTCGTAAACGTAGAGCCAGGCTTAGGGATAGCAGATACTTGTACATGAAAATCTCCGGGCGCTAGACCATTAAGCGGTACACCGCACCAAGCAAAATTTGCAAAGCTAGTTACAAGCATAGTACTGCCAGGAGGAGCGAGGTATCCATTCCCCCAAGTTTGTGCAAAGCCCCAATCAGCCGGATATACATAAGTATTAGTTGTCGGATTACCTCCTCCCGGAGAAAGGTGATATCCATTATAGGGTGGTTGTGTAATTGGTACTTTTCCAGGAATCCCCATCGTATCTATCCGAATATCAACATCGCCTAGATTTTGCGTAACTCCTGTGTACCACGGCTTGAAGGCAACCCCTACGGTAATACGCGCTGGGTTGGCATGAGCGACGGTGGAAAGTGCGAAAAACACCGCTATGAATGTAGTTAACGAAATTGATGCGCGTAAAAGTACTTTTCTCATATGCCTTTAGCCTTATACTCTGCATACTTCTTCTCATATTCGCGCAAAACAGCTTCACCTTTGATGAATTTATCCACCAGAACAAAATAATGAGCAGCTTCAACAGGTGTTTTTGAAGAATCATGAACAGAAATGTAGTTTCTCGTCTTGATTTCTGAGTAACCAACTTTACCAAAGTCATATATAACCTTAAGTATTGTGCTAGTAGTATCGTCCAAAATAACAGATGCCGCCAAAGAGGGCGTTATCAAACTAGAACCATTCGGGTCTTCATAGGGACTAAGCATCCGATCGGACTGCAATCGTGCCACTACTTGAGCCGGCTGTACAGCATGAGCCTTGAGATCGGCCATATCTTTTTGCGCCTGCTCCAAAGCTTTGGTCCTATCAGCCTCGTATGCCTGCCGATTACCCCTATTTGGTATAACATAACTGGATGGCCAGGCGATTAGAGAATTGCCATACCAATAATAAAATACGTAGGCCTCAAAATAGCCATTTTCCTGGACAAGTTTAAGCTTCCCATCTATGAGCTGACTAATTGCCTTCTCCGCTTTTTCTGGGGTAGCATTTGCACCAGCTACAAAATTTAAGGTGTTTTTATCTGCCAGCACATCTACTGAAGGGGCGACACCTACTGCTTGCGCGGCTAAATACTTAGCTCCCACACGACTTGCGAGATCGCGTTTTTGTTCATCATTCATATCTTTTGTAAGACTAAGGGCATCAAGCTTTTCTATTATCTGTTTCTGCTGATCATTTCGGTACTGATCACGTTCAGTAGCCACAAATTGTCTATACCCAATAAACGTAGCGCCAAAAATAAATACCACTAGCGACACAACCAACACCCAAAAGATGGCCCGCCTCTTTTGTTTGGCCTGCGCTTCTTTTCTTGCTTCTACTGTTGCTTGTGCTTTCTCAAGAACTCGCGTGGCATCAACACCGCGCGGCACAGGAGACGTAGACTCAGCAGCTGCTGAGTCATTTTTCCGCTGAGAAAGTGGATCTAATGACTTTGGACTCATATATACAAACAATCAACTCGTTTTAAAACGCTTATGTCTATCGTACCTGAGCCCCCAGGACTCTTCAAGGTATAAGCTGGAGAATATTTTCTAGAAACGTGGATCGGCGTTGTCTGTGACGTAGCGAGCCTGTGAAAAGTCAGGTTTCGTGAGATGCTCAAAGCCAGGAGGTGGAGCGATAAGCATGAGGCCATTAAAGATCACGTCTTCGGCTGGCTTACCATAATACAAACTGCGTCGTGGATCGTAGTCAAAATCCGCACTAAACTGAGCTCGGCCTGTTCGGGCCTGGATCGCCGAAAAGTCGACAAAGTTTCTACCAAACATAAATCCGCCTTTTGAAGCCATCACACCACGCACCGAAAGCTGATTCTTACATCGAGCTGCCTGGGAGTTTTGCTGCACATTACTACCCGATAGCGTTTCACTCTTAAATCCGTTTGAGGTCAATGGGTTGTCATTACCGGTTGCGCCCGGACTGTATAGCTCTTCACAGGTGCGAATCTTACCACTCGCATACAAAGATGCATCAATTCTCGTAACATCTTTATCGATGATAATATCACCCTTAACCAGGATACCCAGGTTCGGTAATGCGTTGAGGCCAACCAAATCGTCACGATTAAAGGTCGCGTCCTTTGGCGTGTTTACGACATTAGCATTGAGATAGAGATTTCCGTCAACAATGATGGTCATACGTCCAGTCGGCTGGAAAAGAGCTGGCGTAGAAACAGGGCTAGGATTCACGGTAGTTCCGAGTGTAAGATAGCCAGCTCGAGGCACCGTCAGCTTAGTTATTTCTGGACACGCACTCGACATTGCCGGTAAATTCTGACCATTGTAGTTCCTATCTAGACCTTTCTTATAGCGGGCTGACCCACTCGTTGCAGGACCGGCAGCTGGACAGTCATCAGGAGCCTCATCCCAGGCATCTTCCGCATCTCTATAGACTACTTCTTCAGTAGGATTCAAGGCACTAAGCGCATCAGCAAGACCAGACCGGAGATTAAATTTATACTGATCAAAGTCACACCCATCTGGGTAGAATGAAGTGCCATCAGCTTGATCTCTTCCTAAGACATAAGCATTCGTACTACAGAACGGACCGTTACCTGCAACATGCGACATTACAAGATATGTTACTTCTAGATTTAGATCATCGCGCTGCCCATCAACCGGAGGAGCAGGCTCTGCATTCGCGTCTCTGCGGCCGCCCAAATTCCCACCAGTAGCACTGAGTGCTTCTTGACCCTGAATTTTACCTATAGCACTCACATTTCCGTTTTGCGTACGCAACCATGGACCATATGATGAAAGCACCCTAATGGAAGTTCCACAGGTACCGCCAAATGCGATTGGTGCGCTTCCGTCGCTCGGTACAAACTCCATAGTAAATACCAAAGGCGTCGAAGCATCAGACGGAGCTTTAATAAGCGTTAGTGTAGGAGCAAACTCCAAGCTATCCACATTGCCACTCGCAGCCGGAGCTGGGTAAATGTTTCCAGAAACTGCGCTTGAGGTAATCTCCCAGAACTCACGTGATTCCGCTGTCAGCCCCAGACGATACGAACCGCTCGGATAAGTTGCCCATATCGCTTGCCCATTATTCTGCATGCCAACCTTTATATTACCCTCGCTATCACCCGTGCTCAGTGTTGCGCGGCCATTCGGGAAAATTGTTGCAAGGTTATTACTGACACACTGAGCATTCCTCGGACACACCAAAGTTCCGGTACCGTTGGTGCCAACCCCGATATCCACACCATCAACAATCAAGCGAATTTGTACCGCGCGCGCCACCCCATCCTTGTATTTTTCAGGAACTGTGAAGTTAAAATTACGTCCTTGCTTGATGACTTCTCCTGAACTATCGGTTAAATCTTCACCCCCGACACGTGCGTACACTTCGATATCCGCTGCGCCACCGCCCGATATACTTCCAGAAATCGTAGGACAGATTACATTTAAGCTCACTACCGTTGGTCTTCTACGGAAAATCCAATCAACATCAAGAGTTGCGCCATTACCAACCGAACCACCCACGTACGTGTAAGTTGCAGAACGCACAATTGGCCCGTTATTCACTCGATAACCATACACATCGTATCCAGCTTCAGCATCTACAGTGAAGGAATGCCCCTGGTCTGCGCGCAAGTTTGCAAATGAATATGGTTGCGCGCTACTAGTAAGTCCATTTGGCTGCTCTCGGACTGTATTGTCTCGATAAGCCCCTGTAGTGGCTCCATCTTCTTCTTGCTTTTCACCCGATACAGTCATCAGTGGTGGGTCAACCTGCGGTGGAGGTGATTTCTTCATCTTTACATTAATCGAGTAGCCCAAAGAACCATTGGCGATGCCCTGATAGAGATCTGACGGAATACGATAATGATCGTCATAGGCAGAGGCCCTATCCTGCACTATCCACTGATTCGTAAGAAGCGTAACGGTAAATTGACTGGCGTCTCGGTAGTTCACTGGCTGATAGCCAACGACAGTGTTAAAGCGGAATTCCCAACCCGTATAACAGCTCAACGCAAAGACCCACGGATTGTTCTGATGATCGTACACATCCCAGCTCGCTCTGCCGCCCCAGTAACCAAAGTTCAATACTCCATATGCACCAACTATCGGAGCTGGCTCATCGTTACAGGCTGCTTGCACATTGCCCGTACTGAGAATCTGCATTGTAGCCACTGCGGCACCCTTGTCGTCTCGCATTTGTTTAAGCGGGATGAGCTGGCCCGTGTCATAATCTGTATAGATGATACTCATCGGCAACGTGTGGTTCGTAAAACAATTAACCGCTGCTGCTCGGGCTGAAGGAATAAGAGCCTGTCGAGCGGAATCGATGAGACCCGTTGCACCGCCGCTGGCTGGGTTATTGATATCTAAATTGTTTTGCTGATCATCAACCTCGGGGAGCGAGTAATATTCGTTGCTATACTTAGCCGATTCCAGGTACTGCTGGATGAGCTGGTCAAGAGACTCCGTATCACCCTGCACTCTATTCGTCGCACGGAAGATGGCATAATACCCCACCTTAGATTTAAAGACCTTAGTATTCTCACCAACTGCCAGGCGTGAAATATAATCTATATCCCGTTCACCTTCTGGGTATTGTTGGAAAGTTGCATACATTGTCTCGTTCAGGCGAGGATACTCCGCTGTTCTGACCCATGGCGCTCCGGGGGTTTCCATCTTTTTATCAAATTCTGCATCACTGCTGTACGGGCTAATATCGGCAGCTCGGTAGATCTCTTCTTTACTTGCACCGCGCTCAAACAGGGGCAAGAAATCTCGTTCCAAGCGAGCCTTAGCCTCTTTCTCATATGTTTCCTTTTCTTGAGTACTAGCATCAGCCCCAAACTGGTCCCAGCGAATATATACACCAAATGTATCGGTTCCGCTCGTTGCGGTATCAGCAAGAACTTCACGGTAATATTCCGTACAGACCTTCATAAATGTAACACTTGAATCCCAGCCATACTCTTGCTTTAAGTAGGCGTAAAATGCATCTTTACCGCCCTGTGACTGGTATTGAGGAGACATGCGCGTATCAACAATCTCCTGAGTGCAGGTAATATTTTTCTTAGCTGCTTCAGCCTTCAATGCCAGATAAGTTAGTAGGTCGCGAGATGCAGTAGCGGCAATCAAGTTAGCATCTTCTGGAGACGACTGCTTATTATTAAATCCTTGATACGAAGCCTTTACTTTATCAAACTCGTCCAAGCTTGCCGTCTGATCACCTACTTCTGCAAAATTGCCAGCGCTTGGCCTTGGCTTACCGATTGAATCGAGCAGTCGGGTACCCTGTAAAAGCCAGATTACCGAAAGACTCGTAATGACGAACAAGCCGATAAGGCCAGCAAAAATAGCTACTTTCTTTTTATTTACTGGCTTCTTCGGCTGCTGTGGTTTACCAACACTAGACTCAATCTTCTTTGGTGGTTCGTAGTTTTTTGGCTTAATCGCTTCACCAGCCTGAGTCGGCGCGCCTTTTGGACGCACAACCTCACCCGCCTTGTGTTCAGCGACTGGCTTCACCTGTTTTTTATCTGGCCGAGGGCCAATGCTATCGATCGATTTTGGCATTGAATAATAATTCCACGCGGTTTTTCAAAAACTTAAACGCTTAAGCTCTATGCTACCGTTTGTAACACTGGAGCGCAAGCGTTTTTACCTGATATAATATACACATGAGTCTTTCTCTCGGCATCGTCGGCCTACCGAACGTTGGTAAGTCGACACTTTTTAACGCACTCACCAAGTCTGACATCTTGGCGGCTAACTACCCATTTGCTACTATCGAGCCGAATGTCGGCATTGTGCCGCTCCCAGACAAGCGCCTCGCTGAACTAGCGCGCGTAGCTAACACTGCAAAGATTATCCCAGCACCGGTTACCTTTACTGACATCGCCGGTATTGTAAAAGGCGCCGCCGAAGGCGCTGGCCTTGGTAATAAATTCCTCGCCCATATTCGCGAATGTGCTGCCATTGTGCAGGTTGTAAGGGCTTTTGAATCTGGCGACATTATTCATGTTGATGACACTATTAATCCAGCACGCGATATAGAAACAATTAAAACTGAGCTGATCCTGGCTGATCTCGCCACCATCGACAAAGTACTACCCCGCCTAGAGAAAGAGGCCAAAACTTCTGCCGATGCACGAACTGCAGTTGCAGACCTTACCAAAGCTCGTACTGCACTCGATGCAGGCACCCTCGCTATAAGCCTCTACTCCGAGGAAGTTCCGCAAAGTATTCGTGAGCTACAGCTCCTTACCGCCAAGCCGTTTATCTATGTTTTTAACGTAGATGAAGCCGGCCTAGCCGATAAAGACCTCCATGAAAAACTTCGCTCCAGCGTCGCCTCGCTCCCCGCCCTCGTATTGTGCGCCGAGCTGGAAGCCCAACTCAAAGATATGTCAGATGGCGAAGCTTCAGAGCTACTCGCCGAATACGGGCAAGTAGAATCTGGACTAGCATCACTGGCTCACCTTGGTTTTTCCACCCTTGGCCTGCAAACCTATTTCACCGC
Organism: uncultured Candidatus Saccharibacteria bacterium; assembly: GCA_964583675.1. Lineage (GTDB taxonomy): Bacteria > Patescibacteriota > Saccharimonadia > CAILAD01. The sequence continues at coordinate 46,349 of CAZOVH010000001.1, forward strand.
CGGAGAAAAAGAGGCTCGTGCTTGGGTAATTCCGCAGGGAGCAACCGCGCCCGAAGCTGCAGGTGTAATTCATACCGATTTTGAAAAAGGCTTTATTAAGGCAGAGATTGTAAGCAGTGAAGACTTTATAGAATGCGGCGGCTGGACTGGGGCTCGCACCGCTGGCAAAGTTCGACTCGAAGGCCGTGATTACATCATGCAAGACGGCGATGTTGTGCTGTTTAAGTTCAATGTGTAGATAAAAAACCACCGACTGTTCGTCGATGGCAAGACAAATTAGCGGAACGTCGACCACCAGGGCGGCGGCAAGCTTCTCCTGAGATTCACAACGATCGCTTCCATCTGGTAGGGAAGCAACTTCTGGTGCTCATCGCGCTGATGATGATGCCCGAAGTGTTCGTCGGTCATCACTACATCCCCTACGATTGTTCTCTCAGCGTAACGAGGCCGGACATGCCAGTGGACATGCGGCTGGGGATCAGGTAGCTGATACGCGTTGTTCATCAGGGCTGCCCAGGTCACGTGAGTCGCGCCGAGTTCGCGCTTGGCTGAGTTCTCCAGATACCTCATGACTTCATGGAGATCCAACCACTCCTCCTGTGACAGCGCCGAAAGTTCAGGTACATGCCTCAACGTAGTCACATAGCAGCGACCAACATAGAACTGGTCCGGTGCTAATGTGATGCGCCAGTACCCGGACTGAGCGACTACATAATCATGCTCAGGAGTATTGCTAAGCAGTTGACAGATGGCGCATCCTGCCATGGGCATTGAATCAAAATCCAAGGTTCTCTCCTTTGGCTAGAAGAAACTGGATATTTTACAATAAAACTAGAATTTTTTCAATACTTATTTAACGCGCTCTAAGTATGCGCCGTTGCGGGTATCAACTTTTACCATATCACCGGCCTTAATAAACAGTGGGGCTTGTACTTCAATGCCAGTTTCGAGCTTCACGGCTTTAGTAGCGCCAGCAGCTGAGTTCCCTTTGTCGGAGCCAGGAGCCTCCACAACCTTCAGCGGGACATTCTTTGGCCACTCAAACCCAATTACCTGCCCGTGAAAGAGATAGCCCTCAATCTCTCCACCTTCCAAAATATACTTAGGCAGATCTTCATCAACGCTTTTTGCTACCTCATAGGTTTCGTAACTTTCAAGATCCATGAGGCTATGGATATCGCCCTGTGTATAGAGATATTGCAGCTTTTGACGCTGTACATCAGCAGGCTTCACCCGTTCATCGTTGCGGAACGTACGGTCAATCACACCACCGGTAATGAGGTTTTTGAGTTTTGTGTTCACAATTGAACCACCCCGCCCCATCTGCTTTTGCGCATAATCAACAACCTTATACGGCGCACCTTCTATCTCGACAAGTGTTTCTTTTCTTAAGTCTGTTGGTCCGTACATATTCTTTTGTCCTCTTTTTCCTTCTAGATGTTACATTGCTCTAGAAGGCACGTTTCGCTCGGATGAGCCGCCAGAAGCAACTGAGGAGCACAGCGAAATGTACTAAAACGTACATAGGGTGCGCACCGCAAGTTTGCGACGTAGCGGCTCGCCGAGATAACGTGCCGTAAGTTACTTAACTACGAATGGTAAGAGCGCCATATGTCGCGCACGCTTCAAAGCCTTTGCGAGCATACGCTGGTGCTTCATCGAAGCACCGGTGCGCTTACGGTTTTCAATCTTTCCTACACTAGAAACGTAGCGCTGCAAAAACTTTACGTCTTTGTAGTCAATAACTGCTACTTGTTCTGCGTAAAAACGATTTTGTTTACGAAATTCTGCCATGTTTTCTCCTTAAAATGGGATGTCATCAAGATTAATGTCGTCACCAGGCATCTCCTGAATTTCAGGGTCATCAGATTTTTTTGCTGAAGATGCTGCTGGGGCTCCACCCTCTCCCGGGCCAGCACTGAGGAAGTTAATGTCAGTCGCAACAATTTCTGTGCGCTGCTTCTTTACTCCATCAGCTTCCCAAGAGCGTGTTTGCAAGCGGCCAACCACCAAAACCTTACGGCCTTTTGAGAGGTAGTTAGAAACCAGCTCGCCCAACTTACCCCAAGCAACAACATCATGAAACTCAACGGCGTCTTTTTTGTCTCCACTCTGTGGATCCTGCCAACTACGATTCGTTGCAACTGCAAAGCTCGCTACCGACTGACCCGATGGAGTCTGTCGAAGTTCTGGGTCACGCGTGAGGTTGCCCATGATAATCGCTTGGTTAAAATCTTTTGCCATCCCTATCTCCTTAACGCTTAAATTTATTCAGTCTCTGGTTTTTCTACTGGCTTTTTGGTGCTATTTTTTGCGCCCTTATTTACTGGACGAACGTCTTCAAGAGACACCACGATATAACGAATTACTTCTGAAGTAATGCGCAAAGTGCTATCTAGCTCCTGAACTTTAGCAGGATCAAGAGTAACCTGGAAAAATACGTAGATTCCCCAGTCCTGTTTTTTAATGCGGTAAGCGAGCTTGCGCTTGCCCCAGTTATCTTTATTATCAATTTTTCCGCCAAGGCCGGTAATAATTCCTTCAACCTTACTGACGGCTCGATCGAGATCAATCTCGAGATCGGGGTGTAGAATAACACCTACTTCGTATTGTCGCATAGACATCCTTTCTTTGGTTCACCCGAACTTGCGGGGTTCGCTGACGTTGGAGGCGCATACGCGGCCTTGTGCGTCAACAAAAAGGTTATTTGTTGTAAACACCGTAATTCTACCGAAAATACCAGAATAAATCAAGGGTTAGGCGTATAATGCAAGTGATGAAAAAACAATCACTCGGCCAGCAAATTCTTCTCTCCCAACTAAAGGGCATGATCATCTTTGACCGACAAGACTTACGTCCCTTAGGCTTAATCGAAAGTGTGGTGTTTAGAAGTAAAAATCTCCAAGTAGCCTTTCTGCAATGCTTGTCGGGCGGTAGCACAAATTACGTACGCGCAGATCAGACGGCGGTGGTAAAAAATCTCCTCACAATACCAGGCGCTGAATGCTTTGGAGAAAAAGAAGACTTTATACGCGAAAAAGCTACATTTGTGCAAAACTGCCGCCTACTCGACTACAAAGTACACGATACAGGCGGCAAAAAACTTGGCAATATCGAGGATTGCAGCATCAAGCTCCCCCTTATGATTGCAGACCGACTATATATAAGACGCCCTCTATTAAAAAGCTTTCATCAAGGTTCGTTGATTCTCCCGACTTCCGCGATACAAGACGTCCATCCAGATAAAAAGCTACTGATTGTGCAATCTGAGGTAGGTGCCTCCAGAAAGGCTGCCATTAAACCTCTCACAGCATAGCAACTAGCATGTTCGGTAAATTTTTGCTTGCGCTCATCCTATCAGAAGACTAGCATAAGAAGTACTAAAGAGGGTTAAGATTTTGCTCATCGTTGCTGGCCTTTGGGTACTCGCTATCGCAATTTGCATTCGTGCTGTTCTCGTTTCTCGATAAATCCTTGACGATATTTGTGAGTTCTAAGACGAATATTCACTATCTAAGTGGGTCTTTACCTGTGAATAAGTGAATCCTCTACCTACCAAATAACGCATCATGTGTTCGCGATCGTATGTTCGATGGCGATTTTTCTTTCCAATGAGCTCCTGTATTGTAGAATCCACTCCCTCATCGCTCACTACTTCACGAATAGTATCTTTTGTAATACCTTTTCTTAAGAGCTCTCCTTCAATCGCACGTGGAGACTTAAGCATGTCTCGACGCATATCAGCCCAACGCCTGGCAAAATCTTCGTCATTCAAGTATCCCTCTTCGGTAAGCCGAAGCACAATATCATCTATCGAGGCATCAAAGCCCTTTCGTCTTAAATAGTCGCGCATTTCTCTGGTGGAACGAATACGTAAAGCGAGATATCGTATTGCCGCATTATATGCCTTGCTGGCTTCGGCCTCCGTGCGCAGCTGCTGCAACTGCTCAACACTAAGTTCCTGTCCTTTACGTAGCCGCCATGAAGCCACCTGGTTGAGACTTAAGCCGCACCAGAATTCTTCATCCACATACAGATTTATGAATTCACCTTTTTTCTGGCTTGCAAGCTTGGTTACGATTGGCACCGCTCAACCTCCATTTTGAGAGCTAGAGGTTATTTCTCCTCTTCTTGCTTAGCTTCCTGACCGCCGCCAGCTGCTCGCTCACGAATTTTTGCATCGAGCTCGTCCATTACTTCTGGGTGAGCTTTCAAAAACTGCTTAGCAGCTTCTCGGCCCTGACCAATTTTATCTTCCTTGTATGAGAACCATGCCCCAGCCTTCTTAACAAGCTCATATTTCACAGCCAAATCTATCAGATCCCCCGGTCGCGAGATACCCTCATTAAACATAATGTCGAACTCCGCGATTTTGAATGGTGCCGCAATTTTATTCTTCACCACTTTTACCTTCACGTGATTACCTACGCTCTGATCACCTTCCTTAAGCTGCTCGGTACGACGGATATCTAGACGTACAGATGAGTAATATTTCAATGCATTACCGCCAGCAGTAACTTCTGGGTTGCCAAACATCACACCAATCTTCATGCGCAGCTGGTTAATAAAGATAACCGAACACTTTGTTTTACTGACAATTCCTGTAAGTTTTCGCAACGCCTGGCTCATAAGACGGGCTTGCAGGCCCATGTGCGCATCACCCATCTCGCCCTCAATTTCTGCACGTGGCACCAGGGCTGCCACAGAGTCCACAATTACCGTATCCACAGCTCCCGAGCGGACTAGTGTCTCAGTGATTTCGAGTGCCTGCTCACCCGTATCTGGCTGCGAAATTAAAAGATCATTAAGATTCACGCCAATCTTAGCTGCATACTCAGGGTCCAAGGCGTGCTCAGCATCAACAAACGCAGCAAGTCCACCTCGCTTTTGTACTTCGGCCACTGCATGCAGTGCCAAAGTTGTCTTACCGCTCGACTCCGGACCATAAATTTCTATAATGCGCCCCTTAGGAAAGCCCCCACCTAAAGCCAAATCTAACGCTAAGCTGCCGGTTGGGATGGTCTCAACATGAGCCTTCATCCCCTCACCTAATTTCATAATTGAACCGGCACCAAACTGTCGCTCGATTTGCTCTACCGCCAATTCAACTGCCTTCAAACGAGCACTCCGCTCCGACGCCGACTGTTTTGATGAATCCTTCACTGCTACTCCTTTATCTGACTTCGTTGTTGTGGCTGGCATTACAGCTCTCCTCCTATCTTATATACTCGTGTTCTGCAATCATAGTACCGAACATAATACGTACAGGTCAAGAGGTTTTTGTAATTCTTTTCGGTTTTTCTTCTTACCTATCTGAAATTTTCAAAGCTCACAGCAAATGGCAACTCTTCGCCGCGCAACGTTTGCATAACTGCCTGCAGTTCGTCCCGGCTAGCACTTACCACTCGAATTGCGTCCCCCTGAATCGAACTCTTCACCTTAGGATGCTTCTCGCGAATAATCTTCGAAACCTGTTTAGCTTTTTCCTGATCAAGCCCCTGCTTTAGTGTAAGCGTCCATTTATAATCCATACCGCTCTGGGTGATTTCCTGACTACTATCAAGAAATTTAAGATCCACCGACCGGCGAACAAATTTTGACTCAATCACGTCTTTCATGGCCTTAAGTTTAAGCTCCGAATTTGACTTCAGTCGCAGCTCTGACTTATCTCGGTCAAACTCTATCTCGGAGCCCGTACCCTGAAAATCATAGCGAGTAGAAAGCTCTCGTTTCACCTGATCAACAATATTAATCATATCAGCCACATCATATTTACTTACCACATCCAGTGATGCATCTTTTGCCATAGTCTCCTCCTACTTTGTGTCGCGACGTAATTCTATACCGCGTTTTACTTCGCCAGGCGCACCCAGCAAACCCAAGTCCTTATTCTGCACCACTGCGTTGGTGAGCACAACCCGTGTGACCCCAGCATTACCCGTAGCAAGTGTCAGCACGTCCGCCGCCGAAAAAGTTTGCGAGGTACCAGCAAGCATTGTGCCCCGAAAAATCTCCTTACCATCCGCCTCCACGACAAGCCACGTAGCTGCATCTGTCATAGTAACAGCTGCCTGCACCGTGCCAGCCTCAGCCGTTGGCGAAGGACTAAGTGCCGGTGCAGCGGCAGGTGTCGGTGTTGGCGTCGCTTCTTGCAGGGTTGCGGTAATAATATAAGTTTCAGTCACACTCTTACCTAAGCGATTCGTGGCAGTCAGCTTTATTTCATTCCGACCGTCTGTTAAAGCAATACGCTCTCGAAATGTTCCATCTGCCGCCACAAGCACCGGCGAGTCATTAATCGTAAGATCCGCTCCACCTTCAACTTTGCCCGAGACATAGCCAAAATTCGTCGACACACTTCGAGCCTCATCTTGTGAAACCGCTAGCTTCGGAGGAGCTGAAAGTACAATTACCTGCCACACAATGTAGCCAACCACCAACGCTACTACAGCTGCAACAGACAAAAGCGCAAACGTTTTTGGCGTCACCACCATGCGGGTCGATTTAATCGGTTTCACACCAAGCTGCACATCACGACCGCGCTGGCTTTGACGCTTCATTTCTCGAGCACCGGCACGCTCTTGTTCGTACAACTTAATAATCGGCTTGGTTTCAAGCCCTAAGAAATCAGCGTAATTTTTTACATAGCCCTTTGTGTAGACATCGTCTTTTAGGACATCATATTCGCTTGCTTCTAGAGCCTCGATATACCGTGCACGAATACGTGTCGCCTGCTCAGCCTCAGAGATGGATATGTCTAAGCTTTCGCGGCGGCGCTTCAGGATTGAAGCGAGGGTTTGCACTTTAGACTTAGTGGTTTTGGGGCGAGCTTGTTCATTCATCCGCGCTCACGTTCTCCCCTGAGTTTTCCTGAAAACCACTGTCAGCAGCTGGGCCGGTATCAATAGACGACATCAATACAGCGCGCGGCTTCGCACCATCTGCCGGACCAATTACGCCATTCTCTTCAAGCATATCCATTAACCGAGCAGCACGTGAGTAGCCAACCTTAAAACGTCGCTGTAAGAGCGAAGCTGATGCCTTGCCGCTCTGCACGACAAAAGCCACAACCTCATCGTATAGATCATCATCACCAGATCCACCGTCACCAGAGGTCATCACACCACGGGCACCAATTTTAACCGCTTGTGCCAGTACTTCCTCGTTATATTGTGGCGCACGTTCATCACGCAAGAATTGCATTACTGCCGATACTTCCTCACCCGTAATAAGCACACCTTGGGCGCGTTTTGGCTTCATAAATTCTGGTGAAGAAAAGAGCATATCGCCTTTTCCAAGGAGCTTTTCGGCACCACTCTGATCTAAAATGGTACGACTATCAATCTGGCTAGCCGTTGTAAGCGCCACACGAGCTGGTAAGTTAGCCTTAATAAGACCAGTCACCACTCCAACACTCGGACGCTGCGTAGCAAGTACAAGGTGAATGCCAACCGCACGCGCCATCTGAGCAATTCGTACAATCAAGGTCTCAACATCCTTGCCGGCCACCACCATGAGGTCGGCGAACTCATCCAAGACGATTACGATGTATGGCATACCATCGACGCCTTTTTGCTGGTTATACTCACCAATATCGCGCTTACCATGGTCGGCCAGCAAATTAAGCCGGCGCTCCATCTCGGCAACTGCCCACTTCATGGCACTAATTGCCTTCTCATGATCAGTAATCACCGGCGTTAAGAGATGCGGAATATCATTATATGGAGTAAGTTCCACGCGCTTTGGGTCTACCAATATGAGTCGCAACTGAGCTGGTGAATTACGGTATAAGAAAGAAGTCAGCATGGTGTTAATCATCACCGACTTACCGGCTTTGGTGGCTCCCGCTACCAAAAGGTGTGGCATGCTCGCCAAATCTCCAGTTAAAATGTCGCCAGCCACATCGCGCCCCAGTACAAATTCCAAGCGGCTCGGCTTGGTTTGCATTTCCTTGCTTTCCAGAATATCGCGCAAGCGAACTTGAGCGCTCTTCTCGTTTGGCACTTCAATACCTACAAGATCTGTTCCCGCAATTGGTGCTTCAATACGAATATGCGGAGCTTTCAGGGCCAAAGCTAAGTTTCGGTCTAAGGCCGTAATTTTATTGAGCTTCACTCCGGTTGATGGCTTTAATGTGTATTGTGCTACGGTTGGGCCAACATTAACCCCAACCATTGCTACTTCGATACCAAAATCCTGGAAAGTTTTCTGGATAATATTGGCTTTCTCTTTTTCATTACCAGCATCGGCTTTTGTGGACATCCCCTTTAAGAGATCGAGCGGTGGATATTTCCAATCCTTATCAAGGGTGGCAGTCATGGCGGCCTTCGGACCAGGCTTAGCCTTAGGCTCTTCTTCACCAACCGTGCCGCGGAAAGGCAGCTTATTATTCACCGCAAAACCTGGCTGCTTAACCTCCAACTTATTCTCGTCTGCTTTCTTCTCGCGACCAAAAAGCTTGCGGGCCAAGTCGGCAAGACGCACACCAGTAGCAATTACAATCACAACCAATTCGACAAGCACCAAGAGGAAGATGGCCAACGGGGTTGTCAAAAGTGGATGCAAGATCATCCACAGAGCGTAGCCGATAAAACCACCCTGATTTGGCAGCTCACTTAAGGTGGTGCCCTCACCTGCTAAAGAAAACTGCAAAATACCAGCCAGTACAATAAAGAAAGCAATTAGGCCGAAGTAATTCTGCCCTTTGAGCTCAAACCGTTTGGGTAAAAAGAGCAAAATAGCCAAGCCAAAAAACGCTGCAGGAACTAAGTATGCAGCTTGTCCGATAAGGCTCTTTACAGCTTGCATAAATGACGTGCCGAGCGAACCGGCGCCACCAAAAAACGCCACAATAAGCAGTACGCCCAACCCTATTAAAACGATTGCGGCAATATCTTGTTTTGCAGCCTTAGATAGAAGTGGCTTCTTTTCAACAACTTCTTGTTTTTTGCGAGTATTTGGTCGGGCTGACTTTTTACGTCCGCCTTTTTTTGAACCGGTTGCCATATCTTTTTATTATGCCTCGCTTTAGCACTAAACGCCAGATAGTTTATAGAGAAAAACACGAGAGTTCTCTAGCGCATTTCTCACCCTCTCGTCTGCATCTATTATAGCATAGTCGGACAATAAAATAAAGAGTTGTCAAATATAGCCCTAAAGATACTTATGCTTGGAGAATCAGCTCCCTATGCCGTACAGTAAAACTGCAAACGTACCTCGACGAGAAGAAAGTTGTGCATCGTGACAGAACGTGTGATTATCGCCATCGACGGTCCGGCCGGCAGTGGCAAATCCACCGCTGCGCGCTTGCTCGCCGAAGCACTTGGATACGTCGCCCTCGATTCGGGTAGCGTATACCGCATCATCACCATCGCCATGCTCCGACAAGGCATGGTTCCTGGAGAACCGTTCGCAAATTGGTTCACGAGCCTAGGTAAGGACGTTGTCACCCTGACAGACGGTCATGCCACTCACCTGTTTGGCCGAGGAGTGAGCGAGGAAGAGCTCAAGGCCCCGGAAGTGCAAGCCTGTGTGTCGCAGGTCAGCGAACACCCCGGCATACGTAACTTCGTCAACACCAAGCTGCGCGAACACGCCGAGCAATGCGCTAGCGGAATCGTCTGTGACGGCCGTGACGCCGGAACAGTAATTTTCCCAGATGCAGATGTCAAGATCTACCTAACCGCACGCCTAATCATTCGCGCACGAAGGATCGGCCTTCCCCAGTCTGCAGTACAGGCAAGGGATGAAAATGATCACAAGAAGGCTTTTGGACCATTGCCACACTGGCAGGAGGCAAAGCAACTTGGCTACAAGATCGTTCAAACAGATGCCAAAGAGCCGAGTGTGGTTGTGGCTGTGATGTGTCGACACGTCGAACGTACCCTCTCCCAGCTGTAGAGCTGGGAGTTATTTTTTTACATCATATAGGCTAATGCCAATTCCAGATTGAGTCATGCGTGAGATAAAGTCATGAAATACCTGTTGATGTTCTCCACCAGCGTTTATGTACGACCAATCCGTCGCCTCTGCAACCTTTGATTTATCTTCGGCAAATATATTCACCCACACACTATAGCCTGCCTCTTGAGCACGCATAACCTCATTAACAATACCAAAGCTAACATCTTTGCGTTTTGCCGCGGATATTGTCACGCGTTTTTCATCGTCTTGCGCATATTTTGTGACATACGTACCGGTATTAAACCAGATCTCTTTTACCTGCAACTTACGGGCAGCTTCGATTGCTAATTGATGATTAAGAAACTCTCGAGCATCAAATATACCGTTACCTTCACGAGTAGCCGGAGGAGACCACGGAAAACCCTGTAAACCGAAGCTGTCTACCAAGTTTGGTTTTATGTCAGATACATAAGGCAACAAACTAGCATAATCACCTCTCTCCCAGTCAAAGTCATCGCTTTCATAAGTGGCGGAGTTCAACAAAATACTAGCTTTAGCCTTAGGAAACTGTGCTTTGTATACCTCTAGATAACGGTTAACAATCTGAGCAAAATCTTTCGGAGTGGCGTTCTTGCGATTCCAATAAGGTAAATTCGCTTCAGGAAATGGTACCCATATTCCCATCATTTCGTCGGTCATTCCAGTTTGCTTCATCTCGGCAAAATATGCGTTTATCCACTGATCGTAAAAGCCCGTATTAAATTCAGTAAAATCGATAAGACCCCACTCTGTAGTTGGCTCAACAATAACCAATGGTGTAACCCCGGCCTCATTCATTGTCTTTAATTCGGGCACAAGCTGTCGAGCTAAAGATTTTGCATTTTCTTGGCTATTCGGCATTGAAGTAAAAATCATATACTTATCGGCAACCTTGCTGGAACATAAGGTCTGATACTCATTCAGCTTCTGAACATACTTGCTGCCACTTTCTAAGTTTTTAGCTACATCAGGACGACATTGTCCTCCTATCGCAGTAAGCTCAGCCGTAGAGCTATTCCCTCGAAATATTTGCCCCAAATTCAATTGTCGTAGATTCACAAATTGACTAAATGCCAAAAAGCCTGCCACTAAAGCGGTTACCAAGAAATAAGTTGTATAACGGAAAATCTGCCTCTTATTCATCAGTCTTGAACCCCCACTCTTTCCCAGCGCTGCCAGGCTATGTCATCGCCACGAATTACCATGCGTATACCCTTCATTAGTGCAATGTACTCAACCCAAACTAATATGTAGAAAAGGGGCCACGTCAGAGGGAAAAGCAGTATATAGCGCAGCTTTATTCCTTCGTGAGAGAAAAATGCATTCACTAAATAAATTACCATCACAAATAAACTGCCTAATGCTAGAGATACATAATCGCCAGTCACAAACGAATAAGTTGCCAATAGTGCTAGCGCTATTGGCTCGAATACTAACTGAAGCTCGGCAAGCAACGAAAAGGGTAGCACAAAAAATGACAACCACTTACTGTGCCCAGACTCTCTTGAGAAAAATAAGCTACGATACTTGAGAAAGGTATCGAATCTACCCTTTTTCCAACGAAGTCGTTGATTTACAAGCCCCGTTATACTAGATGCTCCTTCCGTATAAACAACCGCGTCTTCCGCATACACACAGTGTTTTCCAAAATACCTCGTACGCAGGCTCATCTCGATATCTTCAGTCTTATTTGAGGTATCAAATAATCCTATTTCGCGAAAAAGTGTCCGTCTGTAGGCAGCATTAGCGCCACCAAATATATATTCCGCATTCATAACTGCATGGGCGCGCTTGAAGTAAAAGCCGAACATGTACTCCAGCCTTTGCAAAAAGCCAATTAGCGTATGATTACTAGATACTTTTACATTACCCACTGCAGCCCAGATTGTAGGGTCTTCAAAATATTGCACCATATTCTTAATGGCGTTCCTCTCAATAACCGAATCCGCATCGATAGTAAATATAATTTCTCCTCTTGATTGTTTAATACCCAAATTCAGTGCATGCCCCTTACCCTCATTAGGTTTGTAATAATAACGCAAGCGATGCGTACTGATGTGGTATTTTTTTACAAATGCCCTCACAAATGTATCTGTTTTATCAACGGAACCATCATTTACAACTATGAGCTCAATATTCTTATAGCTACTCGATAAAATTGAACGAATCGTTTTAGTGATACCAACTTCCTCATTCCAAGCCGGAACAATAACTGAAACTAATGGGCGATACACTTCTGCTTTTCTACCCTGCCTACGAGCCTCCAAACGAAGCTTACGACGATTTTCTTTTACTGGATAAAAAGGTGCCAACACCAGAAACACAAAATATTTTACGAGCATTAATGTTGCAAACCAAAACGCTATATCCCTTAAAAAAGTAAACCCCTCCATTCTTACTGCCCCACATTCTGTAAGCTTATATTTTCACCTCGATACACCTCTAAACCTTTAACACCCTCTACTACAAGCATAAGGCTACTCCTAGCAGAATTTGGTGCTAAATACTTAGTTGCTTGATCTCCCGTTACGGCCTCAGTTATTCGGTAAACATAGCGCCAATCTTTTGTAGTATCTACAAACACATTGTCATCAACGGCAATGCCGGCGTTCATCGGGAGAGATCTCCAGTCTCTTTTGGCATACACAACAACATCCCCCAAAGAACCGTTTTCTGCTCGAGAAGTCATAAAAAAGTGTCCTGTACTAGCACGGACTAGAAATATCTGATCAGAAGCCTTTACAGCTGGTACTAGAGCCATCTTCACCTCGGGTTGTGGTAATCTTAACTCTTTCGGGTCGCCATTCTCACCAGTGAATGGCGATTGTGCTTGACCAACCGAACTGTCTCGGCCTTCCATTTGTGCCAACACTCCACTAAACGAAAATTTTGTTAACGAGGTCACGATGGGTAAATCGCGGTTAAATAGTAGCTCAAAACTAGATGCGTACACATTAGCCGATATAAAGAAGCTTATGAGAGCAAAAAATGCAAATACAAAGATAAATTTAGTTTTCTTCAAACGCGCTTCCGAACCAGATCATATCCTTGTTTTTTCAAGCGAATCTTTATCGCCAAATTAAGAAGCGATGCGATGACATTAACAAAAATAACAACCGTAATAAAAACTATGTATATCTGAAATAAAACCGTGTATCCCGAAGGCATAACTATTCTATACCCCATTTAGGCAACGGTGTATATTCTACGCCATTGCCGCTCAGAGTTCAAGGATAAGTTTTACACCTCAATAACAACTGGAAGAACGATTGGGTTCCGCTTAGTTACCTTAAATAGGTAGTTCGCAACATCATCACGCATTCGTGTCTTAATGATCAGACTCGAAGCCGGAGTCGAGATATCGCGCTTATCAAAGATAGTCTGCACAATTTGACGACTCTTCTGCACGAGCTCAACATTATCCTTCATATAAATGAAGCCACGCGAGATAATATCTGGGCTAGTCTTAAGCTTGCCAGTCTTTTTATCAACAGTAGCGATGATCATAAACACGCCGTCGGCGCTCATTGCCAAGCGATCCTTCAGAACAATCTCTTGCACATCGCCAATACCAGCGCCGTCAATAAGCACTACTCCAGCGGTTACTTTCGGACCTTCTTTAATGCCTGACTCATCTGCGATTAGCACCTGCCCATTCTCTACTACAAACAAGTTCTCGTCCGGAATACCTTCAGTTTTTGCAATCGCTGCGTTGTGGAACATGTGATGCATCTCACCGTGAATTGGCAGATAGTATTTGGGCCGCACAAGCTGAAGCATTTCTTTAATTTCATCTACCGTGGCATGTCCACCGGTGTGCATCTTGCCAAGGTTATCGAAAGCCGCTGTAGCAGGCTGGTACACGTAGGCGCCCCAACGGAACAAGTTATCAACCATGCCCCAAACTGATTTTTCATTACCTGGAATAATCGAGGCCGAAAGCACCACAACATCATTTGGTTTAAGCTTTACGTCGCGGTGTTCACCTGTGCCCATGCGCTGCAAGGCTGAGAAATTCTCACCCTGCGATCCGGTTGAGAGCACTACAATTTGCCCGTCGTCATACTTGCTAACCTCGTTAGCTTTAATAAGCAAACCAGCTGGCACTTTTACATACCCCAGCTTTACAGCTAACTCGAGGTTATTTTGCATACTGCGACCAACTACAGCGAGTTTACGCTTCGACTTAGCAACTGCATTAATCACAATTTGCATACGAGTGATCTGACTACCAAAGGCAGCAATAACTACGCGTTTGTTGTAGTTGCGGATGAAGATTTCATCAAGCGTCTCAACAATTTCCATTTCTGGCGTCGAGCGACCAGGAGTCTCACAGCTCGTGGAGTCACACATGAGCATCAAGACACCTTCATCTCCCAGCTCCTTCAGGCGCTGCTTGTCGGCAGTTTTGCCATCAAGTGGGTTATCTTCAAAGCGCCAGTCACCAGTGTTTACAATCGTTCCAACCGGTGTGCGGATAGCTAAAGAACAAGCATCTGGAATGGAGTGTGTGGTGCGCAAAAATTCTACATTAAACACGCCAAGCTGAATGCGATCATGTCGATCCTGATCGATGATGTGCAGCTCTGGCTTAAACGGCAATTTATATTCTTCTAGCTTGCGCTCGATAAATTTAATTGTGAATTTAGCGGCATAAATTGGGGCTGGAATCTTTGGCAAGATAAACGGAATGCCACCAACATGATCTTCGTGGGCATGCGTAATGAGAATTCCACGAATCTTGTGCTTACGCTCTTCAAGATAAGTTACATCTGGAACCACCAGATCAATTCCCGGCTGGTCATCACCCGGAAAACTGAAACCCATATCCATAATGATAATGTCGTCTTCATACTCGAGGGCCATAATGTTTCGACCAATTTCATTTAAACCACCAAGTGGAATGATTTTGAGCTTGCCTGCATCAGCTTTAGAGACACCATTTACATCCATAGCTTTAATTTTTGGACGTGAACCCTGCCCACCAGCAGCATTAAAGCTACCGTGTACAAAGGTTTGCGGTCCCTTCGGCATGCGCATACGCGGCGGACGACCAAGACCTCCACGCTCGCGACGCTGACCATTGCCATTGCCATTGCGACTGTTGCCATTACCATTATTGTTATTACGGCGTTGGTTGTTCTGTCCGCCTTGCCCGTTTTGACTACGACGCTGGCCGCCCTGAGCATTAGTCTGAGCTGGCTTCGAGCGCGGAGCGTTTTGACGAGCTCCTTGAGATTGCGGTTTTGAGTTTTGAGATTTCAGATCGTCCGATGATAATGGACGACTCGTGAGTTCTTCTGACATGTGTGTTATTTTCCTTTCTTATAAACTGTTGGCATGTCTAAGCTCTTGTCCCACTCAATGGCAGAACCAGGGCTTAAACATGCGATTTACGAAATTTTCTTGAGAAGTTGCGGGATTTGAGAAAAATCTTCAAGTAGCGTGGTGCGCATCGAGCCGTTATACAGTGCAGCGGCTGGATGATACAACGGTAAAAACATCTGTTTTCGCGCTGCCCCAGCATGAGTATACGTACGACTTACAGCTACCCCATGAGCTTGGCTAATCTTTAGTTCAGGGAAAAACACATTCATAGCGTGTCTCCCTAAAAAAATCACTAGCTTTGGATCGATAACTTCTATTTGCTCTAAAAGGTACGGTAACGACGCTTGAATCTCGTCCGGCTTTGGGTCTCGATTGTTGGGTGGTCGATATTTTAAGATGCTGGTAATAAACACATCTTCTCGCTTCAAGCCTACATTTTCTAGCATTTCTACCAAAAATTTACCTGAAGCACCAACAAACGGACGGCCTTCGCGATCCTCCTGTGCCCCGGGGGCTTCACCCACAAGCATAATGTCTGCTTCTGGGTCACCCTCGCCGGGCACAGGGTTTATACAATTTTTACACAGCTCGGTACATACTTCGCATGAGGCAATTCTCTGCGCAATTTGAGCAAGTTTTTTCTGCTTCTCTTCGCGCGTGAACTCACTCATACAATTTTTACTCTTGCTGAGCAGCTTTCTTACTCAAATTATACCTTCCCCGGTCATCTTTTTCGACCAGCTTGACACGAATTGAGTCGCCTTCGCTAATTTCATCCGATACATCCTCGACACGGTGGTCGGCTAATTGAGAAACATGCACGAGGCCTTCTCGACCTGGCATGAACTCTACAAACGCCCCAAAATCCATGATTTTTACAACCTTAGCGTCGTAAATCTTACCAACTTCTGGCTCGGCAACAATTGATTCAATCCAATTCTTTGCGCGCTCAGCAGCCTTCACATCATCGGAGTAGATCATAATCAGGCCATCATCTTCGATGTCGATCTGCGCACCAGTTTCGCCGGTAATCTTCTGGATGGTCTCACCGCCCTTACCAATTACCTCTTTGATCTTATCAGGATTAATTACGACCTTCGTAATACGTGGTGCAAATTCAGAAAGCTCTGGACGCACTTCTGGCAAAATTTCGAGCATCTTACCCATAATATGCTCCCGACCCTCACGAGCCTGCGCCAAAGCGGCACGCATAATTTCAAGCGTAATGCCGGTCACCTTAATATCCATCTGAAGTGCCGTGATTCCCTCTGAAGTTCCGGCCACTTTAAAGTCCATATCGCCGGCAAAATCTTCAGCGCCCTGAATATCAGACAAGATCACATAACTGTCTGATTTACTTTTATCAATCATCAGCCCCATGGCTATACCAGCAACGGGACGCGTAAGCGGAACACCAGCATCCATCAATGAGAGTGTCGACCCACATACCGAAGCCATCGAAGTTGAACCGTTCGAACTGAGAATTTCTGAAACAACGCGCATGGCGTACGGAAATTCTTCAACGGCTGGCAACATTGGCTCTAAAGCCCTTTCAGCCAAAGCCCCATGGCCAATCTCGCGGCGACCAGTTGAACGCAGTGGACGTGCCTCACCAGTAGAATATGGGGGAAAATTGTAGTGATGCATGTAGCGCTTAGTCGTATCTTCTTCCATGGTATCGATAAGCTGCGCATAGCTGATTGGTGCTAACGTTGCGACCGAAAGAGCCTGAGTGGTGCCACGAGTGAAAATCGCGCTTCCATGAGCTCGAGGCAAGACACTCGTATCCCCAGAAATTGGCCGTACTTCGGTAGTCTTTCGCTTATCCGGACGCTCGGCGTCTTCTAAAATGGCGCGGCGGATCTCGGCATCAATAACGCTCGTAAAAGCAGTTTTTACTACACCTAGCGGAAAACGCTCTTTATCGTCTTCCATCTCGGCTGGAAGTGGTCCAAATTCATCAATGACCAACTTACGGAGTTCAGCTAAAACGTCTTCACGCTTCAAGCCATCAGAGTGCCGCACATCAGCCCCAAGTTTCCCTTCTAAAAAGTCACTAATCTTTTCTGCCAAGTCTTCATCAGCACGAAAGAGATCAAACTCCTGTGGTTTTACATTAAGGGCTTTCGCCATTTCTTGCTGCAGCTCAATAACTGGCTGCCAGGTTTTGAGCGCCAATTCAAAGGCATCCACCATGGTCTCCTCTGAAATTTCCTGCGCACCAGCCTCAACCATCATAATTGCGTCTGCAGTTCCGGCAATTGTCAGATTAAGCTTAGAGCCTTCCTGCTCACTCACCGTTGGATACGCGACCAACTCGCCATCCTTCTCGCCAACCCGCATGCCAGCTACCGGTCCTTGAAAAGGTGCCCCTGTAAGCATTAAAGCGCTCGAGGCTGCGATCATCCCAAGTACGTCTGGCTCATGCTCACCATCAACCGAAAGCGTGGTTACAACCACCTGAACATCATTGCGGTAACCTTTCGGGAACAGCGGACGAATCGGACGATCAATCAAGCGAGCAGTCAAAATCGCCTTTTCAGATGGGCGACCTTCACGCTTAATAAAGCGGCTGCCAGAAATCTTTCCTGCCGCATACATGCGCTCTTCATAATCGATAAGGAGCGGGAAAAAGTCCTGATCGGGCTTTGGCTCGCGTGCTACAACGGCAGTTGCAAGCACTACGGTGTCTCCGTAACGTACGGTTACCGCGCCGTCAGCCAAAAAAGCCAACTTTCCTGTTTCAATTGTTAATTTCTTGCCTGCAAACTCTGTTTCAAAGATTTGCGTCTTTCCACCAAAAGGGTGAATAATCATACGTTCCTTCTTTCATGAAGACTCTCACCAGACTTACGCCAGGTGCCAGAGAGCAAATTACCTGCTTGATAATCTCTTCTCTTTCACCTGCATTGCTCGTGAGTAATCTTCAGATTTACTTATGTTTCGTCGTCCATACTTGTATGGTACAACATTTTACTTCAATGTGCGCGTGCCCCAAAAATAGGAGCATGAAAAATTAGCGACGGAGCTTCAGTTGCTTAACAATTGCTGCGTAACGTTCCTGACTGTTCTTCTGCAGATAGTCGAGCAAGCGTCGGCGCTTGGACACCATTGTAAGCAAACCACGACGACTGTGGTTGTCGTGCTTGTGTTGCTTTAGGTGTTCTGTAAGTGAAGCTATCTTTTCAGTAAAAATAGCAATCTGCACCTCAGCCGAGCCAGTATCTTTGGCGTGCTGTCCGTGCTTCTTGATGATTTTCGTCTTTGCAGACTGAGTTTTTACTTCTGTTGCCATAATCAGGTTACAAGTATATCAGTTCTCCAAGAGTTTTTCAAGTCTTACGGCGTCCTCAAGCTGAAAATCCCCAACTTCGGTACGCTTTAAAGCCGACAAATAGGCGCCCGTACCTAAACTCTCACCTAAAGAACGCGCCAAGGAGCGAATGTACGTACCACTCGATACTTTTACCGTAGCAGTCAGTCTTGGATAACTATACGCAACATCTCGCCACCAATGCACTATCACTGGGCGTGCGGCCATTTCCGGCACCTCACCCTTACGGGCCAAACTATAGGCGCGCTTACCGTTTATTTTAATCGCACTATAAATCGGTGGAGTTTGCAAAATTTCTCCAGATAGCGCATCTATTACCACCCGAATCTCGTCGAGCGACGCCTCCCGATCCGAAATATACTCTTTCTCTCCTTCACCATCATCGGTAGTAGAAAACTCACCTAACGTAATCTCCAGCTCATACACTTTGTCGAGCTTGGTCAGAGCCTGAGCCTGCCTGGTATATTCCTTACCTACTAAGAGCACCATAAGACCCTCTGCCAATGGATCGAGCGTACCCGTGTGCCCTACTTTACGAATATCCGTAAGCTTACGTAATTGGGCTACACTCTTAAATGAGCTTTGGTTTTTCGGCTTATGAACAAGCCAGATACCCTCCGGAGATTCTAGTGTTCCGCGCTTCATGCCAGCTCCCTCAATGAATACTTATTGTATGCAATACTGCAAATTACTGCTGTTGAGACTGGGCTGGTACAGGATTAAATACCCCACCTGGCTGCAAAATATTCGTACTTTGAGCCTGCTCCTGTTTCAACTGTTCGGCTGCCGCCTGCAAGTCATTTTTTACTTGGTCGGACAAAACCTCAGAGATCTTTCGAGCTTTTTTTGCCGGCGCGGCAACTCCAGCTCCCGCGCTAAATAGCTCTCGCACTACTTCCTGCTGTCGAGCGCCGCCGCTCAAAAGCTGAGCCGCAACCGTCATCGTCTTCGAGGTAGTAGAACTTGTAGTAAATCGGTTTGTAGCCGACATAATGCCCGCCAAGAGAGCTGTGGCGATATCTGCATCAATCATGCCTTGACCAAGAGACTCTATAGTCCCAATCAAGAGTTCGCTTACCGAACTCGCGTTCGTATCAATAAAGTTCACACTCCCATAGCTTTCGTTAATGCGATGATAATCAATATTAATCAGGTGTAAACCATCAAACAAGGTTGGATTTGCTTCGAGCATACTGTCAATTTGGGCGAGTTTATGCACACCAACAACAACCACGAGATCGAACTGGTATGACCCGTAATCAAAGCGGGCATCCTCTGGTCGGAAATTACCTACAGCAGGAGTAATAGTAATATCGAGTCGACCATCGACAATATCATACTTCAGCTTATCTACTTCAACCTGAGCCAGGTCAAGAGACACAACAAAATCACGCACACCATCAAGGGTGCGGCTAATATGACGAGTATCAAGGATCTTTTCTGCAGCAACAGGAGCCGCATCCGTAATAACCGCATGGCTTTTCTTGCCAAGTCGAGCTAAAATCTGTTGCAACGCATACACAGCCGCAACCTGATCTACGTTCGGTTCGCGACCGGTCACGATTAAAACACTCTCGGCTTGGCGCAAGAGTTCGACAGTCTGTTGTTTGGATGTAAGTTCTGCTGTTTGCATGGGAATATAACAATATACCAAATTACCTCAGATCTGTCAATAGCGTAAGCGGCTTTAGTATTCTCTCAGGTGTAAATCTTTACAAACCAGAAGAAATCAGGTATTATTGTGCGGTCTCTATGGATGCTTATCTAAGTAGCAAAAAGCTCCATATAACTACATAACTTGTAATATAAGGAAACCATTATGCCAATTATCAAATCTGCTATGAAGCGTGTTCGCCAGGAAGAAAAGCGCCGCTCTCGCAATAACGCCACCAAGCGACGCATTAAAGCCGCTACCAAGTCTACGCTAGCTCACGTAGCTACCGAGGACGTAAAAGCTGCTCAAACCGAGCTCACCAAGGCCATCTCTCTTCTGGATAAGGCCGTTAAAAAAGGCACCCTCCACAAAAACACTGCCGCCCGCCGCAAAAGTAAGCTCACCCGCTCCTACAACTCAGTAGCCAAAGAAGCTTACGGTACGACTGCTGCCACCAAGAAAACCGAAGCAAAGAAGCCAGCTGCAAAGAAAGCTCCTGCTAAAAAACCGGCTGCGAAGAAGTAAAAGCTACTCTTTACGAGCTAATTGCATCACCAGGTCAATCATGGCCTGGTGAGCTTTTTTTTCACCTGTTTTCATAGTAATATCTGCATCGAGTAGCGCAGTATACGCCTGCTCTAAATCACTTCGCGTTAGGTTGCGCACAATTGGCTGAGCCTTCTGGAGAGAATACGGTTTTACCCCACAAGCCTTCAGTTCCGCCTCACCAGCCCCCTCCATCGCAAGTGTCAGGACGCGATAGTGCCACATAAGCGTACCTATCAGCTGCTGATCATTAGCGCCACTTGCCGCGAGCTGTCGGTAGCTTTCCACTGCCCCGCTCACATTGTACCTACTAATCATCTCGATCAAATCAAACACGCTATCATGCACATTTTTTGAGGTATGCTCATCGATGATGGCGCGAGTAATAGTAGAATCCGCCAGAGCGAGCTTTGTGATTTCACTCGCCAAAAGCCATTCGTCTTCGCCCACTCGCTGCAACAAATACTGCGCATCTTGGACCGAAAGCGCCGCACCGTGTCGCTTTGCCTCCGCCCGCATCCAAGCGACACGCTCCTGGGGGGTGTGGGCTGCAAATAGCTTGGTATGCTTCATGCCAGACAAAAACTTATATAGCTTGGTGCGACGGTCGAGCCCTCGACCATCAATAACTGCCACAGTCGTATCTGGCACCTTATTAACTAGCATCTCGAGTTTTTCCATTTCATCCTTAAGACTTGCAATACCAGTAATAATGACGAGGCGATGCGAGAAGAACATCGGTAATGCTAGGAGTGACTGCTCTAGGGCTGCAAAACCCTCCAAGCTAACATCTACGCTCACTTCATCGAGCGCATCCTGATACTTACTCGCATACTGCTGCCGCAGCTTAGAAATATGCTGCGCAATCGCAAAATCATTATCGCCACCAAGAAAAAGTATCACGTGCGCACCTTTGGCTGACAGTGCGCGCAGACATGGGTTCCGCGACTGGCTACACGGATTTTCTCAACAGCTCGACCACAGTTTGGACATGCCTGTCCCTCGCGCCGAAACACCCTGGCAAACGTCAGGTAGCTACCCTTACGACCCTCTGCATCAACATAATTCTTATCACTCGAGCCACCTAAAGAAATCGAGAGCTGCATCACCTCCCTGAGTGCCACATACAGTCGCTTGAGCTTTACGGAACTCACCTTCTCTACCAGGGTGGATGGGTGGATGCGAGCTGCAAACAGCCCCTCGTCGGCATAAATATTCCCCACACCCGCCAGCACCGTCTGATCTAAAATTGCCGCCTTTATACTGGTACGCGGTCGCCTCTGCACGCGCGCTCTAAACTCTTCAAACGTAAAATCTTCGGCCAATGCCTCGGGGCCCAACTTAACCATGAACGGCTCATCTGATACTTGCTCAGTGCGCATAAACTTCACCCAACCAAACTTCCGCTGATCGTTAAAATACAAATGCGAGCCATCCACAAAATCAAAAATTACACGCGTAGATCTATCTGGTAAATTGCCAATCAAACTATCGTTAGGATGCCCAGCACCAAAGCTCTCACCTTTTGGCTCTCGGAATACGAGCTGGCCAGTCATCTTTAAATGAATAAGTAGGCTAAACCCGGTATTAAGCTCAATAATAAGGGCTTTCCCACGCCGATTCACCCGCTCGACAGTAGCACCAATAAGATGCGACGTAACGTCTTCAGCGTTATTAGGAAAACTTTTTGGCGTATCATGCTCCACGCGAGCAATAACACGACCAGGCAATAGTCGCGCTAATCCCAACCTCACGGTCTCTACTTCTGGCAATTCAGGCATATATACAGTATACAGTTAGCGCGAAGATGAATCTGCTAACGCTTAAGTGAGGCCAATATGACGACGCAACTCAGCAACATCGCCCTGATACCACACTGCATCGATTCCGGCATCTGTAGCCCCCATGCAATTCGCCTGACGGTCGTCAACAAAAACTATCTCAGACGCAGGCACCTTTAGCACACTCAATACATGCGCAAAGTACTCTGGCTGCGGCTTAGCGGCCCCCATATCAGGAGTAATGAGCTGCGCAATCGTCGGAGCATCATCAATTTTCTTCCATACCGAATCAATCCAAGCCTTACCACTGTTAGATGCCAAAGCCAACGAAACCCCTTTTCTCTGTAAATCCTGCATCAGTCCTATCATTTCACTATCCACCGCGTGCTTGGTATGCACACCCACATAACTTAAACCAGATCGTACGCCCAACGGCACAATTACTCCAAGAAAATCGAACACTACCCATCGAGGCAATTTAGTCGAGCTCACCCCAATCCTTTCCTGTTTCTACTTCCACGACAATCGGCACCTCGAGCTTAATCACATCCTCCATGGTGTCTTTCATAATTTTCGTAACTTCATCCTGAAGCTTAGTGTCGCATTCCACAATGAGTTCGTCATGAATCTGCAAAATCATATGCGCTGTGCCATTTAGTTTAGCCAATTTTGGTGCCAACTGAATCATTGCTAATTTCATCATATCTGCCGCTGTACCCTGGAGAGGCATGTTCACTGCTTGTCTCTCAGCAGCAGAGCGAACAATAAAATTACTCGATTTTACATCTGGACACGGGCGCCTTCGGCCATACAAAGTTTCAGTATAACCTTCGTCATGAGCCTGTTTTTTAATGCGGCGAATGTAATCGGCAACGCCACGACGCAACTCAAAGTAGCGATCAATAAAGGCCTTACTATCTTCATAGCTCATGCCGGTCGCAACCGATAGTCCATGCGTATTCATGCCGTATAGCACACCAAAATTGATAGTTTTAGCTCCGTAGCGCTGCTCTTTAGTAACTTCTTCTGGCTTTACGCCGTGCATTTGAGCAGCTGTGAGTGTATGAATATCGATACCAGACTTAAAATCTTCAATCATCTGAGTATCTCCTGCCATCGCAGCAGCTAGACGTAGCTCAATCTGACTGTAATCGGCCGCTACGAGGACCTTGCCTTTCTTAGCAACAAAAGCCCTGCGGATTTCGCGCCCTAGAGGTGTACGTACTGGAATATTCTGTAGATTCGGATCACTACTAGAAAGCCGGCCAGTCTGGGCGATGGTCTGGTTATAGCTAGTGTGGATTCGACCATCCGACTCGTTTACGAGTAGTGGCAAGGCATCAACATACGTGCTCTTCAGCTTGCTTATTTCGCGATATTCAAAAATTAGCTCAATAATCGGGTGTCTTCCGCGCAGCTTTTCTAGTTCTGTGGCTGCCGTAGAAATACCGGTCTTACCCTTTTTCAAATCGCTGTGCTCAATTTTGAGCTTATCAAATAATACCGACTTAAGTTGCTGGGTCGAGGCAATATTAAACTCACCTTCAGCATAATCCCAAATCTGCTTCTGCACTTCAGCAAGACGCTTAGCGAGACGAGCCGAAAATTCAGCAAGGAAATCTGTGTCGAGAGTGACCCCTTGCAATTCCACGTCTCCCAAAACCGGTATCAAAGGCCACTCCAAAGTTTCGCCCACTTCAGTTAACTTACCAATCTCACCTAAACGCGGCTGCAGAACTTCATAGAGACGCCAAGTTATATCGGCATCCTCCGCGGCATACTGACCAGCTTGAGCAATCTCTGTCTCCGCAAAAGTTTTCTGCCCCTTACCTTTCTGACCTATCAGTTCAGTTATTTCAATCATCTCAATGCCAAGCTCAGACAGAGCCAAGCCAGAAAGTGTCTGCGCCCGTCCAACAGGGCTTATCAGAAATGCAGCAATCATGGTGTCAAAAACAATCCCCTGCATGTGCACACCAGCCTGACGCATTATCTGGTAATCATACTTTATATTGTGGCCAACCTTTCCAATTTCTGGACTTTGCAATATTGGGCCGAGTACATCTAAAACCGTTGCAACGCTCAGCTGATCCCCGGCTGTATGCCCAACTGGAACGTAATATGCTTCGCCAGCCTTCCAAGCAAAACTTAAGCCTACTAGCCCTGCCGTCATAACGTTAAGCCCTGTGGTTTCCGTATCAAAGGCAATAACCCTTTGTGTACTCAATGCTTTTGCAAGCTTTTCGAGCGCATCACGATCTTGTACAATCTCATACTTTGCCGTCTTCAAATGATCTCGAAGCAGTTTTTGCGGTTGCTTCTCCACTCCATAGATTTCATCAAAAAGATTTGGCTGCTGCGCGTCTTCTTGCTGATTCTTGGGTAATTTCGCAATCAGCGATCTAAATTCCAACTCCGTAAAGAGCTGTACGACTTTATCGCGATTAAAGCGATGCAGTCTAGCTTTCTCCAGATCGAACTCAAACTCAACATCGCACACAATCCGCGAAAGCTCCAAAGAATGATAGGCGTCTTCCTTACCCTCCTCAAGTTTTTTACGAACAGCTGGTTTGAGTTCATCCAAATTTGCATATATACCGTCCAGCGTTTTGTATTTCTGCACTAAATCGGTGGCAGTTTTTTCACCAATCCCCTTCACCCCAGGAATGTTATCGCTCGAATCGCCTTTTAGGGCCTTAGTAACCAAAAATTCTTCGGGATTAACCCCATAGCGCCCCTCAACTGCCTTCACATCATATAAGACCGTATCGGAAAAACCTCGGCGCAGCGTATACACCCGCACATGCTCATCAACAAGCTGCAGCTCATCCATGTCACCAGTCACAATTACCACATCATGTGTTTTCTTATGTTGTGCGGCCAACGTACCAATCACGTCATCGGCTTCGTACCCCTCAACACCAATAACCGGAATTTCAAAAACATCCAACAAGTTTCGAGTTACATCAAACTGCGGCACAAGATCAGCATCCGTCTCCTTACGCGTACCCTTGTACTCCTTATACATATCATGCCGAAACGTCTTGCCAGGCATATCCCACGCCACAACCACATATTCTGGCTGCAGCTCCTTAATCGCATTCAAGAGCATCATCGTAAAACCATACACCCCATTGGTTGGCGTACCGTCCTTGGTGGAAAGATACGGAATAGCGTGAAAACCTCGATGCAAAAGCGCGTGCCCATCGAAAATTGCTATACGTGATCTGGTATTTACCATACTCCAGATTATACCTGGTTTTTTGTAAGTTCGGGTGCAATAATAACCGTATGAGTGAATCAAGAAGTCCCCACGAAGATATTGTAGGAAGCTCTGAGGTTGATCCAGACGACATCCGTCGCTTTCTCAAGGCGACAAAAAAGGATGAAGTAGTTCATGCGCCAGGTCCAGCAGCCAATCTTGCGGAAACTGCGGAGGAGCGCGCGGAGGCAACAACTGAGCCAGAGATATCTGAGGACTATTACCAGCACCAACTTGAACAATTGCGCAAATTAAGGCGCGAACGAGAAGATGGCGAACCTCCTGCCGATGACACTCAACAATAAAACTGCTCGGCTATTTAACCGAGCAGTTTTACATCTCTACTTTTGACTACTGTATGTAATCTTTGAGTTTTTTCGAGTCTTTGTTCTTACGCAGCTTAGCTAGAGCCTTTGCTTCAATCTGACGGATACGCTCGCGCGTCACGCCAAACTCCTGCCCTACTTCTTCGAGTGTGTGCGATCGACCATCCTCAAGTCCAAATCGCATGCGCAAAATCTTCTGTTCGCGAGGCGTAAGTAGGGCGAGTGTCTCATCGATGTGCTCCTTTAAAAGCTCGTAGGTTGCAGCATCCACAGGACTCACCGAATCATGATCTTCGATGAATTCGGAGAGCGTTGAGTCATCATCTTCTCCAACCGTAGCATCCAGCGAGGTAGTGTCTTGGCTAATTTTTTGGATATGCAGAACTTTTTCAACATCCATTTCCATTTCTTTAGCCAACTCTTCAGGGCTTGGCTCACGACCGAGTTCTGAAGTGAGGCGGCGCTGTGTACGGATGAGCTTGTTAATGGTCTCAACCATGTGCACCGGAATGCGAATCACACGAGCTTGGTCGGCAATTGCGCGAGTAATTGCTTGTCGAATCCACCAGGTTGCATAGGTAGAAAACTTGAACCCCTTAGTGTAATCAAATTTTTCAACAGCGCGCAGAAGCCCCGTGTTTCCTTCTTGAATCAGATCCAAAAGATCAAGACCACGACCGATATATTTCTTAGCAATCGAGACCACCAAGCGCATGTTGGCTTCAGCAAGCGCATCTTTAGCCGACTTATCACCCTGCTCAATACGCTTAGCTAGAGCTACTTCTTCTTCACCGGTGATAAGCGGGATTTTTCCGATTTCACGCAAATACAGACGCACCGAGTCATCAGCGATATCTTTGATATATTCTTCGCTCACAGCTTTTTCGATATCTTCTTCTGGCTCTGTCTGCCAAATCAGCTTGTCTTTTTGATCAACAACCTCGACACCCTGATCGATTAGTGCCGAATAGAGGTCATCTAAGAGCTCTACCTGTTCTTCGGCTGAAGGCACAGCTGCCATAATTTCTTGCTGAGTCACAAATCCTTGTTCACGCCCCTTAGAGAGTAGACGCTCTACAATTGGCTTAAGTTCTTCTGGGATTTGAGGTGGTGGGGTTGGTTCAGGATTCTTTGCCTTACGCGGCATGGAACACTCCTTCTAAAATTACATAAGTATAGCTCGCCAAGTATGAAGCTAGAGTTCGCTTATCTGCTTCATGATGGCCTGATAACGATGAAGTTTTTGTGCGGCCAGGTTCATATCGCCCTGAGCTTCCGCTTGTGCGATTTCGCGCTGTAGCTGGCGCTTTTTTTGCTCATATGTGTGTTTGAGTAAATTGTGGACTTGGGTAAAGGCTTCGAGCCCTCTCTCGTGCTCGGTCATTTCCGAGTATTCATGGTTACCCCGTAACCCCAGCATCTTAACACGCTCCTCCAGGT
Organism: uncultured Candidatus Saccharibacteria bacterium; assembly: GCA_964583675.1. GTDB lineage: Bacteria > Patescibacteriota > Saccharimonadia > CAILAD01. The sequence goes on from CAZOVH010000001.1 coordinate 73,962, forward strand.
TTGGCAAGGCTTTAATAATGCCTGGCTCGCCCACTCGCGGGTGCTTTGCAAGATATTGAAATAGGTCGATGTTTTCGCTCGATAATTCATCAAATTCTAAGTCTTCAAGAGCCATGCGAGTAGCGGGGTAAGCAATCAATAATTCTAGGAACATTTCTTCGAGACGAGCCCCCCTTGTGAGCTTTTTGGTAGCAGTTTTTGCAGCCGGTTTTTGTGCTTCTTGTTCAACTTTTGTATTCACAGTTTTCGTGACAACTTTTTGCTCAACTAAGCGCCGCATGTCCGGTTCATCAAACCAAACAAGCTGACTCAAGCGCTTAATGTAATTCTGTAATTCAATACGATCCTTAATCTTCCTCACAACCGGGACCAAGAACCTAGCGATTGCCTTCCTGGAAGTCCCAGTATCACCGCCGAACGTACGAATGGCATAGCTAAAAAGATAATCAATTGCATACTCAGAATTATCTACAAACTTCTGCCATGCTTGTGGATCAGCCTGCAATAGCTCGTCTGGATCCTTCGCACCCTCGATAGAAATTACTTCAATACGGACATTAGCTTCCTGGCCAAGCTCAATGGCTCTGAGTGTCGCCTGTAATCCTGCGGCGTCCTGATCGAAACAGAGCTTCACTTTAGACGCCAATCGACCGAGTGCCTTAATCTGATCAATTGTAAAAGCTGTGCCACTGGCCGCCACAACGTTTTTCTGGCCATGTTGCCAGAGCGTGACCACGTCAACATTGCCTTCCACAACAATTACTGCGTCTTGTTCACGAATTGCATCTTTGGCTTGAGACAATCCATACAGCACCTTAGATTTATGGTAAATTGGCGTATCGGAAGTATTCACATACTTAGCGGTTTTCTGGTCACTCGCCAGAATTCTGCCAGAAAAACCGACTGGCCTTCCCTGCGCATCCATCACCGGGAACATCACACGATCACGAAATACATCGTAGCCACCACGCGACTTAGTGCTCTTAGCTGCTAGGCCAGCTGTAATTAACTCATCTAGGCTAAATCCTTGCTTAATTGCGTAATCCACAAACCCAGTCCAACCATCAGGTGCGTAACCCAGACGAAAAGCTTTTATAGTCTCAGCGGTCACGCCACGAGTTTCACGTAAGTACGCCAGCGCTGCTTTATTACGAGAAAGCTGATAATGATAAAACTTTGTTGCTAGCTCAACAGCAGCAAATATGCGCCCTTTTTTCTCACCGCTCATACCGCCACCACCACTACGAGGCTTGAGCTCTACACCCGCCCGAGCTGCCAGCATCTCAAGCGCCTCGGGAAAACTTAATCCCTCAGCGCGCATGACAAAACTAATAATATCGCCACCCTCGTTAGCTCCGAAATCATGCCAAATCTGCTTATCTGGGCTCACAAAAAAACTTGGCGTCTTCTCTGATCTAAATGGTGAAATGCCACGATAATCTTTGCCGGCTTTCTTAAGCTCAACATAACCAGCAATCACTTCGACGATATCGAGCCGCTGCTTAACTTCCTCAACATCATTCATATGCTTATTATATGCCCTAAAGATAAAAAACCGAAGAGCACCCGAATGCGGCTATGCTAATCAATCAACTCCAGTATCTCTGGAAATGTAGCCATGCCACGACTGCCTAAAAAATGCCCCTTATCGGCGAACATAATGAGCTTGGCGTCCAGCTTATGAGCCAGGCGTCGCGTACGGTCGGGAGTAACAATTGCGTCATCAGAAGATCCAATACATATAAATTCGGTGCTAAGAGTACGGATACTCTGCCAATTTGGCTCGGGTTCAAAAAACTTACTCGCCGAATCATTAGGCGCATCATAAAAACCACTCACCAGCAACACTCTCCTGATAGATTCTTTAACTTGACCGCCCTCTAGCAAGCGAAGAGCTAAGAAGCATCCGAGCGAGTGAGCTATGATAATATCGTTGCCACCTAACCCCTCGGCCGCGCTTGCAACTTGCTCACTCCAGCGCTGCATAAGTGGCCTCACATCAGTCTTCATATGTGGAGCACGCACTTCGTAACCTTCGGCTTGGAGGTGGTTGGCCAACCATCCAAGCCACCCTTCACTTGAGTCGTCATTCCAGCCATGAATTATGAGTGCTCTGGCGGGTTTTGTAGAGACAGTTTCTATCGCCACTTCCAGGTTTTTACTACGCCAGCCATAACCTCAGACTGTTCCTTGGTGTCGTTCGGCGTAGAAATTAGAATACCCTCAATTGCTGCACCGGCACTATCAAGTTGATCGGTAGAATTTGTTTTTGCAAAAACCAGAATTTTCTTCTGATTCTGTTGAGTCGTCGTTAAACGAACTGCGTCTTGTCCATCAAGCTTGAAAGCTTCTTCAGAATCTATGGTCGTAGCACTCGCCTGCAACTGCTTCTTATACACCTCTAGGCTCTTGTCAAAACTTACCGCTCCACCTTCGTCAGGATACATCTTGGTTGGTGCAGCTATCAAAAGGTTTGCCTCACCGCTGCCGTAGCCTAAGTCTACTGCACAATATTGATTAACTCCCAAACTCACACTACGGGGCACTTCAAATGCGTAGCAATCCGTCTCAATTTTGCCAGTACCGCGCTGCTCGTTACCTTGCAGCTCACCTTGACCCACAACGTCTGCAGCTTCAGTATTTGTCCCTGCTTTTTTCTTATCGTCTGCAGTTTTCTTCGTAATTAACGTGAAAGTAATCAACCCGACCAAAGCTACAGCAGCAATGCCCAGGCCCAATGCCAAAAGGCGATATTTATGCTCATGATTTTGTGGCTGCATTATATTACTCATGCTTCACTCCTAGCTCATTTCCATGACCAAGTAGAAAGAAACTGGTCAAACCCCTTACGGCTATAATCATCATTATACGCACCAGTCACAATAAAGGCGACGAAATTCTTTTCACCAAACGTTCTATCACCTTCCGGCAGGATGATAAACACGTACGCAACATCAACACCAGAGGCAGCGTCTTTCTTGCCAACCACTTTTACAGCATCTAGTCCGCCGACCTTTATATCCTCCCGTGTGGTGACTAAATCTTTAGGAATAATGTCAGCTATCAAAGCTTCTAGATACTTTTGAGTATCTATAGAATTCGAGCTATTTTGCGTATTTGTACCCGCATTTTCTTCTGTAGCTATATCGAATTGACCTAGTGCAGAAACGAATATTGAAGAAATTTTTTGTTCACCATATGTAATTGATAATGCACAGTCCTTATTCTGCTGTGTGTCCACCGGCGTGAGCGATTGCGCAACATAGCAGTCGGTAGCGACCTTCTCACTAAAGGGCTGCGTTGGCTTTTCTGTTTTATCACGCACCGAGCCAGCACTCGTAGAAGGAGTAGCTGTGGGGGTCGAATCTTTTCGTGAAGCAATGTATGCATATCCCCCAATTGCTGCCAGCAAAACAACAACAAGGCCAACTGCTAAACCTACAATGAGACCAATTGGCTTGCGCTTTGCAGTGTTGGCAACAGGTAATGTCGAAGATGCAGCTGGAGCCGGTGCAATATTTTCTGGGGCACCACCAAATGGCATAGCCTGAGATGTCGACTGCAGACCGCCGGCATGCATGTCGTCACTGCGTGGCACAGGAGCAAGTCGAACAGGTGCGGGCTTAATCGGCGAGTTACTCAATTCACTCACAGTTGGCTGCGCGGTAGCCACTGGCAATACCGGCTCACTTTGTGGCTCGGCGAGAGGACTAGGTGTTGGTGCTAGTGGCGCTGGCTGATTAGTTACGTCAGGTGCGGGCATAGGGTTTGGCAGTGTAGCTTCGGGCGCCGTCGGAGGGATTGGTGGCAGCTGAGAGGTGCCCCCCTCATAGCCCTGAGCTAACGGATTACGAAACACGGGTACGTCATCAGCAGATGGTTGAAGGGGCGTTGAACCTGGTGGCTCTGGCGCGGGCATTGGCTGGGGTGCGTTGGGGTCGTTTGGATTCATAAAAATAGCTACTTGTTATCTTAAAGTATAGCATGAGCTCTTTCGTGCAAGAACAGCTAAAATCGCCACTGCCAATCTTGTAGAACTTCGACTGCAAACACACGGTCAGGCTCTGTTGTTGCCCAAGCACGCAGCTCGAAAGCAGTAATTGGCTCCTGCCCATCAACGCGAATGGAATCTTCCAAAAATACAAGGTACGAAACAAAGCTCTCATTGTTTTGAGGATAGAATTCTTCCAAACGCCAGCCGGTTCGTCCACCCACTATCACGCGATCGCGAGATTTTTCTACAGCACCAAGGGTCAACCACCGCTGACGCCAGTTTTCAATCATGGCTTCTTCACTCTGGGCACCATAGTATGGCGACACCTGAAAATATGTATATTTACGAGGGCGAGCGTAAGCTCCCGTGAGACAATCGGGATTACTCGTAATCTCAAAGTCTGCAGGTATATAAAACTCATAGCAACGAGTCTCCACCCTAGTCTGATCCGGCTTTTCTTCCAAGACCAAAGGTTTTGGCCTAAATTGTTGACCATCCTGTCGGCTAACCCAAAGCCGCCAACCGAATATACCTAAAAAGAACCCCATCACTACGAGCAGTCCAAAAAATATAGCCCGAGAAAATAATTCTTCCCGGCGGTGACGAGCAATTTTAGTCACGACGCGTCAGAGCGCAAATAGTCCTGATAACTATTCCACTCTCCCCCCAGCAATTTCATGGTGAGCTCTTGTGCCAACCTTACAGTCTTACCTTCAACATCTCTAGTTGGATTCACCTCCACCATATCTACAGCTACCGGGTTAAGGGAGCCCAATTTACGGGCAATGTATTCAGCTTCGCGATACGTCAGCCCGCCAGCGTTTTGTATTCCTGTGCCGGGTGCAAACTGGGCGTCAATCGCATCTATGTCATAGCTTACGTGCACTGGCCGATCACCTGCCCACGTGGCGACTTGCTGCATTACTGCACCAATGCCTTGCTCAAGAATCCCATCCATCGAAGCATGGGCAATTTTTTGTTCCGCCAGCCAGTGCGCTTCTTCAATATCAATATCTTTAATGCCCACCAAAAAGATTTCAGACGGTGCGTAATAAGGCCCGGGGAATAATTTTGTAAGCGTGTCGCCAGCCGCGATCCTAAGGGGCAAACCATGAATATTGCGCGTCTCAGAAGATTCCAATGTGTGTGCATCAGGATGCGCATCTACATACACGCAAACCGCATCCGGATAACGCTGCTTGGTGGCCAAGAGACTTACCGCACCGATGGAATGATCACCGCCAAGCACCAAAGTTTTTTCGTCGTAAGATGTGTTTCCAGCAAGCTGCCGATACAATTCCTGTAACCATGGCAAGAGGGTTGTAGCATTCCTCAAGCCAAGTTCTTCATAATTTTTATCTTCACCAACAGCTGAAACTTCTGAGATTTTTAACGCCCAATCATCCCCCACCAGGGCGTCACGCAACCCCGACTCCAAAAGTACCTCGGGTGCAGTCTCGCAACCATGGTTCACACTACCTTCGGACGTACCGGCGCATACAACGTGCAATTTCTTCATCGCTCTTCATTATCAACCATAGCGACAGTCATGAGAAGCCTGGCCCAACCACAAAAAACGTTTACAATAGAGACTATGCTACATCGCTTGAAGAAACTCGTACCAAAAAGTGCCGTAAATGGTTTCCATTATTTTGAAGCCTTGGCAGCCGGCTTCGCATATCGCCATCCAAGTCGCCACATGGTTATAATCGGCGTGGTTGGCTCTAAGGGTAAAACCACTCTAGCCAACTTGCTCTGGGCAGCCCTATCCGGCGACGGATCAAAAGTAGGGCTTATCGGCACTGCTAATATTCGGATTGGTCACGAAGAACGCCTCAATCCTTACCATATGACAATGCCTGGGCGTCATCGAATGCAAAAAGTTCTTGCCGAAATGCGCCAAGCTGGCTGTCACTATGCGGTTATGGAAGTGCCCTCGGAAGGTCAGGCACAATGGCGTCATGTCGGTATTTACTTTGATATGCTAATTTTTACCAACGTCACGCGTGAGCTGATGGCGAGCCACAACTACTCGCTCGACATTCTACACGAGCATAATAAGCGCGTGTTCGCCAGTCTCTCACAGAAACCCAAAACCGTTCAGGGCCGCTTGCAACCAAAAATCCTGATCGCCAACTCTGACGCTGAGCATTTTACACAATATTTTGAACACATCGCCGACATCAAGCGCAGCTATTCGGTGACTAAAAAAAGCGACTATCGAGCCACGCGTATAGAAACCTCTCCACGAGGAGCCGAGTTTGTCATAAATAAACATTCATACCACATCCCAATACCGGGTGCGATCAACGTCAGCAATGCTGCTGGTGCCATTGCCGCCGCCCTCGAGCTAGGTAAGTCTCCGCAGGTGATTGCGCGCGGCTTAAGTGAGTTAAGTGTCATTCCGGGTCGTATGGAGCGCATCGAAGCTGGTCAGAAATTCCATGTCATAGTCGACTACGCACATGAAGAAACTGGTATGCAAGCCCTGATGGATAGCGCTCAAGATATGGTGCAAAAAGGCAGTAAAATCATAACTTTACTGGGGGCCGAAGGTGGTGGGCGCGACGAGCTCAAGCGACCAATTATGGGTGAAATTGCCATGCGCGGCAGTGACTACGTAGTCCTCTCAAATGTCGATCCTTATCGTGACGACCCCGAAAAGATCATTGACGATATTGCTACTGGAGTCGAAGAGGCTAGCGGTAAGCTCAATGAAACATACTGGCGAATTACCGATCGACGAGCCGGAATCGCAAAAGCCCTATCTCTCGCAACCGACAATGATCTGGTGTTAATCACCGGTAAAGGTGCCGAGCAATCAATCGTTATTGGAGGTAAAAAAACAGCTTGGGACGACCGTCAAGTAGTACGCGAGGAACTAAAAAAACTGCGCTAAAGTGTGTGGCTAGAGCTATTTAAAAAGCCAACAATAATTGCCGTCCACCACATAAGTTGTGAGATGGAGATCAGTACTATGCTACGCACTTGCAAGGCACGTGGCAGCTCAAAGAACTTACTCTGCGGGGCCGCCTCCGTGGCCCTATGAAGACGATCAAGTAGTACTCCGTTGATTATTAAAATGACCACCGCCACCAATTTCATTCGTGTGCGCGTTGAGATTTCATCTGGAAGCAAGATGGAGCCACTCACAACGAGCAAAACTACACTCACCCAAATCAGCTTCTGGGCAACATTACTCACATTCAATACCAGCTTTTTATCAGTTTTACCGATAACCCACAGCGCACCAATCGTATCGACAAGCATCACCGCGCCAAAACCAACTGCAAAGGCAATCAGGTGAACGAATAGCGCCAATTTCATTGTGGACTTAATTCTCTACTTGGCTTATCGCTTTTAATATGGGCAATCACCGTCAGTGCACCGAGCATAAAGCTACACCACAAAATTGAGAGCGCCATCGCAGCCCAGATATTTTCAAAAATTAGATTGAGCCAAGAAATAACACCTGTTACCACTAGAAGCCATACAAATACCACAAGCCAACCCTGCCAGCTATTCGGCAGCCAGCCAGAACCTTTCTGACGTGCTTTAAACCAATTCTTTCGTTCGTTTTTCATACTTTCCTCATTGTAAACCTATCACCCTGCGCTTCCAAGAAGCCTTCATGTGCAAGCTCATCACAAACCCGTTCTACATCACTTTCTTCAAAGCCAATAATTTTGTCGCCCAATCTTAGGTATCCCGTTTCGAGCACCCGCTCTAAAATCAGTCCCCTCAGCTGGCGATTCGAGCCCTCAAACTTAGATTGCCTCGTATAATGTTTGCTACGTCGATTAGGATTTACTACTTGGGTTCTTAAAAACGTTCCGTAATCCATCAGTGCCCAATACCATTCCCGTGGATGTTCTCTATCTACTGCCCCGGCAATAAATGGCAAAATTTCTTTATCCGTCACACCTTCCCGATCGCCAAAAAAATGATGTAGGAACACTCTGCGTATATTTGTCTCAATAAAAACCACTGGCTGATTGAATCCGTACGCAACAATCGCTCCCGCAGTGCCCGGGCCAATACCGCTGTATGTCTTCAGCACTTCAACATCACTTGGCAAATTGCCGTCATAATCTACATGCACCCGCCGGGCGACTGCTTGCAGCCTTAAAGCCCGCCGGTTATATCCTAGCCCTTTCCAAAGTCGCAACACATCTTCAGTAGAAGCGGCTGCCAAACTTGCAAAATCTGGCCATTTCTCAACCCAAGCTTCAAACTTAGGGCGCACCCTATCGACCTGAGTTTGCTGCAACATAAACTCGCTCACCACCACATTGTAAGGTGTAGGCTCGTCGCGCCAAGGCATTTGGCGAGCATGCTCACGATAGTAATTCCAAACAATTTCCTGAAATTCGACAATACGCATATATGGTTACAGTATACAAAAATGAAAAACGGCCGGGCATAAAGCCCGACCGGTGATCTCACCTAAGAGATCACAAGAAGGTGGCGTGGGCCTCGGCCCATTGGAGTGCCTCCGTAGCTCGATCACGCCCACGCAGAAGCTCTCGACGCAACGTGGGTGGCAACTCAGTATCGCCCCAGAAATAGTTCCAGGATCGATCAGTGGGATTCACCCACAGCAAACGGTGCATATGCTTGCGCTCGCCAGCCCGGAACCAAGCCGCAGGCTCAACACCAATCTTGGTGTAGCCCGCTGACAACAGTGCCTTGATGCTGGCCGTATTACCGAACAACACCTCCGACTCAATCGCCATCAGGTCCAAAACATGGACAGCGTAATAGCAACGCGCCCGATGCGCAGACTTGGCAATCTTCTTCCCCCACATATCGCGGCGAAAAATGAGACTACCAGAACTGTAACGACTCGGCTTCTCATGAAGCGAAGTGATGCCGATCGGCTCCCCTTCGAAGCGAAGCGACCACATCACAGAACCGGCATCAGTGCGACACCTCTCGAACCACTCATCCTCGTCTCGCTCGGTCTGCGCCGAAGGCAAGCCCAGCGTACGGGCAAGTTCGTAGCTCTGCATGCCAGCCGCAATCTTAGCGGAGTCCGAGGCCTGCAAAGGCTCCATGGTAAACTCCAGCCCGTCATCGGTTGTAACACGCATCGAAAAGCCAAAAGCCATGACTTTCTCCTTCTTGTACTAGGTTCACTCGACGAGAGGGTTCTCGTCGAGCAATTGATCTCCGAAATGCGCTTAATGTAAATTCTTAATTTTCGATATAAAAAAGCCTCCTTTCGGAGGCCAATTACTCGAAAAGAATGAGATTTACTCGAGTACCAGACCTCCTGGAATTGTGCGTACAGCAACATGCCCAGCTGATTTCGCATCAGCCGAGAAAGTTGGGTGTTCGATCATGTAATCGAGTAATCTATTCATAATATCTTTATTAAAACACTAATGTTAATTATTGTCAACAAATTAACTGAAATATGTTATGCTTTCTATATATTAAGGGGACATAACTTTGCCGAGCATACATAAGCCACTGTTTTTAATAACCGGCAGTTCGGGTGTTGGGAAAAATGCTGTTATTGCCGAGTTGGTGCGTCAGCACCCCACCCTAGCTCAAGTTATCAGCGTAACTACCCGCTGGCCAGCTAGGGCTCAAGAGAAATTTGCTGAGCACTACTTTTTTGTCGACAATGAGCGGTTTGCCTGGCTTGAAGAAACCAATCAGTTAGTCGAAAGTACCTTTGTGTATGGCGATCACTACGGCACATTGGCTTTTTCGCTCGATCACACGATTGCAAGCGGCAAAACACCAATCCTCACCGTCGACCCCAAAGGTGTTGAGAACTACCGCCAGCTTGGCTATACCGTAAAGGTAATCTTCTTAGATTTTCCAGATGCGCGAACACAAAAAGATCGCATCATAAAACGCCAACCCAATATTAGCCCCGAAGAACTCGACGAGCGTCTGGCCGAAGCCGCTCAAGAGCGCGCTTGGGCCAATACTCAAGCGCAAACTCCAGATTTTGCCGTGGTGGTTAACGATAAACTCGGTGCCTGTGTACAAGACGCCGCCCGAGCTTTGGATTTATAAGGTTATCTTTTAAGCTAATTTCCAGCTAAGTTCGCGTTATAATAGGGCTTGCTGGATTGCATTCTTGGCCGAATTATTCTAAGCTACTCCAGTTCTTAAAAAACTATGCAAAAATCACCTAAACCAGATTTTATCTATGATCCAGTTCGGGACAAGCGGCACAATCTGAAACGAGTCGCCGGTCGCCCGAAAAAGCCAATGGCGCGCTGGAAAAAAGTTCTTATTTTTATTGGTTGCTGCCTCGCGCTCGGCCTGGTTGCTTTTGGTATTTTTACGTTTACTAACATTGCAAAAATCGCACCAAATTTCTTCAAGTTTGAAACTAAACTAAAAGGCGAAGATGAAGGCCGTGTTAATATTCTCCTCATCGGCACCGGCGACCCTGGTCACGATGGTGAAGGGCTTGCTGACACCAATATTTTGGTCAGTGTAAATACCCGCGAAAATAAGCTCGCCATGGTCTCCATTCCGCGTGATACACGCGTAAAAATTGATGGGCATGGTAGTAAAAAGATTAATGAAGCACACGCATATGGTGATATCCCGCTGGCCACCGATACCGTCGAAAACTTTTTAGATGTACCGGTCCACTATTACGTGCGTGCCAACTTCACTGGACTCAAACAAGCCGTAGATGCAGTTGGCGGCATAGAGATAGACAACAAACAATTGCTCTACGATCCAGAATATCCATGCGATAAAAACCAATGGAAGAGTTGCGGTTTTAAGCTACAGCCAGGTAAGCAAAAAGTAGACGGCACGACTGCGCTCAAATACGCCCGCTGCCGCAAGGGTACCTGTGGCGATGACTTTGGTCGGGCCGCTCGTCAGCAAGAAGTTATTACTGCCATTCGCACCAAAGCTATGAGCACCGAAACTATTTTGAACCCAGCAAAACTGACGGCACTCATTCAAACGGCCGGCGACAATGTAAAAACAGACCTTTCCGTACAGGGCATGCTACGCCTCAATGACCTCACAAAAGACATCCCTAACGATCAAATCGTCAATGCCGTGTTCTCGCTGGAGCCAAACGGATTTCTTAAGCCTGACCCAGCAGGCTCGAGCGACCTCCTGCCAATCGATACCACGCTCACCTCTATTCAAACCTTTGTAAAAGACATCTTTAAGCTTGGCCCTATATGGAAAGAGAATGCCACTATCGTCATCCAAAATGGTACAGCCACAGCTTCACTCGGCGGCAAACTCGAGGCTAAGCTCGAAAAAGAAAAGCTACCTTTCACCATCACGCAGGTAACCAATGCCTTAAAGCGAGACTATACAACAACCCAAATTATCGACTATACCGGTGGCACAAAAAATAACACCAAGTCTTATCTTGAGGGTGTACTCAAAGTAACTGCCACCACACCAGAAAAAGAAGTGAAGAATCCACCTCAAGATTTTGTCATTATTATTGGCTCAGACTACGGCAATTACCTACCAACGCCATCTCCGTCACCAACAACTAATAGCTCCAGTCGTCGCTAAGAGTTAGTCGATCGGTATAATTGTCTCACTTGGCACGGGAGTTGCCTCCGAACGTTTGCCACCATTAAAAGCGTACCAAGCGAGTGCAAAAATCGTTGCGGCCATCAAGAGAAGCACCATACCCATAATGATGATACCTCCAGATTGTGTGCGACGTGGCTGATTCATATACCTATAGTAAATCAGCTTACGTCCAAACTCCAGTGTTCGGCATTTCTTCGTCATTACCTGATATACTATCTGTATGACTAGCGATAATTCACACCAAAAAATTGAATTTCGACCGCTTGCCGATCGCCTGCGGCCCCAAAACCTGAAAGAGATGGTTGGCCAAGAAGCCGTCATCAGCAAGGGAAGTTTTGTTCGCGAGCTGGTTGAATCCGGACAAGTAGCGTCACTGATCTTTTGGGGGCCGCCGGGTTGCGGCAAAACCACTTTGGCTCGCATTTTAGCCCGCTCTGGCAACTATCACTTCGTCGAAATTTCTGCCGTCACCGCCTCCAAAGCAGATGTCATGCAGGTGATTGAAGATGCCAAGGCCATGCAGCGACTCGGCACTCAAACTATTTTGTTTGTCGACGAAATTCATCGTTTTAATAAGGCTCAGCAAGATGCTTTTCTTCCTCACATCGAAAACGGCACAATCATTTTTATTGGTGCCACTACTGAAAACCCAAGTTTTGAAGTGATTGCCCCTTTGCTCTCGCGTAGTCGCGTAGTCGTCCTCGAAGCAATTCCAAAACCTGAGCTCACAAAGCTCCTCAAACGCGCACTCAAAAACTACTCCTCAACCAAAGCCGATAAAGATGCACTCGACCTACTAGCCGAACTCTCAGTTGGTGATGCTCGCGCCGCTCTCGGTGGCCTCGAGGCCACCATACAGATTTCCCCCACACATATCACAATCGAAGCCGTAAAACAGGCCATGCAAACCCTGGCTCTCAGTTACGACAAAACTGGCGAATATCACTACAACCTAATTTCTGCTTATATTAAGTCTATTCGTGGTAGCCATGTAGATGCAGCTCTGTTCTATCTTTTTCGCATGCTCGAAGCTGGCGAAGATCCAAAGTTTATCGCCCGCCGCTTAGTGATACTTGCCTCCGAAGATATCGGCATGGCAGCGCCAGCGGCGCTCAATCTAGCTGTTAGCTGCTTCCAAGCCATCGAGCGCGTGGGCTTGCCGGAAGGTGAATATGCATTAGCTCACACAACAATTGCGCTGGCAAAATCCCCCAAAAGTCGATCAGTAGCCGACGCCATGGGTCGCGCCAAGAAATCGGTAAAAAATAATCCTACTGCGCAAGTACCACTGGGGCTCCGGAACGCACCTACTAAACTCATGAAAGAGTTGGGTTACGGCAAAAACTACAAGTGGAAAGCCGATTTCCAAGCACCCGAGGGTTTCTTGCCAGAAGAACTGCAAAATGAACGCTACTTTTTTGATGACTAGTATTTGTGGCCCTATCGGTGAATAATACAAGCTAAGTTATCGCACCTAAGCAAGTGAGGTTCCGATGCAGGGAATAAGTCCCGTCCAATTTCGTATCATCGAAGACTGCTTGCCTTCAGATCTCAGCCCGAGCGGCAAGCTAGCCATAATCAAACGGTACCGAATCATTTTGACGAAAATGCTGAATGGCCAAGCGACTCAAGATGAGTGCAAGCAAGTCGAGGAGTTCATGACTCAGGTCTCCGTCAGAAGCATGGCTGAATGTGCTCGACCAGGCTGCACGGTCGTCGAATTCCTGCCGCCCCCATCGTCACCCAGATGATTAAGCTTATGCTTGGGTTCGCTGCTGCGAGCTGATAGGCTAGATAAGTACTCGAGACAAGGGAGTCGCCCGAACCACATAGGTTCGGGCTTTTTATATTTCACCTCGCAAATAACTTTGGCGTGTAGCTTCAGGCAATCGCTCAATCGCATAACGCAACATTGTCCTGGGCATCGTTTTATACCGACCATTTTCCTGCAACCACATCTCCAACTCCTCCTCACTCACCCGCTTGCCGGCTTCTCGCAACATCCAGCCAACCGCCTTATGCATCAGGTCATGTGTGTCCGCGATAAGCAGCTCGGCAATTTCGTAAGTTGGTTCCGAGTCCCCAGCTCGTATAAAGGCAAATGTTGCCAACATGGCAATCCGCTTTTCCCACAAATTCTTTGAGCGCGCGAGCTTTTTTAAAACTCCCCAATCGCCCTGCGAAACGAGCCAGGCGCCAACAATATTGGGGGCAGAAGTATCGACTAAGTCCCAATTATTTATTCGTTTTGCATTGCGCAAGTAAAATGTATAAATTTTTTGCCTGTCTTCCGTATTATCTCGAGTAAATTGCTGCACCAAAACCAAGCAGCCAGCCAAACGCGCCTCGTGCCACTCGCTTGCAAGCAGCTTTTGTACCTCCAATAGGGACATGTTCTGCACCGCTCGCACATGCTTGCGAGTTGTAGGCACAGTAATCCCAAAAAACTTATCTCCCTCACCGTACTCGCCAGGGCCAGTTTTGAAAAACCGCGTGGAATGCTGGGCGCGCACTGGATCTCCTTCTTGAGAAAGCGCTTCAATCAATTCTTGTGCTGTTTTCATGTTTCAATTCTATCAGCCTATCAATAAAAATACCCCAGGAATCGAAACTCCTGAGGCTACGGCACTAGGCCGATGCAAGGTTGCGCATGCGTGCCCGAGCCTGATCGATGAGGTCGTAGATGCCAACACCACGTTCAGCGGCCACTTCGCGAATCAACGCACAGTTGTCATCGCTCAGCAGCTCACCGTATTGTCTCAGCTGCATGTACACTTCGCTACCGAAGTCATCACGCAGCATCCACTGGTCGGTACTCGACGGATCACCCACAGGTCTGAGCTCAGCCTGCAGCAGTGTGTCCGGACCGAAGGATGCTCGGTTACCGAAATCATCGATCACCATGAGACACATATCTACAGAGCTGGACGCGTAGTAGAAAATCTCCGGACAACAGCCTTCTTCGTGACAGAGCGTCATCAGATGACGGCGGGGTGCGGAATCAGCCTGAGACATGTCAGCTCCGATCCTGGGAAGAAGCGCCATGATGGGGCTGTGAAATGGAGATGCGATCAATCTCCTTGCAGATGCGAAGCATCTCCGCCTCGAACTGGCGAACACCCTCTTCATCGAGGCGCACTGCCTGACCGGCACACAGCAGGGAGACATAGCGCCGACCGCCGATAGTGCCGCCGAACACACAGAGGTTCGAACTACCACCGAAGTTGCGTTGGCAATACCCATCTTCTTGATTGAAGTTGGCTCGCACTGCTTGAGCCAGACATTCGACATCGACGTAGTCCAGATGGGCGGTTGCATCACCGACGCGAAGTATCAGCTTGAATTCATGCACACGGCTCAACCTACTCAGCGAGACATGCAGCTCTTTGCTGTTCGTTCCACGTACCGTCATACCTTCCGGCAGTCTCGGTGGCAACACACTCGTTGCATCTACAACTTGGCCAGTTTGGCTCATTTGTTTGGCTCACTTTCTTTCAAAGTGGATAAGGTACAGAGAACTTGAATTCTACCAAAAATATGTCAAAACTTCAAGATTAAATACCGATGTCGGCAAGCCTATACAAATGTTTTGCTTCCTCCGTACCTGACGCCCTCACCTTGGCATGCTTGCCACGCCCCATAAACAACAACACGAGCTCTCCGGCGCGGCCAGAAATCTCGAGCTCAGGCGAAGCCTCAGAATGTTTACCCACACTTCTCTCGTGTGTCTCACCTGAACTCTCATCGTGGATTACGAGCCTAAAACGACCACTCACCCGCCGAAATGCAAATCGCGCAAGCTGAGGTACGAATCCCGACAATACCGCTTCCAGCTCATCTGAAATCACCCTCGAACGCCCGAGCTTACCGCGCAACAAATCCTCGTTGTGAACATAAAACTCAATCACATTAAACGGCAAACGCTTCACCCATGCTGGTGGATGCTCCAACTTTGCGATCATCTTCTCATGCCCAATCTGCTTCATTTTCGTAATCGCAGCATCGTGCTTGTGATGTAAAAACGGCATCACAATGCCAGCGCGGGCTGGTATGCTGCCTCGCTCTCGAACAATAAGATGTGCTGCCAAATCTTCCACATCCCAACCAGCGCACAATGTATCTGCTCGCCATTCAGCTTGCTTCAACTCTTTAAGGGTCTTCACAAAAAAAGCTCGCTCAGCCAAAATAATATCTTTTTTACTCAAAGCCACGCTCCTTATCTATCCGATAGTATCACGGAATCTGGCCGCCTCGCGTATACTGGTTGCATGCATGCTTTCTTTAAAGAGCGCAAAACGCCAATGATTATCGCCCATCGTGGTGCTTCGGCCGATGCTCCAGAAAACACCCTGGCTGCTTTCCGGGAAGCCATTCGGCAAAAAGCCGATGCCATTGAGCTCGATGTTCAGATGACCAAAGACAAAAAACTCGTCATCATGCACGACCTCACGCTGGATAGAACCACAACGGGCAAAGGCTTAGTGTCATCAAAAACCCTCAAAGAAATTAAAACCCTCGACGCCGGTATAAAGTTCAGCGAAAGATTTCGCGGCGAACGCATTCCAACGCTCGACGAAGTTTTCGCCACATTTGGTAAGAAAACCAACTACGTCGTCGAGCTAAAATTTTACCGACTTAATCCCGGCCGCTTCGCCGAACGAGTGTACGACTCCGTCGCCAATCACGGCCTAGTCAATCAAACACTTTTCCTGTCATTCGATCACCGACTCCTCATCGATATTGAGAAAAATAATGCTGCTGCAAAAACCTGCTGGGCTTTTGTGCCATTTTTTGGCTGGACACCCCCAGGCTGGCTCGTTTCTCGTTTTGATGCGCTGGCTGTCGCGTCGAGACGAGCAAAATCTGGCTACACAGACCGCCTACACGAGCTAGGCAAACCGGTCGACCTCTGGGCCGGACGCGGCGAGAATGAAGACTACCAAGACGAATTGCGTGCTGGTGCGGAATTTATCACCACCAACCACCCTGCCGAGCTACGCCGTGAGCTGCAGAAACACACCACCGCCTCCTAAGCTCGGTACTTGAAAAAGTAAGCCAGTTATGCTAAAATAGATAGCGTCGTAGTCGAAAAACGACGTCTATGAAACACAAAAAGCACATCCCACATACGCATAATCAAAAGAAATCACATGCACTGATGACAGTGGCTACCCTTTCCGTGGCTCTTGTCCTGAGTGCATTTTCTCTTCCTACCCCCAAGAACAGCAGTGCCGCTGCCTCGGAGCTGGATCTGGAAACCATGCGTCAGGTGTGCGCCCAGGCTGCACCGGCTTCATCAGCTTATGGAGACTGTCAGGATAGCGCAGACCGCATTGCTGCCTTGCGCGTACCAAGCCCAATCGCCTATCTCAACCCGCCCTACCAAGCATTTTCTAATTGTCGCGAAGCTGTAGATTACATTTTTCAAGATCGAATCGACTATCCACGAGCCGTAAAGGTTGTATTTCGTGAATCTACCAACAATCCTAATGCTCGACGTCCTGGAAGCCAGTACGCCGGCTGTGCCCAGCTCTCTTCTGCCTTGCAACGCCTATTCTTAAAAGGTCCGTGGAATGACCCTTACTACAACGTACTCGCCCTCCGAGATGCTGTAGACCACCCACGTTGGGGTTGGTGTCACTGGGACCTCGTGAACTATTGTGGTAAGGGTGGCGAATTTTAAGATGAATCCATAACCTATTCTCCTTATACTTGCATTAGCTTAAAATTTGTGTTAATGTAATTAAGTTGTCAAACCAGTCTGAACTCCGCAAAGAGTGCCCACGAGCACGCCAATTTGCGAAGCTGAGACCTTGAGCTTAGTCACGTCGTAGACACCATCGAGACGTGGTAAGGATAGCTCACAAGCTGACAACGCCCCCTAGAAGGCCAACCCCCTTGGCCTTCGTGTACCTTTGGAGTAATCCATGCAATCCAGCAAGAACATTCGACGTGCAACGATCCTCGCGATCGTGAGCCTGGGCGCTGTTGTGCTCGCCAGCTGCACGCCGGAGCAGATCGCGCTTGCCAGGCGCATCCACATGGAGCGTCTGGCAGTGCAGAACCACCCGTTCCTGACGTGTGTGCGCCATCACGAGTCAGATCGTGGCCCTGCGCCCCACACCAACGGGTATGGCGAAGACAATCCACGTAGCTCTGCATCTGGAGCCTACCAGTTTCTGGACTCCACCTGGCAGAACGTGTCTGTGCGATCTGGCCACGGCGGCTATGCTCGCGCCAAGGACGCACCCTGGTTCACCCAGGATGCCGTCGCCATGTGGACGCTTCGAAACGTCGGCACTTCCCCTTGGGCCGGCACTGGCTGCTAACCCTTCGCGGGAACCCACCGGGTGGGAAGATTCATTTCTTCCCACCCACTTTTTTATTTATCAGATTTTTTCAAGTCTAAGCTGGCAGAATTTATGCAAAAGCGCTGCCCTGTCGTATCGCGCGGACCATCTTCAAATATATGCCCTAGATGCGCGCCACATTTACTGCACACCACCTCAGTGCGCGTCATGCCGTGACTTACATCTTCACGCACTTCAACAGATCCAGGTACAGCTCGATCAAAACTCGGCCAACCAGAGCCAGATTCAAACTTGTGCTGGCTATCAAACAAAACCTGACCGCACACTTTACAGGTGTAAGTGCCATCGGTATGCTCATCCCAATATTTACCAGTAAATGGTGCTTCCGTACCAGCATTCTGCGTAATTTCAAACTCTTCCGAGGTTAACCGCTTTTTCAGTTCATCTTTATCTACCTGAAAACTATCAGCCACTACTTTGCCTCCTGCAACTCATCCATCCATCCGCGGATAATTTCAAACCCACCACGCCAGAAGTCTTCGCTTTCGTAATCTATCCCAACTTCTTCTAGCACGAGCTTTGGATCACGCGCGCCACCAGCTGCTAAAATGGCCTCGATTTTTGGCACAAAACTCTCTCCTTCCTGCTTATACCGTGCGTACAGCGATAAGCTTAGAAGCTCACCAAAGTTATAGGCATAGCAATAGAACGGGGTGTGTACGATGTGCGGTATGTAGGACCATTCGTGCTGGAAGATATCATCCACTTCAACAGAATCGCCAAACTGCTCACGTAACCCGTCGAGCCACAACTTTTGAATATCCACTAAGCTTGCCCCATTTGGAATTGCTTCATGCGCGGCAATTTCAAACTTCACGAAATAGTTTTGCCGGGAAATTGTGGCGTAACTATCAGCTAACTTCTCTGCCAATAATGCTTTTTTCTCTACCGGGTCGGTAATTTTATCGAGTAGCGACTCAAAAAGCAGCATTTCACCAAACGTAGAGGCAGTTTCTGCCAAAGGTAAATTGGGGTGGTGCGAGCCTATCGGTAAATGCGCCGCATACATGTCGTGCACGCCGTGACCCAGCTCATGCGCTAATGTTGAGATATCGCGGCTTTTACCAGCAAAATTGAGCATGACATACGGGGTCATAGAGGGCGTCACAGCTGCGCAGAAGGCCCCTCCGCGCTTTGTAGATGCCGGATGCGAGTCAATGTGCCTCTCGTCTAATATTTGGCGGGCTTTGGCCGCAAAATCAGCCGAATACTTCGAAAAGCTTTCCAGCACCAAATCAACTGCCTCGGCATAGCTATATTCCGATTTCGCTTCTGAGAGAGGCGCGTACAAATCGTAACGACTCAACTGACCTACTCCAAGTTCCCGGGCTTTCCAAGCAAAAAAGTCATGATATACACCCCTCTCCTCTTCACAGACCTTCATTAGCGATTCGATGGCCTTATCAGAAACCTGATTAGCAGCATTACGCATACCAATCGGGCTTGAATAGCCACGTAAGCCAGCTTCATAGGCCCAATCTTTGACAATCGACTGGTAAACCTTAAAGAATTTATCTTCCTCGCGGATATAGGGTGCAAACAATGCTTGATATGTTGCCTTACGACGAGCTGCATCGGTGGAATACACTCCTGATTTTAACTCTTCGGCGGTTTCAAACTGCTCTGTTTTGCCATCCAGTTCGAGCTCAAAGGTAAAATCAGTCTCGATCATGTCACGTAAATCTGTCAGCGCGCTTGTGCCGGTAGCATCTTTGTGACTAATAATTGATTCTTCGGCCTGTGCGAGTGTGTGTCGAGCCATATCTCGCGCGTACGTCAGCGCGTACTCCATACCTTCTATGCAGGCAAAAAGCCGCTTAGCGTTCGCATCATCGAGCGTTTGCATGCCAGCTACTTCTTTACCCTTCAGCCACATCGAGATAGGACGCGACACCTCACGTAACCGTACCGCTAAATCTTGGGCACGTGGTTTGTCGCGCTTAGCTTCTTCGGATTTAGCGTCGGTAGATTCAGCGAGACTCGGGCGAGAATACAGCAGCGTGAGTTTCTCAGATAACGCAAAGCTCCAAGCAAAATAGGCCTGAAAATCTGCTTCGCTCATATCTGGAGCAAGCTTTTTCTGCCACTCGGCATACTTTGGCATTTCAGCTTCAATTTCGGTATACAACGTATCAAATTTGCCATCCGGAAAAACGTCGTTTAAGTTCCAGTGGACTGCTTCAGTGGTGGTCTTTTTTGTCATGCTTCTATTGTGGCGGAGTTAGCTATTTTGCGCTAGCGTAAGCAGCTTTGCTACACTACATATAAGTAAAAGGAAAAAGAACTATGCTACTTCTCCATGCCATCATCGCGCTCGCCAGTATCGGTCTCTTTGCCGGGCGCATCTTTACGCAAAATACTCAATTACATGTCGCTGCCAATATCAGTGCCATAGCTACCCTAGTAACCGGAGCTTTTCTCGTACTTGGCCAAGCCACTTCTCTCTCGCACGCATGTGTTTCTGGAACTATCTACCTCGCAGCAGTAGTTGCGCTCAGCCGAGCTGCAACGTTACGACAAGCTTAAGTAATAAGCGAGAGATAAACGCTTCGCTACTCATTGCGTCGCTTTCTCGGAGTAAACTCCTGCGATAGCGCCTTATGATCGAACCCTCTGCTTCGCAGTACGGATTCTTATCCTGTCACATCATTACTAAAGCCAGGACCATTGGTCCTGGCTTTAGTAATGGCGGAGAGAGAGGGATTCGAACCCTCGGTACGGTTTCCCGCACACACGCTTTCCAAGCGTGCTCCTTCAGCCACTCGGACACCTCTCCACGCGGTGTGATTATATCTGAAAAACACCCAATTTTCCAGAAAAAAATACCCGACCTCGCCCTCATGAAAGAGAAACGAAGCCGGGATTCTAGGCCGCAGCCTTTTTGGTACAACCAACATCGACAAACGTGTCCAAGCGAATCAGTGGATACCGACTCACCTCAGACTGTTTGCTGATAGGAGTTCGCGCCAAGTGACAGGGCTGAAGCACTAGCACCACTTCTGCGCCATACCGCTGCAAGCGCTCTGCAAGCACCAGGTGATTGCGATAGTCATTGCCCACCAGGTAGACAACGGCTGGCAGCTTTGGATCGCGCTTAGGATCTGGCTTAACCTGACAGCGCGTCCAATCCGAGAGGATGTCGTCCACGTCGCCAATTCGATGCAATTCTTCGCGCTGGACAGCCAGTGCCTTGCGCACACGGTGTGCCCGATCTATGAGTTGCACAGTCGGCACCACATACGGATCAGCCTGGACGTCACGTTCCCTACCAGGCCAATCGAGCTGGCTAGCGTAGGCCACTGCCAAATGCTCGCGCACTCGCTGAATGTACTCGGCTTGCCCCCGCTCAGCGAGCGAAATGTTTGACCAAGCACTGATCAGCAACTTTTCGAGCCAACTACGTGACTTCTTGAAACGAGTAAGCCGCGCCAAAAGAGGCAACACCACGCGCAACACCATCCTTGTGGGAAGGCTGTAGTGAATGGCGTACACCTTGGTGAGCGTGCGGGCCGACTCTCGAAGCGTTGACACTGCCGTGTCGGCAATGCAATCACACTGAGCATCACGGGAGGCATCGAGCTCACGAAGAGCGCGCTTCACCTCACCAATCGCTTGATAGCCACGCGTGCCGAGAGCCTCATCTAGGCCTCGCGACACAGCTACAAGATCGGACGGATAATCGGCTGGTGGCTTGGTGAAAACCTTCCAACCAGAGCCCGTGAGCATGCTCTCAAAACGAACACGCCCCTCGGTTGGATCGTCCTGACCATGTGACTGCAGAAAAACTGCCGCCTTCGCCTTAAAGTCGTCAGTGCCGAGGCGCGTACGCGCGTCTTCCAACAGAGCGGCCTTCAGGGCGAAGTGGTCCAGCTTGGCCTCGCGACCAAAAAGCTTCCCCATCGTTACGAGGACATTGGGGCCATCAACCGCGATGATTGCTTGAGCGCGCATATTCACCTCCTTTGAGGTCTAGCGCATATCGAGGTACGATTACGAAAGCAAATTATACTATCAAGTTAGTAAAATTTCAAGTATATCTTTCACTTGCGAGTAAGCAGAAAGGCTGCACCGGTCGCCAACAGAAGTGCCACCAGAGTTTTGAGTGCTAATCCGAGACATGTTTGCGCCACTACATAGCCCACAGCCACACACTCGCCAGCACATGATCCTTGAGTTATGCACCATGCATACACCCCAAGTGCAACTAAAAATTCCGCCACAAGCGCCCCTATAAAAACTTTGCGGCGCACCGACTTCTTCACTCTTAACCGAGTTTCTTTTTTAGTTCCTCAACCAATGCAACAGGCGTAGGATCAATGCCATTTAAAATCCCCATGTACGAAGAAACATAATCACCAAGCAGAATTGTCCAGAGTAGTTGCTGGATGTGCGTTTGCCCCTCGGCATGCACCACAATTGGCTCAAAACCATGCTCTTTGAGGATTTCTTGCGTTATCGTAAACCGCTTTTGCACCCGAACATGGTCTAAGCTCGATTGGAGCTGCACCGTTGCCACTGGCTTCTTTTCGGGAAATAGCCAACCCTGATATTCGTTGTGATTCAACTCAGGATAGACATTACAAAATGCCAACTGCTTAGCATTCTCATTAATATCAATCTTCCACTTATAGGCTGCCGCGCGCAAAGCCGGACCAGCGTACATAACCCCTGGCTGGCCATGTAAATGTCGCGCCAGCGCTAAAGCAATATTATCTTCATCCAAATTATCCAGGCTCAACTTAGATTTCTCGACATCAAGCCAATTGGCGGCATCTAAAAGCTCACGACGCACATCTAAATCACCAATCCAGCCAAGATCTGAGAATACGCAAGTTAGGGCCTTAAGACCAGCAAATGGCGAGAGTCGTGGCTGCGAAACCTGTGGGAGTTCGAGCGTGAAATATTTCTTTGAGCGAGCGATCTCCAGGAGCTTTCCGCCAGCGGCCATAATAACTATGCGCGCCGAGCGCTTCTCTGCTTGTTCAAGTGCCGAGAGTGTCTCTTCGGTGTTACCCGAATAACTTGATGCTATAAAGAGCGTAGTTGGCCCAACATATTCTGGTATGTCGTAGCCACGCACAATCTCGAGTGGTCGTGCCAAGCGCGAGCTCAGCCAGTTCTTGGCTATATCTGCCGCCAGGGCTGAACCGCCCATACCAGCTACAACAATATTTTCTAGCCCTTCTCCCCAGCTAGGTGTAATGTCGTCTGTCATGGAATCAGCAAAGTTAAGACGCAAATGCGATGGCTGCACGTCTACTGCATCAAAAATATGGTGTTTGTCGAGTTTTTCTAGGTGAGCAAAATCTTTCATACCTAGATTATCGCCTTTTTTTATCTATCTGTCGAACAGGGTTAAACTTTGTCTTGCAAAAAACGTCAACGCGTTGTAACATATCGCACATCGGCACTTTTGTCGTATAATCAACACCCGTACCTACAACCAAGAAAGTTGAGGTGGTACCGTGCCCACACGGACCATGACCCTCACGGAATGGCAGAACGAAGCTCGGCGGCGCACCGACTCGGTGATGAGAGGCGGACGAGCCAAGCCACTCGCCCTCCTCAACGTGCATGTCGAGAACAACCCAGAGCCTTGGCAGGCTCTGTGCTCGAAGGCCATCACGTTTGCCACCGCCTGCTTCAGGCAGCTCCAGCTGGGCTACGGCGAGGTGAACGGCACCACGCACTCCCGGCTGGGCAAGATGGTGCGCTACATCGACTCGCGTGCCGAGGACTGGCGCGGTGAGGCTGCCGAGCAGTACCGCGAGCTCCGCCAACTGATCGGCGAGGTCGATCCCGAAGCGCTCCCCGGGCGCGACGAGATGGACCGGCAGCACCAGCTGCAGGACTGCGATCCGGCCGTGGCCATCGCCTGACCAAGAGGGTCTCACACCCCGGTAGACAACGACGTCTACCGGGGTTTCGCTTGTTGCAGTTTTACTAAAAAGAATAACCTCCAACGGGATAGGACCGTTGGAGGTCGGTGTAGATTTGTCCGGTTCTACTTCCGGTTGCGCGAGGGCTTGGGCGGATGCTTCCGCCTGTCCTGATGTGCCCAGGGGTGACGCACCTCACCGGGCTGGTAGTAGCACCAGCTGGAAGACCGCACCGACTTGGAGACTCGTGCCTCCGGGTCGGACAACTCGCTCCCCGTGCAGGACAGCTCATCGGAGCCATCACGAGGACCCGCGAGGCCGGCCAGGTCGTAGTAGTCCTGCTCGAACTCGTCAGGCTCGGTGGCGGCAGGTCGGATCATGGTCTTGGGCATTACTTTCCCCCTTGTGGGTCTATCAGACGGCGGTCAGGACGGGCAGGTCGGCGTGCACCGGCACAGAGTCGGCGACAAGCAGCTTGGGCTGCTCAGCCACACGCTCGATCATGGTGACGACGTCTCGGTAGACATCCATCTGCTGCCGCGTGAAGGGCACACGGCAGCGCATCAACGGCGCGATGAAGCGCCAGTTGTCGTCGTGCTGCAGCAACGTTCGCTGCTCGAGCTCGGCGTAGGACATCTGGGTGCGATACGTGTCGATCACATCGACGCGAGTTAGCACCCACTCGAACATGTCGTCCACGGAGACAAGCTCCGGACGAGTCTGTCCGTAGGCATCGAGCATGGCCACGATGGCACCGATGCCTCGCTGGCGATCGGTGTGATTCCCATCGCGCTGCAGCCAGCAGGACACATCGTTGCCGCGCGGCTCGACACCCTGATGCCGGACGAGTCGGAAGCGATGATCACGCAGGCCCTCCTCGAGGAAAGTCCAGAGCGTGTTCATGTACCGACCGTTGACGTCAGGGTCCGTCAAGATGGCGGGGATGCGGGGGGATGGCGGAAGATTCACAGGGCTCCTGGGTTGATTGAAGGTGCGGGGACAAAAAGAGAACGTATCGCGCGACACTGATGTGTTGCGGTATGCGCCCTCCCACAGAGTTCGTGTTTTCCTCACAAACTATCTGGGAGAGGACAAAGTGTTTGGATTGAGCCCGAGGGGCCGGAAGCAGGCGCAAGAGGCGCCCTTGTGGTCGAACCACAGCTCCGGCCCCTCAGCCACGCCCCAGCGAGTCAGAGGATCACTTCCTCTTCTTGGCCTTGGCGGTTCCGGCCACGGGCTTGCCGCGGACGGCAGCCTGCCCGGGGACACCCTGGGGGTTCGGCTTGCCCACCTTGATGCGGGCGTGCTTCTCCTCCCAGGTCGGACCCTGGGGCTGCGGAGCCGGCTTGGGCCCCTTGGCCTCGGACTCAGCGCGACGCGCCTCGGCCGCCTCTTCGCGACGAGCCTGGCTCACCGACTGGGTGGCGTGGAGACTGGGCTCCAGGTTCTCCAGCACCGTCAGCAGACCACGCAAGGTGTCAGCCGGCAGCGTCTCAAGACGCCGCAGCTGCTTCTGGCGGTTGGTCGGCATACGGTCGCTGAACCACTGAGTGTAGTCACCGCGGCCATCCTGGGTGAGGACGTGCATGATCTCCTTGCGGACACCATCCTCCTCGAGACGGATGGCCTCGAAACGGGCCTGTTCGGCGGCGCGGCTCTCGGCACGCTCGGCGTCGAGCTGGTCCATCGCGGCGCGGCCAGCCGGGGTGGGCTGGAAGTGCGGCGCGTAGGACAGAGCTGTGCGGACGACCTCGGTGTCGTCGTCGGTCAAGCCGACGTAGACCTCGATGTCGAGCTCCTCGTCGCCGGAGCTGACGCGGCCGTTGTTGATGGCCTGCGCGAAGCTCCGGGCGCGAGCCCTCTCCTTCACCGACAAGCCGTTCAGCCAGTCGGTGAAGATCTCGGGCTTGTACTTGGCCACGAGGTCCTCGAACTTGTAGACGTTGTTGAGCGCGCCCTCGAGCTCCTCCCGGCTGCCGTTGAGGGCAGCCTGGAGCTCGTTCTTGAGGCGCGCCACCATCTTGTCCTGGTGGAACTCGCTGTCGAGGATGGCCTGAGCCAACTTGGCCAGGTGCGGCGTGGTCGCCTCGCTCCACTTGAACTGGCGCGGGATGATCGGGGTGAACACGGGGGTCGGGTTGGTGGTCTCAGTCATGGTCATTATGCCCTCCTGGGCTCTTGAAAAGGAGACCACCAACTGGCCTCCGGATACCTATTACCCTCGTCTGACACGCAAACTACAGGTAACCGGAGGCCTTATTTCCAAACACTTTGTCAAATAACAACTTGATAAAATCAGATTACCAAGTCGCTATAGTATAGCAAATTATAGGCTTTTTGTCAATGTATTATGACAAGTTTTATTTGGAGAATAGCGGGAGCCCTTCAGGTTTAGCGCCGCCTACGGACCTAATCCGCATACTTCCATATCTGGCGCTATCTGGATCATGTTCCGGAATAATGCTCTGCTCTCCAGACAGAACATCCTGTGCCATCTGACGAATTTCTTTTCTGAGTTGTAGAGACTCTAAATCGGGCGTATCTGGGCGAGTTGAGAGAATTTCTGCTCCAGCTCTCTGGGCTGCACTACCAGATAGCGAAGACTTCTCGGGATTAATTCCTGAAACTCCACGACCTGAGTCTGAGGACTTTTTATACCAAACAGGAATTTCAGATGGATAGCTATTTCCATAGCGATCTTCCCTGCGTCCAGCTTGCATCCAGGCAGCAGATTTAATGTGCGCATCTGGGAAAGCTCGCCTGAATATCTGATACGCCAACTCTTCTGTTGAGCCACTCACACTCACCTCGTCTACTACTAAAAGATTTTTACCGGCCATATCTGGATATACTTGCTTCATGGTTTCGATGTAGCTATCGAATATACCCTCCTGTACCTGACGAATCATCTGCTCGCGAGTCGGTCGGCCACCACCTGGCCCCTCGTTGGCATGCAAGTTAAGAAAATGCGTATCTGGCTTCTTCGCGCCCTCTTCTGGAAACACTTCCCACATCGCATCAGTTAACCAATATACTGGACGCGCCGATTTATCTAAATAAAATACTACGTCAGCAGAATCGTGCCCAGGCCCACTCTCATCCGCAAACCCATGACGAATTCTGTCGATAAGTCGCTCGGTATTTTGCACATATTTCGCGCGCATACCCTCAGAATCACCTCGAGCGATAGTGTCTGTTGCAACCACCTGCTGCCTTTTCGTTATCATGTCTAAGTAATTTTCCGCAGTCAGAAGTTTAAATTCTATGCGCTTTTCTTTTTCGGCTGATGCCGGGCTTGGTCCTTTTTCCATAAGCATAAGCGTAACATATTTTACAGGTTTACAGTCCGTAGAGAGTATTGTAAAATTACCATCATTCCGCACCTTATAGGGAGACCCTCCATGAAGCACGTCGATCCAACCGAGTTGCCGCTCAAGTTCCGGCGAGATACGCGAACTATTCGAGAGCTCATCGACCAGGCCGAGCAGCATGCAGGAACCGGAGAACACGCAGCGGCACTACAGGCGTACAAAGACGCCTATCGCGAGAGTCGCCAACTTCCCGATCGAGATCTAGAGATCGAGATTGCGCTACTGATGGCGCGCTATCAGTTCGAACGCGGCCATCTCGATGCAGCGCAAGACTGGCTGGCTACGCACTGCATCCTGCTTGCAAGTGAAGTTGGCTTGCAGGATGGCATGACAATCACTGGCAACAGTACCGTCATCAACTTTGTCGCCACCGCCAGCCTGCACGAGCCAGGAGCCGACACAATCAAGGTGTATCGCAAGTTCTCAGACACCTGGAAGAATCCCTTCGTACTCGAAGCAATGGCCGACGAAGGCCTTCCATTCGGCACGCAATTTCTGCCTGCGAAGACGCTGCTCCTTGCGATTCGTACAGCATCAACCCCAGAGTGATCTGGGGTTTTATTTACATCTTTTAATTTTTATTGTAAAATATAATCTATTCGTACCTCCTACTGAATCGAGAAAAGCATGGATAGATATCTGGAAGCCTTCGATGCCGCCGAGCAGGCTCGCATCCAGGGCGACAACGCGAAAGCAGTGCTGCTCTATGAAGAAGCTGCCAGCCTCGCAGAGTACAGTTCTGCTGCCGACCCTGTCACTCTCCACCACATGTGGGGTGTGGTCCTCACAAGTCTTGGTCAACATGAAGAGGCAGACGAACACTTCGCAGATGCGTTGCTTCTCACAGATGACCCTACCAAGGTCAGGGCGATCAATCGCGATGGTAGTCGAGTAGCACTCCTGAGAGGCGACTTTGGTGTTGCCCATGAGCTCATCGACTACGCCATGGGTGAACCAACGGACGACATTGCAGAGCGCGGAGCCAGCATGGGCTTCAAGGCTCGTATCTTGCTCGCAGAGGACAAGCCCGAAGAAGCGCTCGAGATTTTCGGCATGGCCGATGTTCTTCTGCAGCGCAGTGACAACCGCCACTATGAGCTCTACAACCTCATGCACTTCCTGGAGGCGCTAGTGGAATATCGGCTCCCCCTCTTCGAAGACAACTGGGCAGAGATTCAGTTCGCAAGAGACCAAGTGTCACGACTTCGAGCACTGGCGATGAACTATGGCGGCCTGCCCCATCAACAGCGTGCCGCGAACATCATCAGCAGCGTCCTTGCCGAGCGCGAAGGCTGATCCCCACCCCGAGTTAATCCTCGGGGTATTTTATTACTAAAAAGAGCCTCGTTTTGAGGCTCTTTTTGGATTTGGCGATGTATTCGCTACATCATTCCGCCCATGCCACCCATATCTGGCATACCGCCACCGGCTGGAGCTTCCTTTTCTGGAATATCCACCACCGCAGCTTCGGTTGTGAGCAGCATTGATACTGCCGAAGTAGCATTTACGAGTGCCGACTTCGTGACACGAACTGGGTCGATGATGCCCTCTTTAATCATGTCCACCTGCTCATTCTTGGCGAAATTCCAGCCAATGTTGTCAGACTTTGACACCGCTTCGAGAATTACCGCTACATCCGAAATTCCAGCATTCGCTGCAATCTGGCGCAGTGGTGCCTCGAGGGCCTTAGCGACAATCTTTACACCCACCTGCTCTTCAGCGTCGTCAACTTTTACATTACTGAGGGTCCGAGCAATCTTCGCCAGCGCAGCACCACCACCAGGTACGATACCTTCGGCAACAGCAGCCTTTGTGGAGTTAATAGCATCTTCAATGCGCAATTTCTTCTCTTTAAGCTCAACTTCTGAGGCCGCACCAACTTTAATGACAGCTACACCTGCTTCGAGTTTAGCTACTCGCTCCTGGAGCTTTTCAAGCTCATAGTCGCTAGTGGTCTCCTTAATTTGCGCCTTAATTAGAGCTGTTCGCTCCTTAAGCTGCTTCTGGTCGCCCTTACCTTCTACAACTGTTGTGTTGTCCTTGGTGGCGATTACTTTGCGAGCTTCACCAAGCATCTCGACAGTAGCGTCTTCTAGCTTGAGGCCAACTTCTTCGGTAATCACCTGGCCACCGGTAAGAATAGCAATATCTTCGAGCATCGCCTTACGTCGATCACCAAAAGCCGGAGCCTTAATGGCGAGTGCATTAAAGGTACCGCGGAGCTTGTTCAAGATGAGTGTAGTAAGCGCCTCACCTTCAACTTCTTCAGCGATAATCACCAGGTCCTTTTTGCCTTCCTGTGCAAGGGACTCTAGGAGAGGCAAAATTTCCTGAATAGAGCTAATTTTTTTATCGGTAATCAGGATTGGAGCGTTCTCGTAGACTGCTTCCATGCGAGTGGTGTCGGTCACCATATAGGCAGATACATAGCCCTTATCAAACTGCATACCTTCAACCACCTCTTTTTCGAGGCCCATTCCCTGACTCTCTTCAACGGTTACGATACCATCTTCGCCAATGGTTTCCATCACTTCCGCAATCAACTTACCAACTTCTGGGTCACCAGCGGAAATGGTAGCGACATTGGCAATCTCTTCCTTGCCTTTTACAGGCTTGGCCATATCGTTAAGATCTGCTACCACGTGCTTAGTGGCTTTTTCGATACCGCGACGGATAGCGATTGGGTTTCCACCAGCAGCAACATTTTTTACGCCCTCTTCCATAATTGCTTGAGCAAGTACTGTAGCAGTAGTAGTTCCATCGCCGGCCATGTCGTTAGTCTTAGAGGCAACTTCGCGCACCACTTGGGCGCCCATGTTCTCAAATGCGTCCTCGAGTTCGATTTCTTTGGCAATCGTTACGCCGTCATTAGTAACCAGTGGGCTGCCGTAGCTCTTCTGCAAAACAACATTACGCCCCTTTGGTCCGAGAGTTGTCTTTACGGTATTGGCGAGCTTATCTACGCCGTCCTTGAGTTTTTTTCGTGCATCTTCTGAGTGCAGAATGTCTTTTGCCATTACTTACCTCCCTTTACGACTGCGAGTAGATCTTCTTCTTTCGCGATGAGATATTCTTTGCCGTCTACTTTTACATCATCTGGGCCGTAGCTTTT
Source organism: uncultured Candidatus Saccharibacteria bacterium (assembly GCA_964583675.1). Classification (GTDB taxonomy): domain Bacteria; phylum Patescibacteriota; class Saccharimonadia; order CAILAD01. The sequence goes on from CAZOVH010000001.1 coordinate 104,237, forward strand.
ATACAAAACAGTGTCACCGGCCTTAACTTCTTTAACTTCTTTGCCTACAGCCAATACTTTTGCCATCTTTGGCTTTTCCTTGGCGCTATCTGGAAGCACAATACCAGAGGCGGTCTTTTCTTCCGCGTCTAGCTGCTCCATCACAATACGATCTGCGAGTGGTTGCAGGTTCATTCTTACCTCCTAAAATTACTTAGTACTTACTCGATAAAAAAATGTTAATGCAATCTATTGCTAGAGAAAGCATTAGCACTCTCATAAGTCGAGTGCTAACTTTAGTATAGAAATTCCTTGGTGACGCGTCAAGCAATAAAAATCGCCCAGTCGATTATGACTGGGCGAAAAAACTACATGGTGGACTGTAGTACGCGCGCGAGTTCGCGCCCCTTCTCGATAGCCATCTGCCAATCGCGCTGCATGGCTCGGGCAACCACTCGATCGCCACCCATGTAATTCTCTGGATGGATCGGCTCCATCACCACAGCAGCTGCACATGAGCGGCGGAGAAAGCGCGTGCGACGATGCTCATCAGCCTTGCCCACGCCGTAGATGGCAAGCGGCACCAACGGAACATTGGCCCGAAGAGCGGCGTACATTGCGCCCAGCTTGGCGTCGGAAAGGTCGTCGTCATCACGACGCGTACCCTGCGGATACAGCACCACCGGCTGGCCGCGGAGCAATGCGCGGTGAACAACATCCTTCATCTCGTCCTTCGTGTAGGTGAACTTCTGATACTCTGGGTGCTTTGCCCAGTCCACATCACGCATGAACGGAATACAGCCCTGAGGCTGGTTCAGCCACTTCAGCCACGTCCAACGAACAAAGTCTGGCTTCGAGGGCCAGGCCATCGGTCGCGGGATGAAGCCCGTCAGTGGAATGTCCAGCATGTGCTGGTGATTGGGCGCCACCACAAACGGGTAATCACTGATGTGACTATCGCCCTTGCGACGATATCGCGGCGGGTAATAAGTTGGTGATGGCTGTGGCAGTTGGTGCGAGCCGTGAATCTTCCCCTTCATGCGTGTTGCCGCTACCATCAGAATCAATCGACGAAAGACCCTGTGGCCAAACCACGGACCGACACCGTTGGCGTTGCGCAGGCCCCTGAGGCGCTTTGCCTCGGCCTGCGGCGACAGAACGGGGATATCGGCTGACTGCGCCTGACTCATATTTTCCCCTAACACTCGTAGGTACAACAACTGGCGATGATTTTAGCAGATATATGCCAGATATGTAAGCAAAAAAAGAAACCCCGCCGAAGCGGGGCCGGGAGAGGGCCGAAGCTCTCCCCCGAAATCATCAGCCGCCGTAGTTGTCCTTGTCGGCGACGGATGTGGGAGATGAACCCGTGTTGTACACCAGCACCGGCTGGGTGGTCAGGTCCAGCGGGGCGTCGGCCAGCACGTACTCGCCGGGCCACTGGATCATCACACCGTCGGTGGTGAAGAAGAAGATGGCATCCTCCGAGGGACCCCAGGTGCCGTCGTCCATCGGCGCTTCGATGCCGATGAGCGACTTGCAGCCCGAGCCGCAGGAGTCGACGAGCTGGGTCGCTGTCGTCATCTGCGAGGAGGTGTTGCTCACCTTGCCCTTCACGGTGTAGTTGGCCATCAGCTGACCCTGATCCGAGAACAGGTAGATGTAGCTGATCTTGTTCGGATCCGAGTAGCGGATGTGGCGCTCACGCAAGTTCATGCGCTCCAGCCAGCCGCCTTCCTCCATCTCTTCGAGGGGGTACGGGACGGCCTTCTCGGCGGCCTGGCTGTACTCCTCGGTGATGTTCTGGCTCTTCTCCTGCGTGGATGCCTCGTCTTCGCCGCTGCACGAGGCAGCGATGAGCACGAAGGGCAGGAAGAGCAGGATGAGGTACTTCTTGTACTTGGTCATGGTTGTCTTTCTTGCTGATGGGAGGGGGTTCGAAACCCCCTCCCGGAGTGGTTGTTGAGTGGAGCTTGAAGTACGATCAGGCTGCCGGCTGGCAGTCCGTCTCGCTGATGGTCGACATGGAGTCGATCTGATACGGCAGGTCCGGGGACCGCCACTCGGCGCGGATGGTCTTCCGAGCTTCGGCGTTGTAGCTCGCGACGGCGTCCTGACAGATCTGCTGGAGACCGGTCACCGTCGTCTGCTTACCCTTGAGTTGCTGTGTGTAGAGCTGCACCTGCACCAAGTCCGAGCTGGAGGGCTGCGGGTTGGTGGCGATGAACTCGTTCAGATCGGCCTGTGCTTCGGTCAACTTGAGGTCCTGCGCCTTGATGGTGGCGTAGGTGTCCTCGAAGAAGGCCTGGGCACTGATCCGGTTGTCGGCATCATTGCGCTGCTGTACGATCTCGCCGGAGCCGCGCACGCCACTGGTGGCGACGCTGATGCCCCAGCCAGCGACTGACAGGATGATGACGGCCGCAATGAGGACCCAGATCCACGTCTTGACGCGGCGAGGGGTCCATCGATTGATCTCGTCGTCCCACTTCTCTTCGATGGTTTTGGACATGTGTGGTTCACTCCCGAATTTTCGAGGTACTTCCAGTGAGTCGGTCACTGGCACCGTGAGGGTCATCCCCTCATGGTGAGTAACGGGAAGGCGATTAACCTTCGCACCATGAGGTGATGAGACCTTTAGTAAAAGCAACAAAGTATGGAGCTTGTTGCCACCCTGAGCGGTCCCGTTATCCGCTCATCACTCCGTTCGTTCATATCTGTCGTTTTCGGCGCTTGATGAGAGGATAGGTTTGTCAGGGTAAGTAGACACAAAAATCCCGCTGGCCGCGGACCTAAGGCTTAGTCCAGGGCGAAACGGGATTTTCGATACCTATAGCGTATTAAGTTGTGAAATCAATATAGCAGTTCTACACTATGATGTCAATAGGCTTTGGCACTTTTTTATTATTAAGCAGCTTTACCTGATCTCCTATCTGTTGTACGTAATGGTTTTAACTCTTTTTTCGGCTCCACCCACGTGCCACGGAGCTTGTGCCAGGCCTCACTGATGGCCCTACTTTCATCCAATGCATGCAAGTTGATAACATCCGGACGGACGCGCACAAACGCTTCAGAGCGTAGATTCTTGGCCTGCTTACTGGTGTGACGTAAGTGAATTTTATAGCCACGATCATCCAAGCTATCCATCCATTTCATCCCCGCCCGATCGATGCTGCGTCCTCCTTTGGGCCATAGATAGTTTGGTGCATGCAAGCGCACATACGGACTAGCCTGCAAAATCTCATACCACCGCCGTGCTCCGTACACCGGCACAGCTGTCATCAACCAGTAAATTAGGTGTGGATCGTTTTCGTGCATTATATCGCGCTCGAAAGTCACTCCTCGTGTAGTTAAAAACATACCCAAACTAAACTGCCCGGCTTTTTTTTCTTCTGTTTCAAGCAGTTTTGCCCATCCTAGCGTTTTCCAGAGTAAGCCCTTAGCAACAAACACTCGGCCTGGCGTAGTCACAACGAGTAAATCTATGTCGCTATCCTCATGCACGTTACCTATGGCTACACTGTTTACCACGCACACCGCTTTTATAAATGGCATTTTTGCTAAAACTCGTGCCAATTTTCTAGCTCTACCCAAGAGATACTCCCTGTGCGCCTGTGCTTTATGTAAATCTACGTAACGCACGCCAGGCAAACCAAAATCGTCATTGAGCCGAACTAAATCACCTGCTTCTACCATTTCGCGCGCCATTGCCTGCACCGCCAGATGACTCGCCTTAACAGATAGTAGAGCATTGAGCCGCTCGATACTCACCGGCATGCCAAAGACCGCAAAATACGCCACCATATCTAAGATGGCCTCACGGATGGTTTGTTCTTTATCATGGGCATTCATATGCTGTTCATCATAACAAACCTGGAGGATTGGAAGAAAAAGTAAATAAAAAAGATTTGAGCCGGTACGCTTGTTGGCGTACCGGCTCTGTGTGCCGTTTTGCAGGCACCCGAGGGAGCGATCTCTGGTCGCGGCGACCAAGAGTTCACCCTGACAGTAGGAGGAGCGCGCCGGGCGCTCACTACTTTCGGCTTTGGACGATGTCTGTCCTGCGGGCCACACTGATGCAAGAGTGAATTACGAGTCAAGCTCGGTTTACCTCTGGCTCACCAGATAAGTTCCTCGCTCACCGTTTTAGTCCCCCCCGGGATCCAGGGTCGTTACGCCAGACAAGCTCAAGGCTCTTCTTACCTCGACCAGCATTACTGCTAGCTAGAAGCCGGTCTGACTAAACGTGATCCTTGGTGTGCAACTAAGTTTCCCCCTTCGAAGCTTCACGCAGGTTCTTCACCTACGTGTAGAAATGATGCGAGGTCGATGTGTCTGCTCTTCCTTTTTGCAGGTGCTGCCCACTAGGGCGGTGCTCGCGACATAACCCCCCTTCAGGTATTACGGGTCGCGGCTGGGGCTCGGATGCCCCTTCATGCACCATCCGGCGAGATTGCTCCCGGCGTTTGGCGATGCTTCGTATAGTACCACGTATTGACATCTTTGTCAATACGTTTTGCAGTAGTATTAGCTATTTTCTTGAATAAGCGCTTTCAGCTCTTTATGTGCGGCTGCCAAAGCAGTCTTGGTTCTGGCTTCTATATTAAGGCGAACCAGAGGCTCCGTATTACTTGGACGAATGCTAGCATGCCAATCGTCGGTGCGAATACACAACCCATCGAGTGTGTCCAGCTGAGCTGTTCGATAATGTTTCTGGAGGGCAATTAAGAGCTTTGTTGTATTCTCTACATCAAGATTCTCTTCTGGAATGCTCTGATATTTTCGATACGGACGCACCAACTCTGAGAGCGGTTTCTCCGTTTCAGACATTACACCTAACACCATCACCGCAGTAATCAGCGCCGAATCACAGTAGAAATTATCACGATAGTAAAAATGACCAGAGGCTTCACAGCCAAAAATCGCGTTGCGCTCACGCATCACGGCCTGCATGTAGCTGTGGCCGACACGACTCTGCACCACTTCCCCGCCAAGCGCCTCGACCGTTTCGCGCAAAATGTCGCCAACTACTACGCTCTGCACCACCGTGCTTTTTGGGTTTTCTCCTAAAAATGTATGTGCCAACAGAGCTGCCAGTGCTGCTGCCTCCACGGCTTCACCCTTCTCATCAACAAAGAAGCATCTGTCACCATCACCGTCGAAAGCGATGCCGCAATCTAGTTCATTGCGCTGTACGAGGGTTTTTAGATCGTCCATCGCGCCTTCTAGCACCGGATTAGCCGGATGATTTGGGAATGTACCGTCCAGCTCCATATATAGGCCAGATACTTCAAGGCCTGTCAGTTCTTGCAGCTTAGGAATTGGTACCGAACCCATGCCATTACCAGCGTCAACACCTACCTTGAGCGGCTTAATTTCTGCGCCAGCAAAACGCAAGGTATGCTCTACCCAATCTGTAAGAATGTTCTTTTCTAGTTTTTTACCAGGTTCATCCGCCGGACTGAATTCATTTTTCTCCACCCGTTTTTTCAATTCATTAAGTCCACCTTCAGCACTCAACTGCACTACACCGGCAGCTGTCAGCTTAATGCCGTTGTATTTCCCAGGATTGTGGCTGGCAGTTATCATCGCCGCACCAGCTAGATCGTACTGCCCGACTGCAAAGTAGCTCATATCTGTTGTAACCATACCAATATCAAGTACTTCCCTGCCCTGCAAGATAAGCCCCTCTATAAAAGCAGTCGCCAATTCCTCAGAATCTGCACGCATATCACGTCCAACCGCAATCGTACCCCCTGGCATCTGTTCAGCAAACGCTTGAGCAATATCTCGAACCACATCAGCATTCAGTTCATCACCAACCACGCCTCGAATGTCGTAGGCCCGAAAAATTGCGTCTAGACGCGCAGCGCGCTCGCTTCCCTCACTCATGGAGCTTATTATAGCTGATTTCTTCTAAAGAGGAACATCAGAAGCGTCAATTACGTACGCCGTTGAGGCAATGGATTTTTAACAAAGCAGTTCGCTCTGTATTGAGATCGATTTACCAGAAGATGTTGCGTTTAATGCGCGAGTAAAGCTTATGAAACAACGGCTCAGCCTTCTGCCAGCGGCCATATACACCGGCTTTAAGTGGCAGCTCCCAACAGCCAACAAACTGCGTAATTTCTTGATTAAACCCACTCTTAAACTGATACAAGCCATACATATGATGCTCGGGGTTGAGTTGATCTTTTGGCGGCACGGCGATGAGATCATATTCCTTCGCGCCGCGATCGCGTGCCCAACGCATGACTTCATATTGCAGCAGATACGGCGCCATTAAATTCCGTTTAGCGCCACTCGAGCCACCCTCTTTGTAATACGCTTTTGCGCCAAAAATCATCGCGTATTCAGCTGCCAGCACCTCACCTTCGTGCACGGTTACAAAAAACTGACCCATGCCGGCACGTGCAAAACTCTGCCAGTACGACTTAAACGCATGTTTTGGTCGCAAATAAAACCCGGCCCTACCCTGCGTATCGCCCATCAGCTTATACATTTCATCAACCATCTCGTCGGTGGCATCACGCTTTTCGATGGTGACACCTTTTTTTGTAGCCAGCCGAATATTGTAACGCGTCTTCTGCTTAAAGCTCGCCAGCAGTGCGTCATCATCCTTATCAATATCCACGATGATTGTGGCTCGAAACTGCAAATCATGCACACTCTTAAGATACCCTGCTTGCTTGGGCTTGAGCTCATCATCATAAATCTCGGGCTCTACCATCAGCATAAATGCCTTGGAGTCGTGTTTTTTAATGTATAAAGCCAACTCTTTGGTGAGCGCCTTAAACGCGGCCATCTGGGCCTTATCACTTTTGTAGTGCGCGAAGATTCCAGGGCCTTTCGGGATATACCAAATGGTACCAAAACCTGGCGCATTTTTTACTAGCGCCTGAAAGTACACACGCTCTTTGCCACCCTCCCAGGCAAGCCTTTCCGGACGCCAATCATATTGCGCTTTATACTCACCCCACTCCTGTGTCTGGTAAATATGGCCGCCATCCGGATTCTCTAAAACCAGCTTATTCCAGGCGTCGCGCTCTTCGGGTCCGGCAGTTCGTATCATGCTCCGTATTATACCGGTTTGACCCCTGTAAGATACATTGACTAAATAATTACTAAGTTGTATTATATGCGAACCTGCACCTATCCAAGAAAGGTTCCTGATGACAACTGTCAGCATGGAAAAGTTCCTCACCAGCTACCCCACACGACAAGAAGCGCTCGACACGCTCGGTCTCGGTGACCTATTCGAATTCATCGATGCCGTCGACGTACATGAGGACTCATCGGCCGCCGACAAACTGGCCGAGACAGCTACGCTCGCAAAGAGTGAGCATGGCATCCGAGACATGTGGGCCTGGCTACAGCGAAACTTCGGCCTGTCACACAGCCGTGTCAACCAGATCATCACACGCCAGCCGGTCGTACATCTGCAACATCACCTACGGCATGCCACGTCGCCGAGTCTGCGTCCGGGCTACCGCTTCAACCAGCTGTGCTACGCCTGGAGCATCTTGCACGATGTGCCCGAAGGATTCTTGTACGGCGACAACTTCCAGATGATGCGCGAGCGCTTCGACTCGACACTCCAGCAATACCTGGAAGATGCCGTGACCCCCGAGCTGTTCTGGCTGTGCTTCCACGCCAGCCAGGATGAGCTTCTGCATGACATGCTGCGCAAGCAAGCGGCTGTTCATGCCAGGCGTGTTCTCGAAGAATACACGGAGTCACTAGAGGAACTCTGGCTTCTTGATCCGCTACAGCACGAACCCACCTCCATCTGGGACCACACCCTTGAGGACGCAGACACACCGGCAGAAGACGTCGACGACAGCCCTGATGCAAGCAACGATCTGGAAGCACTCGACGTCGCACTGACTGAAGGTCCGTTCGATGATGAAGATGACTCCACCAATGGTGGGCCGATCAGTGCCGAAGCCATGGACGATGAAGACGCCTTCGAAGTGTCGATTCGCAAGCATTACGGCAAGCAAGCCGCTGACCTGCTCTTTTAGAGCACCCACCCCGACTTTCCCTGGTCGGGGTATTTCTTTACTAATACCTAATTAAGTTATATAATTTACCTGTTATAGCACCCTATCCGAAACGAGCAATATGTCCACCGACGACATTCGCTTCCGCCCCATTCGTTGCGGGGCTGGTCACACTCACTCCGTATTCGAACACAGCCGCGCAATTCAGCAGGCCGTTTTCGTGGAAGAGCAAGACGTTCGTCCCGAAAAGGTGTTCGAGCACCAGCACGAAGCCACGCATTACGTCTGCTACATTCTTACAGATGACACCTGGCTGCCGGTTGCTTGCGCCAGAGTCCGGCAGTTCCAGGCCGATCGGTCCATCAAGATCGAGCGTGTTGCCACCCTCAAGGAATTCCGAGGCAACAAGTACGCACACCGACTCCTGGAGTACATCATCCAGGAGCAGGGCGAGCGCTACCAGCCGCCGTTCTTCTTTCTGAACTCCCAAGAAGCAGCTGTCGGACTGTACTTGACGCTGAATTTTGCGTCCAAGGGTGACATCTTCAACGAAGAGGGTATCCGTCACGTTCGCATGGAGCTCGAATGGCCGCTTGCCACAGCCGCAGCCTAGCCCCCTACCCTCGCCTCGCGCGAGGGTCTTTTTTACTCCAGCCCGCGCAACCTACGATACACCTGGTAAGCTCGATACTTCGTCTTTTTAATAGGAATATCCCACGTGCCGAAAGTGGTCACGCGCTCACCGCCAAAACCTTTTTTAAACGCGGTAATCCCTGCCCATTTATGGTCAGCAGAATCATCTGGCGCAGCGCCCCAAAAATCAAACTTCGTCAGTCCCGCAACTTTAGCATCTGCAATCATCTTCCAGACTGCCGAGACAGCTACTTTGTATTCACGATTCAAAGCCTGATCATTACCAGTATGCGCATACGAGCGCGTATCGCCCCAGTCGTACACCAGACTGACGCTGGCTACTTTTCCGGCCACGCTAGAGACATAAAAGCTCGCAACACCTTTACCGATGAGTGTTTCCGCGAGATGGCGGTAATAACTATCCGGATAATTCGTGATATGGGCGTGTGCAGCAGTGTCAGCCATAAGCCGCAAAAAATCATTCATAGGTGACATATCTTGCACCTGTCGAATAACGATACCGCGTTTTTCGGTAGTGTTTACGCGGTTGCGATGGCCAGATTGCAAGCCGCGTCGCAAATCTTCTTCCGGCTGGGAAATATCCAAAACAAATGTATGCTGAGGATCTACCTCGGTGATCTTGCGCGCACCCGCAGCTCGCAAATCGGCTTCCGTAACAGCGCCAATCGGCTCCAGGCGAACAAAATCTACCTCCTGCTCCTCGGCCGAAAAAACAATCGAGCGCAGTGCCTCTGCGGCGTTCTTCTGCACCACTGGGCCATAGGGCAAAATAAGATAACGCAAGCCCTTTGAGCTACGCATAAAGCCTTGCCAAGCCCACCCACCTGCTGAACTAGCCCGCACGGCTTCGCGGCCAACAATCTCCTGAAATTCTGCCCAGGCGGTACTTTGTAAAATGCCACCGCCTAACTGCGCAATCTGCGTATCCCAAACGGTTGGCTCAAAGTTAGTCATAGTTTTATTGTATACCAAAGTATAGTCCAACTTATATTGCTAAATTAGTAAAAAAATTGTATGATATAGCAATTCTTGCACCTCAAAGAAAGGCTTCACCATGGGTGGACTCAGTCCCAACCTCACTCTCGAGGGCGATGCGCCCAACATCTACCACACCGATGGGAGAGGCAGGCCGCTTGATGTCAGCGGAACAGCTGATGTGCCACAACCAATCCCCGGCCGTTACGACCCCTACAACGACAGGTTCGACCCTGAGGTCTTCGACACAAGCATGGTGGTAGCTCTGACGCTCGCCAGCATCGCGCTGGTCGTCGGCATCATCGGCGCCATCGTGACCGTGCCGATCACCATCGTGCGTCGCCTCCGTCGGAGGAAGTCATCATGATCAACCGGCGCTGGATCGCTGAGTAACCGTAAAACCCCACCCTCCCCAATCAGGAGAGTGGGGCATTTTTATGCCGCGAGTGCAGCATGGCTTGAAAGTTCGCAACCGACATTCGGAGTGCGAGCGAAGTACGTGGCAGTCCATTGAGTGGCGGTCGCACCCGGTGTCGAATGCGCGGATCACTGGCTCGATCCGGCTCACATCCCAATAGCACCATCGCACTCCCAGCCGAAACTCGCCAAGACACGATCCGTCCATGCAGCTCAACATCAATCACCGACTCACCTGCCAGCGTATAGACCACCACCAAGTAGACATCTTGCTTATAATCTCGGTGCCAGCCAATCATGTCCCAAGGCTTGATGTAGCGCTGCATCGCTACATCATTCACTCGCCATTCGCGCAGCCACGCTGGACCACCGCGCGCATGAATGGTGCGCGCAACAGATTCGGTACGCTCAACCAGCCACTCCAAGGCACTTGGCAGCGGCTCTGCAAAATGATGAGTCGTAAAGGACTGATACACGCCGCTCGGCCGTGGTCGATGGACCTCAGCCTCATCGCAGAACTGCAATAGTTCTGCGCACGTCGCTGCGGTGAGAATACCTGGATACACAACGCATCCCTGCAGCATTGCTGTGAGAATGGCCGAATACATGTGCTCCCAATCAATCTCCAGTTGCTGCATCGTCGCTCTCCTCTCTAAGAAAGCTCCCAAATAGCTGACGATCTTTCACATCGTGACACCGCTCGTGCGCCAAGTAGTTTATGCTCTGCTCTCCATTGCGGAACAAAACAGTCGCAACTGCGCGCTGACGCTGCTGCACCAAGTGACAGCAATGCTCACAAACATGATGATGTGCCAACGGAAATGGGCACAGCCATTCGCCTCGAAAATCGTGACCGACAAGACACAACGCCATTGTTGCCTCCCTTTTTGTAGGTACACCCGGAACAAAGAACTGCCCGGGCGGGCAGTTTTCTTGGGTTTACTTTGGTGAGTTCAGTACTTTCAAAAACGCTGGCCGCTCGGTCAGTTTAGGCTATAGTCCATCATGGACGACCAGGTTGTGTGGCGCTTTGAAAGTAACATTACTTTTATGATACCAAAGCGAACAGAAAAAGAAAACCGCACCCGAATAATCGGATGCGGGGAGCTCTACTCAGCAAAACTGAGCCGGATTAAGGGCAGCAAGAACAATTCGTGCCTGGCGGCCTGAGGCTATCACGGTGGTTCGAGTCGGCAAGCGCGCATGCGAGATAGGCGTAAAGGCCACCTGCCCAACATGCAGACGAGATGCACACACACCACCTCTAACCTGCGTCTGAATATCCGCAACTCCAGACACAACCAAAACTGCATGATGACCAAGAAAGTGCTGCGGCAGTACGAGCTCGCCTCCACTCTCCAGGGTGAATTCTTCTACAAAGTTAAAGTCATGCCGGCAAAGAGGCTGTTCGCGAAGCAACCTCTCGGGGCGAGAGGCAACAGCTTGCAAGCGCATAGGCGACATCGTGACTTTCTCCACGACATGCAAAGAGTCGACAGCGGCCGCAAAGACCTTTGGCTCTCGGTTTTGAACAAATCCAGGTGTACGAGTCATTACTACTCCAATGATAAAGGTACGAGGGGACGCTCAGAGAAGATCAAAAAAGACCGCCTGAGCGGTCAATTTTGCAAGTTTCTAGTCGCTAGTTAGCGCAAACCTGGCCGCTCGTGCCGTCGAGTGCCATAAAAATACCAAGTGTTTGCGTTGCGTAATTGCATGATGGCCTGTATTATTCCATAGATTATGACTACTGACAAGCAAATTCGAACCATTCTCTCCATCGAGTCAAGCTGCGATGAGACAGCCTGCGCGATTATTCGCAACGGTCGCGAGGTTTTAGCAAACGTAATTGCTAGCCAAGCCGACTTACACGCTCAGTTTGGCGGCGTGGTGCCAGAAGTCGCGGCGCGCAGTCACATCGAAGTGGTAATTCCGGTCATTGAAGAAGCGTTGCAAGACGCCAATCTGAGCTGGGACGACATCGATGCAATTGCCGTTACTCGTGGCCCCGGCCTAATTGGGTCACTGCTTATTGGGGTGTTGACTGCCCAAGTAATCGCCACAGAAAAAAATAAGCCCCTGATTGGCGTAAACCACATCTTAGCGCACGCCTACGCTAGCTTTTTAACCGAGGGTGAGCAACCAACATTCCCAATGCTGGCGCTGATTGTTTCCGGCGGAGACTCCCGGCTTATGTTGTTCCGCGAAGACCTCACGTTCGAACTTATCGGCCAGACCCGCGATGATGCTGCTGGTGAAGCTTTTGATAAGGTAGCCAAGCTCCTTGGTCTCCCTTACCCTGGTGGCCCGAATATCTCTCGAGTAGCAGAAGTAGGCAATGACCAAGCCTATAACTTCCCCATTGCCAAGATGGGTGACAGCTACGATTTTAGCTTTTCTGGCCTCAAAACCGCCGTCTTGCGACAGGTTCAGCAGATTGTCGGCGATAAGCCTGGCCTGGCTGACCTAAAAAAGACCTATCAGCTGCCCGCAGAAACCGTTGCGGACATCGCAGCATCGTTTGAGCGCACTGTAGTAGAAACGCTCGTGAGAGGGCTTGTACGTGCGTATAACGCCTACGCTCCGGCAAGCGTGGTGGTTGGCGGTGGCGTGAGCGCCAATAAACGGTTACGAGAGGAAATTGTGGCTAAAATTCCAGAAGCTCGCGTAGTGCCACCAGTGTTCTGCACCGATAACGCCGCTATGATTGGGGCGTTGGCATATCAGATGGCTCAACAAGATTCTGGGGTTCTGTCGCCGGGGGGACTGATTGAGGCCGAACTGGTGGCTGACTCGAGCTTGGAAGTTTTGTAGACCCAGGCTTGAGATAGGCGCCCTGGATAGCCCAGATAACAATCATCACTCCTGGTACACTTCCTAGAGCAAATACACGAACCCACGAAGATTGAAAATAGCCAAAAGATACCAGGCAGATAAAAAGTACTGCAAAAGCAGTTAACACCATATAGACTCTATTCTGCTTTTCATCAAATCCGTCATTTTGATCAACTAGTTTTAGAGTTACCAACACCGAAATCACCACACTTATAAGAGCGGGGGCCAAAACAGCCAGACCCAGTCCTAGATAAAATATGGTGTTAAATAAATAAATACCCGAAAAGCCAGGCAGAGGTGTTCCTGCCGGTACTCCCACCTGAATGATAGCTATGGTCCATAGGGAACTAAAGAACAATCCATAAAGCGAGACGAACCAAGTAAAAGCTATGGAAAATGCACGTCTAAAGTCAAGTCGCATGTGCATATAGTACCACCGCTTAGCATAACTAGCATCTACACCAGATAATTGATAGGCTGTAAAGTATGGAAAAAGCCTACGAGCCCTCAAAATATGAAGCTAAAATTCGTGAAATTTGGCAACAATCTGACAGCTTTGCGCTAAATAGCAACTCCCCTTCTCCAGACGCAAAACCGTTTACCATCATTATGCCACCGCCAAACGCCAACGGCTCACTGCACGCTGGCCACTTGATGTACGTAGTGGAAGATATCATGACCAGGTACGCACGCATGCAAGGCCGCCCTACTCTCTGGCAGCCAGGAACAGATCACGCCGGCATCGAAACGCAATTCGTATACGAAAAAGAGCTCGCTAAAACCGGCAAATCTCGCCACGACCTCGGCCAAGAAAAATTTTACTCAGAAGTGTGGGATTTTGTAGAAAACCATAAAGGTACCATGATTTCTCAGATGCAGTCGATGGGCTTTTCTGCAGATTGGGACAAGCTAAAATACACGCTTGATAGCGACATCGTTGACGTAGTTTTGGATACATTTAAGCAGCTACACGATGACGGCCATATCTACCGTGGTAACCGCATCGTAAATTGGGACCCAGTCACTCAATCGGCTTATGCAGATATCGAACTCAAGTACGTTGAGCGCGAAGATGAAATATACACCTTAGATTACGGCACCGTTCAGATAGCTACCACCCGACCAGAAACCATCTTTGCGGACGTTGCGATTGCCGTAAATCCAGAAGACAAACGCTTCGCAAGCCTTGATGATGCAATAGCTACAATTCCACTTATTGACCGTCCTATTCCTGTAATTGCCGATGCTCATGTCGATCCAGAATTTGGTACTGGCGCACTTAAAGTCACTCCTGGACACGACAAGAACGACTACGAGATTGGTCTCCGCCACAACCTCCCTCAGCTCACGGTTATCGACTTTGAGGGAAAGATGATTAACGTACCTGAAAAGTACGCGGGGCTCACCGTAGACAAAGCTCGCACAGCCGTTGTGGCCGATCTAGAAGCCGCCGGCAAACTCGTACGTCGTGAGAAGATCACTCACTCTGTTGCCATTCAAGACCGATCCGGAGCTGTTATTGAACCACTCATTACCGAGCAGTGGTTTATGCGCATGGCCGAGCTAAATCGACCCGTTATCGAAGCCATCGAAAACGAGCACATCAAAATCTATCCAAAGCGCTTCAAAAAAATCGCTTTAGAGTGGCTCAAAAATGAGCATGACTGGTGTATTTCCCGCCAAATCTGGTGGGGTATCCGTATTCCGGTGTACTACAAGACAAGCCATGATGCGGATAAAAAGCCTTACATCATCGCAAAATCCGAAGACGAAGCGCTCGAATACTACGGCACTGGCAACTATCGAGCCGAAACTGACACATTTGACACCTGGTTTTCATCTGGGCAATGGCCATATGCCACACTTATGACAAGCCTAGGAGATGACTGGCAAAACCACTACCCTACTACCGTAATGGCAACCGCCCGCGACATTCTTCACAAATGGGTAACGCGCATGACGATGTTCTCACTCTACAAAACTGGCAAAGTACCATTCGAGAACGTCTACCTATGGGGCATGGTAACCGACGAAAAAGGTCAGAAACTCTCTAAATCTAAGGGCAACTATGGCGACCCAATGGAAATCACAGCCCAATACGGCACCGACGCGCTGCGTCTTGCCCTATCTATTGGCATTACACCTGGTAATGACGGCAAACTCTCCGAAGAAAAAATCAAAGGTTACCGTAATTTTTGTAACAAACTGTGGAACGTAGCTCGGTTTACCACTACCCGTCTAAGTACAGACTACACACCTAAACGGCCGGAACTACTCTCCCCTGCTGACCACTGGATTATTGAAAAGACCAACGTAGCCATCAAGGACGTTTCTCGTCATCTCGATAACTACCGCTTTTCTGAGGCAGGTGAAGCGGTCTACCACCTGCTCTGGAGTGAGCTTGCCGATTGCTACATAGAATATTCAAAACAATCACTCAATCCTGAGGTACTCGCCCATGTTCTGGATACCGTACTCAGGCTTGCTCACCCATTCGCCCCCTTTGTAACAGAAGCGATCTGGCAGGAACTCCCCTGGACAGAAACAAATCTAATTACCGAACATTGGCCGAAACTAATTATACACACAAATAACGAACAAGCCAAGAAGTTTGACATAGAAATTGCTGCAATTATTGCTCAAAAACAAGCCGATTCAGATCAAGTGCTCCGCGTGAAACTTGAAAAAGAGCTCCAACTCAAAATGCAGCACATCGAAATCATTCAAAAGAAGCTCGAAAACGAGAATTTTGTGGCCAATGCGCCCGAGTCAGTAGTAGAGTCGGAACGTGCTAGACTTAAAGAAGCACAAGCCGCCTATGAAGAACTCCAAACCGCTCTCATTCAAATCCGACAAGCCTAAGCGCCCAAAACGTCTCAAATATATCGTTGGGGGAGTGCTTTTGCTGTGTCTTGTTTCATTCATTTTTGGACGAGAGGCTGCAGCCAGCCAAATGGCAAAAGCATCACAAACACTGCCACAAACTGAACGTGAGCAATACCTCCTAAATCTATCAGCGGCTAGTCTTAGAACAGACTCAGCCCAGCTGGCGCTCGCAGAGTTTTACCTTGCACAGCAGAACTACGCCAAAGCTGCTCAGGCTTACCACGATGGATCCACCAGTCTACGTGATGAAGCTGCTGCAAACTATACTGAAGCAGGGAAGTACGACAAGGCTATCGTACTGTACAAAAATCTCTCTAAAAACGGTTCGAATACGAACTATACGTATCTATTGGCTCGTAGTTATATAAATGCAGAAGATATCAAGAAGGGGTGTGAGTTAAAAGACAAACTGGGGGAGAGTGAGGAAGCGAAAAAGCTACAGCAACTGTGTGATTTTTCTGAAAAGAAAGACATTTCTCGCAAAGATATGTATGAACTTTCAAGCCTAGGCGCTGACACTCTGGTGGAGAAGACCCTTGCCAAGAGAACTCAAAAAACCGCCGAGGATTGGCTTCTTCAAGTCCGCATTTACCAAAAGAGGGGAGAGCTGGATCGCGCCAAACAAACGCTAGAAGCAGCCTTACAGCAACTTCCCTACGACGTACAGCTCCAAGACGCCCAAAAAGCTCTCAACTAGGCGCCATGTGAAACGCACTTGTTTCACAATATTCTTATGCTATTCGTACTACTTTCGCTTATTGAGATAGTTTTTAACTACCGTACATAGAAATTTTTGCAACAATCCCGTATAATCTTCATCTGTAGCACCTATGGAGAGGTACCCAAGTGGCTGAAGGGGCTGGTTTGCTAAACCGGTAGGTCGGGGAAACCTGGCGCGAGGGTTCGAATCCCTCCCTCTCCGCCATGATGAACAGATACGTGTCTGCTGATCATGGCGAAACAGATTACTACTCTAGAAGATCTTGCTGGTTTTATCGATACCCAATTTGAGCACTTAACCAGCCTGTTTCCAGATGTATATTCACATCACGAGATGTTAGCATACGCAGCTCTAGCGAAACTTACCGAGGAAACTGGCGAACTATCCGAAGCTGTACTCTCCGAATTCCAGCGACAACGCAAAACCAAATCCCACAAGACCACCTCCATCGAGAAAGAAGCTGCAGATGTAATTGTTGTGGCACTTCTTATAGCCCATCAGTTTAATATTGATATCCCGAAAATGCTCCAAGCAAAAATAGAGTATTTAGAAAATCGCCGGTCAACCGACGCATGAACTCACCCCTTGGGCCAATTCACCTGACCGTAAATGATGGTGCACTAATATCTCTCAGCTACTCCACCCAACAAAGCGGCGATGGAACTGATGAGGCCGGGCAGCAGCTCCAGGAATATTTTTCTGGCAATCGAGTAAATTTCGACCTGCGAGTACGTCCAGAAGGAACACTTTTTCAGAAACAGGTTTGGGAAGAGATGCAGAAAATTCCTTTTGGAGAAACAGTCACGTACGCTGAGCTCGCCAAAAGAGTAGGGCGTCCTGAAGCCTGGCGAGCAGTCGCCAATGCATGTGGCAAAAACCCGATTGTAATAGTGATTCCGTGTCACAGAGTAGTCGGCTCATACGGAAAACTCGGCGGTTATTCTGGTGGACTCGATAAAAAACAATGGCTCTTACAGCACGAAGCCTCTGTACTCTCGAGAATTTCTCGAAAATAACGTATAATCTATGCGTTCCACTTAAAAACACGGAGAGGTGTCCGAGTGGTTGAAGGAACTGGTCTTGAAAACCAGCAGGCGTGAAAGCGTCTCGTGGGTTCGAATCCCACCCTCTCCGCCAGCAATTATTTGATTCAAAAAAGGATCTCACCATGAAAAAGCATATGCACGGCTTTATGGATTTTATTCGCGAGCAAGGCGTTGTCGGGCTCGCCGTTGGTTTTATTCTAGGCGCAGCGGTTGCTAAAGTGGTATCTTCGCTCGTTAACGACATTGTTAACCCGTTTGTGGGCCTTGCACTAGGCTCTGCCGATGGACTGAAGGCCGCAAACGTAAAAGTGGCTGGAGCCACCGTTGCCTACGGTAATTTTTTGGCTACTTTGCTCGACTTCGCAATCATCGCAGCAGTCGTGTATTTAGGCGTAAAAATCCTCGGCCTTGACCGACTTGATAAGAATAAAGACGACAAAAAATAGCGTAAAAGCTTGAGGGCTTTGCCCTTTTTTAGTAATTGCGAGATAATGGCGATAACATGCAGCCAGATACTCAAGCCCCAGAAGAAGAGCAAATAGACGAGCAGCTTCCAGAAGATGCTATCACAGAAAATCAACCGGACGAAGTCTTATTGCAGTGGCAGGTCCAGGATACAGCCCCTGAGCACAAGAGCACTCTTTGGTATGTGGTACTTGGCCTCATTGCCGCCATCATTATCGTTATCGCTATCTTCACTCAGACTTGGTTCGTGATCCCACTCGGTATCCTTGTGCCTTGGGCGCTATCACTCTATACCAATCGCGGTATTGGCGATCACAACTATGAGCTTGCTACGTTTCACGCATCTGTTGATGGCAAAATTCATGCTTACACGAACTTTAAGTCATTCTTTGTTGTTACAACAGGGAAACTTACAACTTTTGAGCTGGTGCCCGCTAAGCGCTTTGGGCAGCTCATAACACTCCACGCTAACGATGCTGAAGTCGAGGATGTGTCTGACATCCTCACGTCCGTACTCCCCGAAACCGAGCCGCAAGGCTACGTCGGAGAGTCATTCTTTAATCGCTTGAAGTTTTAGCCCTTTACGAATCAGGGGAAATTAGGTAAAATAACCTCTGCTTTTTGTACCTTACATTTTGTGCGCGCTCGTAGCTCAGTTGGATAGAGCGTTGGTTTGCGGTACCAGAGGTCGCAGGTTCGAATCCTGCCGAGCGCACCATAATTATTTTCTTGTGAATTCGGGAGGGGAATAATCCTTTCTCGATCACACCAGAAAAGTCTGGTAAGTTCATGAGATCCCGCGTGTCCCTAAGAGGAAGTGAGCCTCACCGCCTCACGAAAGCGTAAGTCGGTCATATGGGTTTGTTAACGACCAAGCCCTATGGCGCCAAGGAACTTCGCTGCACAGAGGATCGGCAGCTGTATCTGCCCTGCTGGGCTCGTAGAAGCTCGCGGTGGATGCAGCCGTTTCGCACCTTAATACATGCAACAATTCTGGGATAAGCAACGCCCAGACGTTCGACGACAAGGCCACCCCAGCTTCGGCTTAGGTGTGCTCACAGGAATCGGGGATCCCCTGCATGTCGAACGAATAACCCCGGCATTCCTGTGATGCACACCACTGACACAGCGGATTAGATACCCGCGCCGTCACACAAGGTGGTAAGGAGGAGCATCGTCCTCCGTTGGTAACCCAGCAACCGCGGAAGTACCAACGAAAACGTAGAGATTGGGGTGCCAGGACACCCCTCTCTCGACCAAGCACAGATAGCTCAGTTGGTAGAGCATTCGCCTGAAAAGCGGAAGGTCGAAGGTTCGAACCCTTCTCTGTGCTCGATACCCCCGTAGCTCAGCGGAAGAGCGTCCGATTCTTAACTCGGAAGGTCGCGAGATCAATACTCGCCGGGGGTGCAGGGCTAATGTGAGCCTTAATCACACGGGCTATAGCTCAGAGGTAGAGCTGCCAGCTGGGTGCTGGTGGTCACAGGTTCAAGTCCTGTTAGCCCGACAACTGACTTCCACTCTCGTTGTTTTTGTAGCAGCGCCGCCAACGCTGCTCTCTGCTTGCAGAAAGCAAGGAAACGGGAAGTCAGGCGGGGGTAGCTCATGGGAGAGCAACTTGGGTGAAAGCCCGAGGAGGTACGTGGGTTCAAATCCCACCCCCTGCACCACCACACCTTCAGTCGGCGAGGTAAGTGGACCACTGCCTCTAGAGAGGCCTCCATTGGACCCCTCTCGAACCCAGTGGTGTGTGCCTTAAAATCAGACCGAGTCTCGTGAAAACGGGGCAAAGACAGTTTGTGGCACACTCGGGTAGCACGTCTTTCACACAGACGAAGGCCCCGAAAGACAAGCCGACGCTCGGTAAAATCCGGACACCACGAGACGCAAAACGTAAATGGAAGACACATAGCACAAGTCCGGTCCCTCATGCCAGCTTCGGCAAAAATGAGGCAACGCAAGTTGATGCATGCGACGGCATGCGCTGCACCATACCGAAGCGTGGCGATAGAAGCTCGCCTCGCTGAAAGCCTTCGGGCCGTAAAAGTTGGTGTGGCACCCGCCGGTCGGGGAGAGGTCCCCGGCCGGCACTTCTTTTTTACTCACAGTTTGCCCTCAGTATTCTTTTTTCGCTATAGTGATTGCAACACTTACTAAAAGGAAAACTTATGGCTACCACAAAAACCCCTCCCGTCGTTACGGCAACTACCTCTACCGCCACCACAGCAGCAGCATCAAATTACCCTGGAGCATTTGGCCTGTTTAAGCCAAGTAGCCAAGCAATCCGCCTAGCGTTTGTGCCACTCTTGCTCATATACGTAATCCTTTTTGCGATCGGCATAGTTGTTGGCATATTCAGCGGAGGCAATAAAGATCTGGCCGATTCACTTGGCAGTATCCTCAATATCGTCTCACAGGTTATCACCATCCCAATGTTTTCGTTCATTATCTTGTATGCGGTACGCGGTACACGCAAAGAACTTCGAGAATCGTTTGACTACGCCACTCAAAACATTTTGCGTTTCTTTGTAGCTAACCTGCTTTCTATTCTGGCGGTCCTTGGGGGACTCATCCTGCTAGTAATCCCTGGAATTCTCATTGCGATGAAGTTCTCCATGGTAAATTACATCTTGGTGGATAACCCTAAGATGAGCGGCACAGAAGCACTTTCAAGAAGCTGGGATATGACAAAGGGCCACATGGGCAAAATCTTTGGGATCATTGGCGTTTCTATTCTTATGCTGCTGCCTATTATTACTATCGTAGGTATCATCGCTACTGTTATCCTGCTCGTACTCTACGCAGCAGCCATGCCTGTGCTCTACAACTACCTTGTCGGCAAACAAAAAGCCTAACCAAGCTAGCTCAAACCTAGAAAAACTGTAAAAATCAGGTATAATATTCCAGTTCGACCTCAGCTATCTGGAGAGGTGCAGGAGTGGTTGAACTGGCTTGTCTCGAAAACAAGTGTGCGGGCAACCGTACCGTGGGTTCGAATCCCACCCTCTCCGCCAGCTCTGTGTCGTGAAACGCATTCACGGCAAGGACCTGGAGGCACATATGACCAAGCAAGCACATCGACTCGCAGTTCTGGTGTCCGGGAGTGGCACGCTCTTGGAGCACATGATTTCTGAAGGCCTTCCAATAGATCGAGTAATCGCAGACAAACCCTGTCGAGGTCTTCGACTTGCCAAAAAGGCAAGGGTTAAGCGGATTGAGTTCTTTCGGGAAGACTATGGCTGGGACCAGGCGAGACAATGGAGTGATCAGCCCAATTTCAATCGTGAAGGTTTTTCCGAAGGTCTAGCAAGCTCTCTCAACGAGCGCGGCATCACCGTTGCAGCAATGGCTGGCTTCATGACAATCCTTTCACCAGGGTTCTTCTCTGTCTTCGAGGGGGTGCTACTCAACATTCATCCAGCACTCTTGCCCGCCTTCAAGGGCGAGAAAGCCGTTCAAGACGCGCTCGACGCTGGAGTGAAGATTACTGGTACAACTATCCACATCGCTACACCCGAGCTCGATGCCGGACCAATTATCGAGCAGGAAGCGGTGCGGGTTATGGATGACGACACCGTCGATTCGCTCCACGAACGCATCAAACAAGTTGAGCGACCACTCTACGCCAGAGTGTTGCGCGAGCTTCTAGGTGGAACTCGTATTCTGCCGTCACACTAGTGACGGTTTTTTTTATTTAACTGCTATGCTAAAAGCTATGCAGCTCATACGAAAGCTCAAACAACATGACATCATTCCTTTATGGAGTAATCTACCGTTCTATATTCCGGCTGGCCTCGCCATACAAAAAGGCCTGCTCTGGTATGGTTTACTCATCGCGCTCGCAACAACCGTATCGCTGTATTATCATCACACCGATGAAACCGCCCTCAAAAAAACCGACCGCGTACTAGCCTACTCAGTAATTGTTGCCAACTTATACGTCTTACACCTCAGCGGCTGGAAGCAACCATACTTCGCAATCGCACTAATTTTTGTGGCCATAGCCTTTTACTTCTTTTTTCATGGTCGTGGAGCCAAATACGACCTCTATCACGGCCTCTGGCACCTGAGTTCGGTAGTTATCACCATGATGTGCGTTTTAGCCTACTAGCGCTTTGCTACAGCCGCCACAAACACCGGCCCTGAACCAGCCAATTTCAACACTCGCGCACACTCAGTAACAGTAGCGCCCGTAGTCACAACGTCATCAATGAGTAATATCCGCTTATCTTCGAGTAATGCTGAATGCTTGGTAGAAAAATTGCCCTTTACCTGCCGCCAGCGCGCCTCGCGACCAGCACCAACCTGCGGTGTGTGGACCGTGCGAGATAGGAGTTCAACATATGGCTTGCGAGAAATTCGCGATAATTCACGAGCAATCAATTGCGGGGCTACATAGCCACGCTCACGTCTTCGAGACGATGTATCGGGTACAAAAGTAATGAGATCATAATAGGGAAGTTCTGCCAACGAAAGCTTTCTCGCAAGAACGCTCGCGATATCTTCGCGGCCTTCGTATTTCAGCCCTTGAACCACACCTTCAACCTGGCCTTGGTAGTTCCATAAAATAGTTGCTCGACGCACGCGCGTTCGCCATTGACAACTGGAGCACACCTGCCCATCAGATGTTATTGCGTTACATAAATAGCATGCATTCTGATGTTTTTCTAAGCCTCCGCTACATGCATTACACAGCCCCGAGCCTTCATCGTTGCATAAAACACAACAGCTAGGAACCAGTAACCTGGAAATAAGTTTCAACAAACTTGCGTTCTCCTGTAAGTTGCCAGTATAATACGTGCTAAGATCAGGTGGAGTAAAGGATAAGGAGTTTAACTATGGCTCGTAAGCACAATCCAGACGAAGAGATTTTGCAGGACGAATTCCTCGATGACACCTCAAGCACTTCTGATGAGTGGATGGGGGAGGAAGAATTTGAAGGGCAGCTTGCTGTCGACGTATATCAAACTAAAGACAGCGTTGTTGTAAAAGCACCGATTGCTGGTGTTCGATCAGAAGATATTGATATCGCAATTTCTGAAGACGTCATGACAATTCGTGGTGATCGTAAAGAAGAAGTAATTGTAGAAAAAGAGCACTACTACGTACAAGAATGCTTCTGGGGTTCATTCTCTCGCTCAATTATCTTGCCTACCTCAACTATCGCCGAGAAGGCGCAAGCAACCCTTAAAGACGGTGTACTCACCGTAACAGTTCCGAAGGTTGTACAAGAAGATAAGGTTAAGAAGATTAAGGTTAAGCCAGTCGCTTAAGCACTAAACCTCTGACTAAAAAACGCCCTATTACTGGGCGTTTTTTAGTGCTTACGAAATCGCTTCCAAAATAGCAGAGTAGCTACCGGTAAAAGAGCTAATAAAATCAGGAGTATCCACGCCAAGAGGGTAGGGGAGCAGACCGGTGCTGGAGCTCCTATCATCTCGCATTGAACCCCAGTACAATCTATCGGTGGCGATACACAGTTTTTAAAGTCATAACTCCACCATATTTGTAACATCACCCAAAACACAGGCACATAGCTTACGGCAGTAATAAGATATGCTTTTTTGAGAGGCTTCATTTTCTCGGGTAACTTACAATAATGTCGGTGGCTCGACGTTCGAGATTCTTAACCGCCAACTGCGGATCTAACCCTGAGAGCACACTTACTGTAGCGTCATAGAAATACCCATTCATTTCCTTATCGTTACCACGGTAAAACGTCTGGGCAGAACTTATCTGTGAGGCGAACGGACCGATCATTGCATCGCCATCTTGAGCACTTATAAGGTCTTTTCGACTTGTCGGCCTAAGTGTTTCTGAGTTAAATTTCTTCTGATTGTCTTTGGTGGCTGCAAATCGAATAAAGTCCCATGCTATTTCTGAGTTTGATGAATTTTTATTCACCATCTCAACCCAGTATTGTGCAAAGTTTATCTCTTTTTGGTCTTTTATCTGTGGAAGTTTGGCCATCTTAAATTCTAAGCCCTGGTTAAACTGCTTTACCTCGGTAGCCTTAAATGGATAATTGATCATCATCGCCACCTTACCTTCGGCAAAAGCCTTCACGGTATAACCAAGCGTATCTTGAAAAGCATAGTTCTGCTTCTTGGGGTTAGCGAAGCTGGTGTAATACTCCATTGCTTTAGCTCCAGAAGCGTAGCCGCTCGCATCTGGCTGAGCAAATGTGGCTTTAGTTGGTGGTTCATCTGTCATACTCGCCCCGTTTTGCAACATGAGTGCAGACTGGATGTCGACTGACTGATGCACAAACGGGGTGCCTAGCGCCGCCCCAGATTGCGTAATAGTTTCACCTTCCCGCTTAGTAAGCTTTCGGCTCGCCTCCGTAAACTCATCCCAGTTTTTCGGGACTCCAACATTGGCCTCCTTGAGCAGCGCGGGATTGTAGTAAAGTCCTAGGGTAGAAACTCCGTATGTTACGCCGCGAATCTTACCGTCATACAATAATCTTTGCGTAGCAGCATCAACAAAAACATCTTTATATACCTTCTCGGTATATACCGTATCTGGAGCCGGTGTGGAGTAATCTACATAGCGCGGCATCCAATCATTCAGTACCGAATATATGTCTGGTAGGTTGCCTGTTTGGGCCGCCTGAGCCAGCTCTGCATCGTAACTGCCGTAATCAATATCACGTATCTCAATCTTTACGTTTGGGTGAAGTTTTTGAAATTGATCGATAATAGGCTGCATATACCGAGCTTCATCCCATGTGCGCCAGTAGGTGAGAGTTACTTGTTTTGATTCATCGTACACGACACGACTTTCACTATCAGCAGGAGCAAGAACAGCACCAAGTCCACTCTTATCTGATTGCGTGTCGGCTGGACGTGTAGCTAAATAGAGAAACCCAGCTGCACCAAGTATGATAACAGCAACTACGCACCAAAAAAGAATTCGCTTAAGCATTACAACTATTGTACCAAACCAAAAACGCCCCAAGGGGCGCATTGGCTTCTATGATAAAGGTTTTACTTAAAACTGCGCGAGTACGAAGTTTACAATTGCGTAGCCAAGGAGCGCTACAACAATACCAACCACCGCATAAAGAATGGTGTCTTTAGCGGCCTGGGTGTTTTTAGAATCTCCACCGGAAAGAACATAACGCAAGCCGCCAACTACCAGCATAATAACTGCAGCAACGCCTACGATGTAGAGTAGTATGTTCGTAACACGCCCCACAGCCTGCGGGACAGTTAGGGGACTAGCCGGACCACACTCTACGCCGCTGTTCAGGCCGCCAGCTGGATCACCGCACGCAGCCAAAGCACGCCCTGGTAGCTGTAATACTGCGGAGACAGCAGATGCACCCAAGACCGATACCTTTAAAACTGAGTTGCTAGTAAACTTCACGAAAACCTAGGATTTTTACGCTGCAAACTGACCGAGTACAAAGTTAACAATCGCATAGGCAAGAAGGGCTACAACGATACCGATAACCGCATAAAGAATGGTGTCTTTAGCAGCCTGGGTGTTTTGTGAGCTACCACCAGAGAAGATGTAACGGAAACCACCAACGATGAGCATAATCACCGCAACTACACCAATAACAAAGAGCATGGTGTTGGTGATGGTTTGAATATTTGCTACAAGATCAGTCTGCTGATCGTCACCCTTAGCAGCACTTGCACCTTCGTTAATTCCGCCTACTGCGGCTGAAGCGTGTCCTGCAAGTGAAGCTGCCACTACGGCATTACCAGCCAGCACGAGTGAACCTTTTTTAAGTAAATCTTTTGCATTACGCATATTGTGTATTGTCTCCTTGACTTCTAATAATAGCTAAGTGGGCGAGTGCACACTACTAGGCACATTCTACTGCAAGGAGAGATATATCAGCAAGCGTTATGGGCAAAATTCTTATGCTTGCACTAAGAAAAGTCTTTAACGGAACTGGGCACTTACAAAGCTTATGATGGCCGTCCCGAGCAGTGCAACGCCCACGCCAATGACTGCGTAGAGAATCGCATCTTTTGCTGTCTTCGTCTTACCAGGATCACCAGCAGATGTTACGTACAGGATTCCGGAAACGATAATCATAATCACCGAAGCCGCGCCAATCACCCACAAGAATAGCTGAATGCCAGAATTAACCACGCTTTGAACATTTGTAGCACCCGCAACAACCGGCAAGAAGAAATCAACAACTGCACGCGCAATTATCGCAATCACAAAACCAATTACGGTATAAATAATTGACTGAATTGCCAGCTTAGTTCGGTCAGGACGTCCGGCAGAAATTACAAACATAAAACCCGAGTACACAATCATTACTACGCCAACTACACCAACTACCCAAAGTAGGAAAGTAAAAAGATTATTTACCAGCTGGGGAAGTGTGGCTGGACCACTGGCAAACTGAGTCGGTTTATACGTTGGCAAAGGCAAATTCGTCGCCTCTGCCGCGACATACAGCTTAATCCCTAGTTCCTGAAAAACATTCATGCCATTTATCCCGTTATTACTCTGCCAATTAAACTAAATATCAGACTAACAGAAGCAACTCCAAGTAAGCCGATTACCGCATACGTAATGATCTTACGGGCGGACTGAATAGATTGTGGGTTTCCAGCAGCGGTCATCATTCTTATACCACCAACAATTATCATCGTTACAGCCAGCGCGCCACCTATAAATTGTATGTACTGCCAAGCTGCCGCAATCAACTCAAGGATGGTGTTTTGATCAAAGTTATTGAGATCTACCCCTAAAAAGCGTCCTCCGCCAGTCACACCAATAAGATCGAGCGTTACGCGGGCTGCAAAGAAGAGCGCAATGCTCGAAGCGGCCAACGTAATACGTTTCTTGCCAGCCTTAAGTGCTTCTGGCGATGCACCACCGGTAATAACCTGCACCATGCCAAGCCCAATCATAATCGCAAAGACAATTACGCCAATATTCAAAATATAGTTTGTGAGATTTTCTACTATTGACTGAATCGCAGTCTGGTCATTGCCTCCAGTACACAGAGTAGACACAAAGCCACTACTAATAATTTGCCCATCAGCCTTAATGTCGTTACACGTACCCTTAACAGACTGTGGGTTGTTGAGTCGCTCATTTTCGGCATTCGTACTTGTGCCATTACCAACTGGCTCGCTCCGAGCTGGACCTTTCGTTCCTGGAGGGAGATTCTCAGAACATACCAGCGCACCATCAGCGCCTTCTTTATATGTTCCGGCGGCTCCACCCGTCAAAGTACAGGGCTGTCCAGCTAGCTTTGCAGGGTCGGCATATGCCACTGGCGCAGTATATATATGTAGGGCGAGAAGGAGAGTGGCTGGCAATAAGTACGCAAGGCGGCTTTTCATGTCCCTTATTATAAGCGGGTTTGGTATAATTTCGGTAGGGTAATGAATATTCTTTCCAAAAAACTGAATATATTTCAGCAGGGGGCGCTGTTTGGCGCTGTTTTTTTCCTTTTATTTTTAGTTTCTATTTTAGTTGCGCCATCAGCGAAAGCAGGACCAAATAGCCCTACTGAATATGAAGGGTCTGATTCTACTCAATGCCAGTGGGTGGCCGACTCAAAAATTGTCTGCGGTACAGGGGAGTGGTGGTTTGATATTAATCAATCAGTATCTCTTGGCTATCCGGTATATAAAAGTTCTGACACCTCTAATTCGTACATAGTTTTTGATAGCAATGGTGAAAATGGTGAGCTCACAAAAGACCCTGCTCAAAAAACAAACGGGACTGATGCATTTTTAGGAGAAAAACAGGTACGTAATAATCGCCTGTGGGCAAATGACGACAACTCTAGCGACCCAGTTGATAACGGCATGAGTGCACCACCTAACGGTGAGCATTATTATTGTGGCCTAAAATCCAAGACTGAAGAGGAATGCTTCGATGGGAGGGGCGGCTCACTTATAAAAGTCACTCAAGATCAGGGCGATAAAATTACGGCCATGCGCGATCAAATAGAAGAAACAATAGGTTCAGAAGAAGATTGCACAGAAGATGCAGGCTCATTAGGTTTTGTACTGTGTCCAATACTGAGCACCACACGCAATGCGGTTGGTGCACTCATTGGAGACGGAACGGGTAAAGGGTTTCTAGTCGAACTACTTACTATAAGACCCTTAAGCTCCACGAATACGCCAGAGCTCTACAATGGGTGGCAGGCTGTAAGAAATATTGCATTAGGCCTATACATTTTAGTCTTTGTATTAATTATTTTTGGTAACGGTATTGGCTATGACCCCTACACGATTAAGAGAGCGCTGCCTCGACTGGCAGCCGGCGTTGTTTTAACATTTGCCTCTTGGTGGATCATGCAAACACTTGTAGATCTATCAAACCTTGTAGGCAATGTTATCCCCGCATTTGTGGCACAGATTTCAGGTAATGCCGGAATTGCAGACTACGCAATCGACCTAAACCCTGCCCTTGCCTTGAGCTCCGTAATCCTCCTAATTGTGGTTGCTTTTATCGCCCTTGGAGCCTTGCTAGTTGGTCTTGCCGGTTTAATTATGCGCATCGTGATTATTTATGCTCTCGTACTTTTAGCCCCTGTCGCGTTTATTGCCTGGGTACTCCCAAACACAGAAGGCCTCTTTAAGAAGTGGTGGAAAAACCTTATTAAGGTACTCATGATGTTCCCGATAGTTACAGGCATGCTCTCTCTTTCATTGTTCTTCCAGACCATCCTACTCAATACGCAAACAGACGCTGCTGGCAACAGTAATGGATTAGGAGGGTCAGCCTCCAACTCGGTAACCGGTATTGTTGGTATGCTTGCACCACTCATAGCAATTATCATGATCCCTAAAACCTTTAAATGGGGCGGTGAAGCCTTTGCTGCAGCAGCTGGATATATGGCAGGAAAGGCAAGTGGAGTTGCAGGTAAAATATCTGATGCACCCAAAACAATCGGAGGCAAAGCTGCAGGTAGTGCAAAAGAACGTATGCTCGCAAGCGACAAAACTGCTGCCCTCACTGGCGCAATGGCCTCTAGTCGATTGGGTCGACTTGCGGGCGGTAAAGCCGCCATGAGATCAAGTGGTAGAGCAAGAAGCAGGGTTATTGGCGAGGCAGAAAGCCTAACAAAGAATATGACAAACGACCAGCTTGAAAAGATCGCTAAAACCGGCACACAAGAAGAGAGAATTGCCGCAATTGGCCAGCTCGCAAAACGCAAGGATAGAGGTAAGCTCGCCTCCTTATCGCAGGCAGGCGGTAAAACTGCAAGAGCTTATGACGAAGCTAGTAGTAGGCATGCTGGTGAGTTTGGAGGCAATGCTGACCTGCGCCGCATCGGCGGTAAATTCACGAACGTTGGAGACATGTCTACCGAAGATGCGGCCGGAATGAATGCAGACGGTTTCGCCGCAGGACTCGCAACAGGTGCAATATCTCACGCCACTGCGCAAGCAATCTACAATAATGACCGTACCCGAGCATCTCTTTCGCCTCAAAAACTACATGACCTTACAACATATTTATCATCTGGAGGAACAACCGACAAGGATGGAAATAGAATTACAGTACAAGGCAGAAACTCTCGCGTTGCCGATGCAAAAATAGAAGCAACCACTCCTAGTTACAATGCAGAAGGCAAGCATGTCGGCCAGAGAGTTACGTTTAAGGGTGATTCTGAATTACAAAATGCCCTCAATGTAGCTGGATCAAATCGAGGCGTAACCACCACATCTGCTAGTGGTACTCCTCAGCCCACAGCAACTACCGCTCCAGCACGTCCAGCTCCACCACCACCTCCACCATCAGGAGGAACTCCAACTTATACTACCCCTGCGGGCGCACCAACCTACACAACAACGGGTACGCCAGTTCCACCACCACCAAGTGGCAATGTGCCAGTTTGGAGCAATCCAACTGCACCACCACCTCCGCCGCCAAGCGGTAGCACTGGTGGAACACCTCCGCCTTACACAGGCCCAGCTGCGCCATGGCAGCCGGCTCCCGGTTCGCAAACACCGCCTCCACCACCAAGTGGAGGGGCACCTACCGGCACGAACGGTGGAGGCACAGTCATAAACAATGTCACCAACGAAAATTCAACGACGAATAACAACTCGACCACCAACAACGTAAAAACCGTTCTCAACAACAACGGCATACCAAGTTCGATTGCGCTTGGTGCAGCCACACAGCTTGGAAGTGCCAAAAATCGCTTCGGAGCAGGATCAGCCGAACACGACGGCCTAGCCGGCATTGAAAGTAAGCTCAATGATCTGGGTCGTATGATTCAGTCCGGATCACTCAGTCAAACTCGATTGCGAGAAAATATCCGTGACATCCACCGCGATATTGATGACCTACCACCAGGTGCACATGACCAACAAGATAACCTACGTGGCGTCCTCACAAACATCGAGCGCAATGCCACCGACGACGAGGCGTAATTATGGGGCAATATAAAGTACCTCAAAACGTAGAGAGCGAAGACAGACTCCTAGGCCCCTTAACGATGAAGCAATTCATCTACGCTATCATTGGGCTCGGGTGGGGATTCCTTATTTGGCGTATTCTTTCACCGGGAGGCACTGCTGCAATCCCTATCATGCTACTACTCATTGTGCCGGTTTCTGGTTTTATGCTCCTCTTGGCATTCGGTAAAAGGGAGGAGCAGAGTTTTGAGAATTACCTCATCGCCCTCATTCGTTTTAGTGTTGTACCGCGCAAACGCATTTGGCTAAAAGACGACTTTAAGGGTGAGGTGATTATCGATGCACCGCCGCCGCCAAAGCCCATGGCGCCAACTAAAGAAGATATCGCCCATGTTCACAGTCGACTTCAGCAGCTCTCGCTAGTTGTAGACACGCGTGGACACGCCAAGACTCCAGATGTTCAGCTGGCCGACCAAACAAATCGGGCTGCGGAATTTTCTCAACGCGTTTTTACACCGCCAGAACTCCAAAAGCCCATCCTGGAAGGGGGAGTACAAGAACAAGATGACGTATTAGCAACAACAGAAGCGTCAGCCGCTCAAGCGCAAAAAGTTGATGAGCTACTACAAAACCAAGAGTACTCGATTCGTGAAGAGGCTATGAAAAAGATGACTCAGGCCGTCGAAAATCCCGAATCTCAGGCCGTCGAAACCCCTACACAACCCTCCCAGCCACCAGCTGATAATGCTATACTGAAAAAGGTTATGGATGCACCCCACCTAAGTGTGGCCCAGGTAGCCCAAGTGGCTAATCGTGGGCAACTCGCACAAGGCCAGGAAATCCAAATCCAACAATAAAACGTATAAAACCAAGACAGAAGACCCTCTAAATAACAAAATCTTTGAAGGTTGCTGTCTTTTTTTGTTATGATGATATATTCGTCACTCACCAGTAATGCAGTGATGAGGGTGTTCAAAAGTAAAAGAGGGAGAGAGAAGTTCGCATGCCACAGGAGGCTGCCAAAACTCCACAACAAATTGAATATGAAAAGTCGATCACTCCCGCCAAGGAGCCGAAAGACCAACGTACCAGCACGCAAAACCACCTGATGTTCACCGAAATTAAGGATGGCATCGTCGTAATGCGTGATGGCTCTTTGCGTATGGTCGTACTTGCGAGTGCACTCAACTTTGACCTCAAAAGCCCCCAAGAACAGGATGCTATCGAGTACGCATACCAAGGCTTCCTTAATGGCTTACACTTTCCAATTCAGATTGTTGTACGCTCACGTAAGCTCGAGCTTGACGGCTACCTTGAAAACCTTGAAGTTCTTCAAGCCAACCAAGAAAACCCTCTTCTAGCTGGACTAATGGAAGATTATATTTACAATATTCGCGGCCTCTTAGAACAAGTAAACATCATGAATAAAGAATTCTATGTTGTTGTACCGTATTATCTGGATGTTACCTCTAAAAAGAAAGATAATGCCGGCTTTAAACTTGCGAGCTTATTTAAGACCAACACCGATACCATGCAAACCACGGAGATGTTTGAGCAGCGTAAGCGAGACTTAATTCAACGTACCAACCTGGTTGCCCAAGGCTTGGCTCAGCTTGGTATTCGAGCAGCTGTTCTCTCCACACAGGAGATTACTGAGCTCTTCTATACGGCGTATAACCAAGAAGAAGCTACCAATCAAAATCTTGTAGATATCGAGCAAATGACGACGCCGGTTGTAGAACGTAGTGATGCCGATCCAGAACCATATAGCGGCGCAACCTATCATGAGCCAGAGCCTGACGATCTATACTCTGCTGCCACGCAAATACCTCAGCCAGCACCAGCACCAACGCAACAAACTACGCAGCCACCAGTAGCTCAGCAGCCACCGCAAAATCCACTAATTGGGGGAGGGGTATAATGGCGCGCAAACCAAAAGTAGATCCAGCTCAGCAGGCAGCCATCGACATGGCTGCGGCCCAACAGCAAGAAGCTGAACGTGCCTATCGCGAAGGAATCTTAACTCTACGTGACATTATTGCGCCAAGCTCGTTTACTATAGAGAACAATTATCTCATTATTGGCACTCGCTATGTGCGCACATTGTTTGTGTACGGCTATCCACGCACCCTATTTACCGGTTGGCTCTCGCCAATTATCAACCTCGATGAGGTTATTGATATTTCGCTCAATATCATGCCGGTCGAAAGTCGTGTAGTACTTGAGAACCTCAAGAAAAAAGTAGGTCAACTCGAAGCCTCTGTGCAAATTAACGCCGAAAAAGGTAAGATTCGCGATCCAGGACTAGAAGCTGCCATTGGTGACGCCGAAGAACTTCGTGACAAGCTCCAAGTAGGTGAAGAACGCTTCTTCCGTTTTGGGCTTTACATCACGCTCTACGGAAAGGATATCGAGGAACTCGATCTTATTCAACGCAAAATTGAATCCATCCTCGGAACAAGCCTCGTCTACACAAAACCAGCTAGCGTTCAGATGGAGCAGGGCTTTAACTCGACGCTCCCAATTGGCACCGATCAGCTTGGCATCTACCGCAACATGAATACCGGCTCACTCTCAACCAGTTTTCCGTTTACCACCGCCGAACTCTCTCGCAATGAAGGGGTTATGTATGGCTTAAACCGCCACAACAACGGTCTAGTGCTATTTGATCGATTTAGCTTAGAAAATGCCAATATGGTTGTATTTGCAAAGTCTGGTTCTGGTAAAAGCTTTACCGTAAAGCTCGAATGCTTACGCTCACTTATGTTGGGTGCGGAAATTATTATCATCGATCCAGAGAACGAGTACCGCACACTGTGTGACGCAGTAGGCGGGAGCTACATTCACTTGTCGCTCGCCAGCAACACGCGCATTAACCCGTTTGATATTCCAACCACGGTTGATCCCGAGGAAGCCGACAACGCACTGCGCGCAAACATCATCATGCTGCACGGCTTACTGCGCCTGATGTGTGGCAAGCTTGAGCCAGCAGAAGAAGCAGATTTGGATGTTGCGCTTATCAATACGTATGCCCAAAAAGGCATCACCAACGATCCGCTGACACACCGTAGCCAGCCACCTGTAATGAGCGATTTGTATAACACACTTATCACAATGGGTGGCACCGGCCCAGCAATCGCCGCTCGTCTACGTCGCTACACCGAGGGTACGTTCTCTGGAATCTTCTCGCAACAATCAAACGTTCAACTCGACAATAAATTTGTAGTCTTTAATATTCGCGACCTAGAAGATGAACTACGCCCAATTGGCATGTATATCACCCTCAACTACATTTGGAACCGCGTAAAAACCGACCGACGTAAGCGCATCTTAGCTGTAGACGAAGCTTGGCAGCTCATGAAGCATCCAGACTCAGCATCGTTTATGTTCTCAATCGCTAAGCGCGCTCGTAAGTATTACCTCGGCCTCACAACCATCTCGCAGGACGTGGAAGACTTCTTAAATGATCGCCTGGGACGTGCCGTAGTAAACAACAGCTCTTTGCAAGTTCTCCTAAAACAAGCACCGTCCGCTGCCGATGTTGTTGCCGAAACATTCAAGCTAACGAGCGAAGAAAAAAACCGCCTTACTCAGTTCCCGGTAGGAGAGGGATTATTCTTTGCTGGTTCTAACCACGTGGTTATTCGCATTTTGGCGAGCCCCATGGAAGAGCAGCTCATCACCACCAATCCGCAGCAACTCCTTGAGCGACAAATGCGCGACCAAGAAGAAGCTCAATTACAAACCGCAGAACCGGCCCCAGAATTACAACAGGCAGTTCCAGAACCACCGGCAACCTACCAGCAGCCAGGAGGGCAGGTTAGCTAATGCTTCGCCTGGAGGGTGACTCACAGGACCCACTTACTAGCTCTCGACACTACAAGGATATTAAGAGCGCCAGTAAGCAGTCCAACACAGGGCCAGGTTCTATGGCCGACAAGGCTGCCAATGGGCATATAGATAGTCTTTCTTCAGCAGGCAAGAAAGGTAGTGAAGCCGCTACAAAAGGTGCTTCTAGTGCTAATAGTACGGCGTCGAAAGGTGCTTCCAGTGCCGGCGCCAGTGCTTCGAAAGAAGCCGGGAAAGCCGCAGCTGATGCAGCAGCTAAGAAATCCATTTCCAAAGCAGTAGGAAAATCACTTGGTAAAGGCCTAAATGTAAAAGGCGATATTGATGATGTAAAGAGAACAGCCAAAGAAGATGGTGCTGCTGCGGCTGCGGCTGCGGCAGGCCTTAAAGCCGCCGAAACGGTTGCCTCAAAAGTACCAATCGCCTCGCAAGTTGCGACTGCCATCCGCGCGGGACAGGCCGCCCTGGCTAAAGTAGGCATCAACATTAAAGATCAGTACATTATGTACGCACTCTTGTTGGCTCCAATTCTCGCCCTTGTGCCAGTGATGGTTTTTGCACTCGTTGTCTTCTTCGCCTGGAAAAACCCTCAAGCCATCCTGAAGCTATCATTTACTAATTTTAAAACTTTTGTTGGCGCAGCCCAGTCACTCGTAATCGAAAACGGAGGTGCCTCAAAGATGGCTTACGAGGTTGAAGTAGGAGGCAACCGAGCAGTCGCAGCTCCAGGTGATGTAGCGAAGCCAGAGGAAGGCACATATGAATATAAGTTGGCCCAAATAGACTGGGAAAAGGCAAAATATCAAACCCTCCCACTTGATAGTCGCTGCGAGATCAAAACGAAAAAAGTCGTTTCCGTACTTGATGGAAAAGAACGTTCAGTTATCGAATCTGTAGAGCTAAATACAAACCCCGGCAAAGACCTGCAGGGAGTGGCTAGAGCTAACTGCATTAATAATACATATCCGATTTGGAACACCATGATGCGATCTCAGTTTGTGCGTGATGGCGTGAATAAAAACCTCAATGTACGCTACGCCTATGCTGAGCCGCAAGATTCAACTACATTGAGCGAACCTTCTGACGAATTCTCAACCACCCTCCGCGACAAAACTCTCACCAGAATATGGAATCGTGGCCAAGCTATCAATAAACCCATTCAATCCACACCTGAAGAGGTTACGGCAAATGATGAAGAAGTAAAACGCTTCTTCACTAACACCCGAGAAGTTCAAAAGTACGCAAAAGAAACTAATATCGCAAAATATAGCGACGAAGTAATTAGCTGTGCTGATATGTATGTCCCGAAAGGTGATAGCTACTACCAAAAAGATATAGACAAAATGAATCATGACTTGGCATGTGGCATTAACCCAAAAGATATTCTATTGTATACGACTAGCCCGTCTGAAGACCTCATTAATGACTCGGACCCATTAATCGCCATTAAACCAAAGCGAGCAGCACTCAATGTAGTTTGCGATCTCTACTATAATCTTCTCGCCCCAGACAGTGACTATGCTCCGGCAGTAGATAAGTACCGACAAAAAGTAAAAGACCGCATCAACTCTGCGGCTGTTGCTGGCTGGCAAGCTATGACATATGCCGATACGCATCAAAAAAGATTTATAGATCTTAAAGAGCTGGGCGGAGACTTTTATAAAATTTCCGGTATACAAGAAGGTCAAGAATATAACTATGCACTGGATTACCGTAAAAATGGAGTTGCACTCGAGCCTGATGCCATCTCCCGCATTGTTGGCTACTACAACAAGCAAGCAGACGCCATTCCAGCCATCCAGCAAGAAAAGCAATATCAAGATGCATTAAACCTAGTCTTCACATACGTGACGTCAGGCGGCGATGCCTCTCCTTGTGATGCAGCTCGAGATACTGGCGAATTCGATAACACAAATAATAATGATCCTCAGAGAAACGCAAAAATTAGCACTTTTTATAGTGATGTGTATCCCGCATTCAAAAAGGCAATCGCTGGAATAGATTTCTACGCCAACCCATCACAAAGCAAATCTGTAAGCCAAATTTATAAAGACCTAACCTACGAAGACCTCCGTTTCCGATTAATTCGTATTGAGTCTAATGCTGCCACCGCCGGCACCGAAGATGGCCCTCAAAACTTTAATCGTATGAATTTCGGCATGAAAGCCTACACAAACGCTTTTACTCTTTCAATGGGTGGAAACTTTCTCACTCAAAACGAAGCTATCAGCCGCGATGAATCAACTCGAGTAGCGAGATACTATGACGATAAAACAAAGGGGATTGCCTGGCGCTTCTTTAACCTGGATAACCCCGGCTCATTTGCCAGCCGACTCGCTGTAGCCTCGACTGATAAGCCACAAAATATACCTGGCAACATCACAGGTACTTTGGCCTATATTATGAATCCCATCAGGAACGCTGCGGGAGAAAATGGCACGCTAACTGCATTCTTAACCGGAGAAAGCCGAGTGGCCTCAGCCAGCTCCGTATATGATTCGGCTAATCTCAAGCTCGATCCGGCTGGTATGCCAGAAGCATTTAATCAAATCAACCCAATCGAAAACGCTCGATACATTGAAAGTATAAAGAAGAATGATCCAACTCTTGCCACCGAACTTGCTGGCTACGATCAGTGTTTTAAAGAGTTCCTTCCGAGCCGGTTCCATCTACTAAATCCACCTCCAGACAAAGTAGATCTATACAAAAACGTATGTACGCCGCTCCTAGACAGTACTGCCACACGAGATCCAAATAGTCTCATCCTCCGCTACCGAGCCTATCACTTTCATATGCTCCAAGCCGATGCACTCGTATATTTGTCAGACCCCAATAAGGAAGATCCCAACTTCAGCGCACCAGAGGGCGGAAGTACAACAAACCCTGTCGCAACTACCCCCACCGACGGAACACCAACCAATCCGAGTGGTGACACCTCGGCATTACAATGCCCACCAGGAACTACCGACGCGGGTGTCGGTGAAAAATTTGGCGTCGGCCGCGTGCTCATGCATCGACTTAGGCTCTGTAACGTACAGGGGATTACCGTAAATGTTTCTATTGCCAATTCACTAAATGCTATGCTTACAGAAATGAAAGGAGCTAGTATTAATTTGGGCGGTTGGGGCTATCGAACATTTGATAAACAGGTTGAGCTCAGAACTACAAATGGCTGTCCCGACACCTACAATAGTCCGGCAAGTACGTGCGGAACTCCAACTGCACGTCCAGGACAATCGAATCATGAAAATGGAGAGGCGATCGATTTCACTTCCGGAGGGTCAACATTGCGTAGCGGAACTCCAGGCTTCAACTGGCTTAAAGCAAACGCCGCACGCTACGGGTTTAAAAATCTGCCTTCAGAATCATGGCACTGGTCGATTAATGGAAAATAACGCATGAAAATAAGAAAACTACATTTCAATAAAGTAAAAAATAGATTTATTCGTTTGACGTATATCGTTTCTACATTACTTCTTATTGTGACACCAGCTCAGGCCGCAAGCGAACAGCGCAGAGATATTGAGCGTACTCCTTTTTATGACAAGAACGCCGAACTAATTTGCGGAGCTGCGGGGACAACACAAGCAGCAGGAGGCGGGGGACTTATCGTTGGGGGAACAGTCTATTATCTCGGTGATTCAATCGGCGAAGGAGTTAAGACTCCTCTTGAAAAAAATCTTACTGCAGCTGGCTATAAGGCCGTCGTAAATGCAAGTAATTCTCGCTCTATCAGTGGTCCGGGAAGAGATGGATCGTCTGGCTTGGAAGCGGCAGCGAAAGACGCCGCCGTGATTCAAGGCGCTCAAGTGGTAGTTATTGAGCTCGGCACAAATCCAGAGTCGAATGGTGATTTCGCAGGCAATCTTAATAACCTGGTCACACAAATTAAAACGGCCGGCCCACAGGCAAAAATCTATCTCGTAGATGTTGCCGTAACGGCCGAACAGGCTGCTCGACTCGGATCAGCTAATGTAAATAAGGCCATTTATGCAAAGGCCGCAGAGCTCGGTACGCCAGTGATAAGTAGATTTAAAATTTATTATCCTGGGGGTAATCCGGAAACCTTTGAAAATACTGCAAGCCCCGCATTACCATTTGATGCCGCTGGAATTCATAGCCCTAACTCGCAAGGTTATGAAGCGCTTGCGGGAGTCATCCAGACCAGCATCACCACCTCGAGTGCACTCGCAACACCAAGCACATCCGACCCCTGTCAGTGTCCAGTTTCAGGAGGCGCCGGAGGAAGCGCAGCTACAATTAATCTTGCCGGTAACGACAATGTCGAGAAAGCATTTAACTTCTTCGTAAGCAAAGGCTTCTCACCGCAACAATCTGCCGGGATAGTAGGCAATCTGATTGCAGAATCGGGTGTAAATCCAAAACGAGTGCAGAGTACACCGACACCTGAAGGGGATAAAGATAATATTACAGTTAATAATAAAACGGGCTACGGCATCGCCCAATGGACCTCTTCTGGACGACAACAAGGTTTGGTTGATCTCGCTCGTTCGCGGGGCATGACTATCGAGGGTGATCTTGCACTTCAGCTCGACTATCTCATGATTGAGCTTACTGTTGGCTATAAAGACGTATATGATGCCATCAAACTCTCTGCAGATCTTAAGGCGGCTTCAGACGTATTTATGACTAAATTTGAGCGCCCTGCAGATCAAAGTGAAACTGCTCGGCAAAAACGTGCCAGCATGGGACAACAGGTACTAGATCTGTATGGCAACGGCGCAAGCGCCAGTGGTGCTCTCATTAGCGGCGCAACAAACTGTAATACTGGAGCGGGAGGTCAGGCGGCCGGCTTCGTAGGCTTCCCACTCCAAACTACTAAAGCGCGAATGACCGAGCTAAATGGCGGTCAGTTTAAGAATGGAGTGATGGGACAAGGCGGACACCCGTATGCGGCTCACGACATTATGGCCGACCCTGGAACTCCGGTAGCTGCAATTCTGTCGGGTAAGGTTGTACAAGTAAGCACAGATAAGTGCCCGGGGAGACTTATCGCAGTTTGGAGTGAACAGGTAGGCGTTACCGTCGCATATCTACACATGTCTATTGAGCAAACAATAGTGAAAGAGGGTGATTCTATCGCCGAAGGTCAAATTATCGGCTTTGTTGGGCCACCAGCAGCTGGCTGCGGAACCCCACACCTCCATATTGATGCCAATACTACCAACCGTAGAATTGGGTGTAAGCGTGAAAGTTGCTCTACAGAAAATAAAGCACTCTTCCAGGCTGGGAGCGATAAAATTGGGTTACCAAAATCACTTTTCGATAGCTATCAGCGACTACCATAAAAAGAAAGGGAACTATGAATAAACTCTCCACTCAAGCCAAGCTGATTATCGGACTCTCATTCGTAACCCTAGTATTGCTCTGCGTGATGATATATGTGCAGTTCGTTCAGTTTCGTATTGTTAAATCTACCCCCGATACAAACAACTACCCAAGCACAATGGGCCTACTCGTATTGGAGTTTAATGAAAAATTAGACGCCAAGGCTATTCAGGATGCATACAATAAAGATGCAGCAAGTGTTATAAAGTTCAGTTTTGATAGCCCAGCCTATATAGAAGTGTATGATAAGACTCTCAAGATAACGATTCAGGAAACTGCTAAAGAAGGTAAGTACAAACTTCTACTTAATAATATTAAGTCTGAAGATGGAAGCATCTTTAAGCGAGAGATTCCTTTTGTCGTTAAGAATATTGCATACAATGACATGCCTGAAGAAACCCAGAAACTTTTTAATGAATATGCCTCAGAGGGAGAGACCCTACCTCAAGATCCAATCGTGGGAGTACTCCCTTATCAGACAGATAAGTATAAAATTAGTTATGTTTTTCCAGAAGAAGACGTCGAGATACCTGCAACAATAACTATTACCATGAAATTCTTTGAGCCGGGTGACAATGCATTACCAGAAACGCCAGCCCAAAGACAAGCTTACTTAAACGACCTCAGAAAATATCGGACCGAAGCATTAACCTACCTGAAAGAAAAAGGTATAGATATTAATAACTATGTCATTAAATACACAGAGTTTGATCTACAAAACGAATTTCCGACTGGCTACGTCGCTCAACCAGAAACCGAATAGTTCACCAATTATCCAATACGTATAAAAATTTTTTCTAGTTTTTGACCAGTTTTCTTTACTATTTCGCGTTCTATCTGAATTTTACGCATGCGGATTTCACTAGCCTCAACCGGGTGGCCAACGGTTATGCGCAGTAAACCCTCGTTAAAACTCACCGAATCAACTGTCACTCCCGACCGTCTTTTTATAATCTCTTTAACTGTCTTAAAGAATTGTAAAATATCAAACTGTGCATCTAAATTCTTACGCGACAGACTGTCGCCAATTCTTTCAAAACTCATACTGGAGGCCTCGTTAAGTCGAGTGTTTGCGCCGGCAGCTTAAGTCGCTTATCAATATCAGTACTCGTAATCACTGTCTGAATCTCGGACAGTTCGCTAATGAGTTGGCGGCGGCGAGATTCATCAAGCTCACTAAACACGTCATCTAAAAGAAGGAGCGGCTGACGATCTTCACTTTTTTGCTTAACGTATTCTAGTTCAGCAAGCTTGAGTGCTAGAAGTGCTGTGCGTGTCTCCCCGCGCGAGGCCATGCTCTGGATCGGATAGCCGTCAAACCATAGCGACCAATCCTCGCGATGTGGGCCCACCGTGGTTGTGCCCAAAGCGACATCGCGCTGGCGAGCTGCCGAAATGCGCTGCATAAAACTAGAACTCTTCTCATTAAATTCTAGTTTTAGCTTATGTTCTCGCTTGGCAATCCTCGGTACCACCTCAGCCAGAATAGTGGCTAAGTCCGCAATCAATAATTCCCGATGCTGTGAAATTTCTTCAGCAACAGGAGCTAGTTGAGTCTCTAAGATAAAGAGCTGATCATCAAGTTCAGTAATAGGCGAGCGCTTATTGCGCCACAAAAGTGAGTTGCGCTGTTTTAAAATTCTGCGGAACGATAAAAAATTACTGCGATAATGCTCGTCGGTCTGCGTCAGAACCACGTCCACATAGCGTCTACGGCGCTCTGGAGAGCCGGCAAGTAAGTTTAGGTCATTGGGCTCAAACAAGACTACAGGATGTCTACCAAGTAGCGTAGAACGCGAAATCTTAACGGCATTACGTTCAAACTGCTTAGATTTACGTGGCGTAAGTCGAGACACTACTCGAATCTGCTCATCATCATACGTTGCCTCTACTACGTAGCCATCCTGGCCATGCGCAACTAGCTCTTCATCATCTCCACGAAATGACCTACCTGTTGCGGCCACATACATCGCTTCCAATATATTGGTTTTACCAGTGGCATTTGGCCCAAGTATCAAAAAGACCGGCTCATCAAGGATAAGCTCGAGGGATTCATACGAGCGAAAATGAGAGAGATGCAAACGAGTTAGCAACGATCCTCCTAGCTACGTAGCGGCATGATCAGATGAGTATACTGGTTATTTTTCTCTACCGGAACCACTACGCATGGATCCAGCTTATCATTCAGTCGCAACTCCACCTCATCAGTAGAGATCACTCCAAGCGCATCAATCAGAAAACGAACATTAAGAGATATTGTCGCGTCAGCCCCATCAAGTTTTAGTGAAACCTCCGAAGTATTTTCGCCCACTTGAGCCGCCTCAGCGTGTAACTGAAGTGTTGAACCAGAAGCCTTTAAGGTAATAGTGTGGGCACTTTCTCGAGCAAAAATTCCAGCCAGTCGAGCCGCTTGGGTAAGCTCAGTGCGCGAAGTTTTTAGCTTTGTGGCAGCTTGAGAGGGGATAATCTGTGTATAATTCGGAAAATTTCCTTCAATGAGGCGAGTAACGAGTTCTACATTATCGATTGTAACCCGGGCTTCAGATTTACCGAGCTCAAACGTAATCTCAGCCGAGTCTGTAGCTCCCGCCAAACGCAAGACTTCTTGCACTGTGCGAAGGGGGAGGATTACTGTGGCTTCATTACCACCAGAGGAAGGAATGCGCATTTCCGCTAGACGATAACTATCAGTTGCCGCAAAGATAAGCTCATCAGCAGAAGACTTCATATAAACACCCGCGAGAACTGGTCGAGATTCATCAAGCGATGCAGCCACAGCAACTTTCGTGAGAGCATCCACTATTACATCTCTTTTCAGTACTAGGTTCTGAGGAGAATCAATTGCTGGAATTGCAGGGAACTCCTCGGCAGACATAGCTTGAATTTGGACTTCCGCACCAGCTGCAGCAATTTCTAACTTATTCTCATCTCCAGAAAGCATAATTTTATCACTCTGTAGGCTCTGAAGGGTTTCTAGTAGGAGCTTAGCTGGAACGCAGACGACTCCAGTTTGCTCAGCCTTACAGCCAATCGTAACAGTAAGAGCAATCTCTAAATTTGTTGCCGAAAGACTTAAAGAGGATTTATCAGCCTTTAAAAGTATATTGCCCAGAATAGGCAAGCTTGTTCTTGAACCAACTACTCGACTGACAGTAGCTACGGCTTTCACTAAGTTTTCTTGTACAACAGATATTTTCATGAGTTGGTCCTTTCTTTAATCTTTTATATATACATGGAAGTGGTAGTAATGGGTGCTGTGGAAACTGGGGAGAAGTGGTTTTTAGGGGCACTGGACTTCGAGAAGAATGTTCTTTGAAGATGTGTGGATGGGGTGTGCAAACTGGCTCTGGATGACGTGGGGATAAGCTGGTGATTGTGGAGAACGGAAGAGAGGGTAGGGATAACATGTGGAGAATTTTGGTGGTAAACCACAATTTGCCAACACTTTTTCCGCAACTTTTCCACGAGGTTATCCTCATGTTGTCCACAGGCAAACTGTGGACAAAAACCGAAATTGTTCAGTAACTTTCGCATCGCTATGCCGCCATAAATTCTTGATGGATACGCTGACGAACCTCAACTATCTCTTGAGTGACAGGGTCTTTAGATCTCATCAGGGTTTCGACTTTATCGCAGCCGTGCATGATAGTGGTGTGATCTCGCCCCCCTAAGTGACCCCCTATTTGAGGGAATGAAAGGTCGAGCTCGGAGCGCAAAATATACATTGCTATTTGACGAGGTAATACGATGTCTTTACTACGCCTTTTCCCGGAGAGGTCATCAGAACTGAGGCCATAATATTGAGCAATCTCTTCTATTACTTGCTTGGGACTTGGTTTGCGTCGGCTTCCGCCGGTCTGCGCTGGGCCACCTAGAATTTGTGCGACAATCTCTAGTGATGGTTTTTCGTGGTGGAGTTCACAATGCATGTATACCTTGTTAAAACCACCCTCTAGCTCACGGATATTGGTCGAAATTCTCTCAGCAATAGCTTCAGCAATTTCAAGCGAGATAGAGAAATTTTTTTCTTCGGCCTTAGCCTGAATAATCGCAACGCGCGTTTCAAGGTCTGGCGGTTGAATATCTACTACCATGCCCCACTCAAATCGACTACGCAGACGCTCTTCCAGCTCGGGGATTTCCTTTGGAGGACGATCGGAACAGATGACAATTTGCTTATTAGCTTGGTGGAGCGCATTAAACGTATGGAAGAATTCTTCCTGAGTTGTTTCTTTCTTTTTAATAAACTGAATATCATCTACAAA
Source organism: uncultured Candidatus Saccharibacteria bacterium (assembly GCA_964583675.1). GTDB lineage: Bacteria > Patescibacteriota > Saccharimonadia > CAILAD01. The sequence goes on from CAZOVH010000001.1 coordinate 148,049, forward strand.
AAGCACATCAACTTCACGGTATTTATTTGTGAAAGCTTCAGACTTACGCACTGAATCTACAAAGGTTTTATAAAATTCCTCAATGGTGATATACATCAGCTCGAGGTTTTTGTTGCGGCGAGTAAGCTCACCATAAATTCCCCACATAAGGTGTGTTTTTCCAACTCCAGCTGGGCCGTAGAGAAACAGGGGATTGTAGTCGGTGCCAGGCTTTTCGGCTACCAGTCGAGCGGCCGAGTGGGCTAATCGATTTGATGAGCCAACAATAAAGTTGTCGAAATTATAGCGCTCAACTAAGTGTTGCTTCTGATTGAAGAGATTTGGCTGAGGTGCAGTTTGACTTGTATTGCGGCCAAGTGATTTGCGGGGAGCTTGCATAGTATTAGGGAGTTCAAGCTCAACATTAGCGGGTTGTGCGGTGGAGCGAATAACGTAATCAATCTTTTCTATGCCTTCAATATGGTTGGCGAGGGCATCTAAAATATCGTTTTCAAACCGAGCCTTTATTTGCGCGCTAGAAAAAGGATTGGGGACAACCAGTACGGCAGCGTTACCCTGAACCGACTCGAGAATAACGGGTTTTACAAATGTCTTAAAACTGTGACCACTCAGGGAAACTTCAAGTTCTCCAAGTATTGTCTGCCAAATCGAATTTAAGTCAGAGCGTTGTTGCCCCATACTCACCACTCCTTCACATAGCTTTATCTGTATACTACTAGTTTTCCACAGGCCTGCCAAGTATTTATCCACATACCACCCACAATATTCTGAGGGGCTGTGGATATGTGGACGAGAAGGGGTTGAAATATCAGGAGAAAACAGGTATACTACTGCAGATATGAAACGAACTCATCAACCAAAGAAACGCCGTCGCCAACGAGTGCACGGATTTATGGCTCGTATGAAGACTCGAGTTGGTCGCGCAGTTTTGAAGCGTCGTCGACTTAAGGGTCGGTCACGCGTAGCTATCTAAGAGGTAGGCAACCCATGTTTGCGCGCTCACAGCGCCTCAAAAAAAGCTCTGACATTGCTCGTGTATATAAGCGGGGAAACAGAGCTTTTTCAGATCATCTAAAAGTGCACTTCCTAGCTAATCCGCGAGGCGGAATGCGTGTAGCGGTTGTGGCTTCCAAAAAGCTTAATAAGCGGGCTGTCGTTCGCAATCGGGCAAAACGCCGAGTTCGTGAGCTGTTAAAAGCAGAGCTAATAGGTGCGACGTATGCTGGATTTGATATACTGGTAACCATACAGGCGGGCATTGAAGATGTGAGCATCGATGTCTTGCGGCGAGAGGTGCAAAAAATTGTTGGAAGGATACGTTAAGTGCGACGAGCTGTACAAAAAGTAATTCGTGGTTATCAGCGCACATTATCGCCTGATCACGGGGCACTTAAAGTGTTTTATCCATATGGCTGTTGCCGGTTTTATCCCACCTGTAGCGAGTATACGCACGAAGCGATCGGTAAGTACGGAATTGCAAAAGGGGGCGCACTCGCAGTAAAGCGACTAGGGCGCTGTCATCCATGGAGTGCTGGCGGCATAGATCTAGTGCCTGATATAGGAAAGAAAGGTTAAAAAATGTTCGATACGATTTTTGTTCAGCCATTAATGAATGTCCTGTTCTTTATATATGGCATAATTCCGGGTCACGATTTTGGTGTGGCGGTAATTATTATGACGGTACTTATTCGTTTTGCGTTGTGGCCAGTTATGGCGAAGCAGCTGCATTCGCAAAAGAAGATGCAGGCACTGCAGCCAGAGATTGCTAAAATCCGAGCCGAAACTAAAGGCGATAAACAGCAAGAGAGTGCTCGCCTAATGGAGCTTTATAAGGAAAAGGAAATTAACCCTCTCGCTTCGTGTTTGCCGCTCATCATTCAGTTGCCTTTCTTAATCGCGCTGTTTGCCGTGTTTAGTCGTGCAACACAGGGGATAGAAGTGGTTGCGCCTTTACTTTACGGCCCGGTGAAAAACCTTCCTTGGATTCAGCAGGTTATTCAAAATCCAAGCCTATTTTCTGCTGAACTTTTTGGAATTGTAAATCTTGCGGCTAAAAACAATATTATTCTCGCGCTCATTGCTGGTGCTACGCAGTATTACCAGGTTTGGCAGATTACTCCAAAGAATGTTGATGCTAACGACCCAAGTGCTGCTGCTAATAAGATGATGACTTGGATGTTCCCGCTTCTTACTGCTTGGATTGGGTATACATTGGTAGCTGCATTACCGCTTTATTGGGCAGTATCAAATGGGATCAGTATTTTGCAACAAACCCTGATTATGCGTGGTGAAGTTGATAAAATGGAAGAAGCCAAAGTGGTAACAAAGGTTCGTGAAGTAGGTGCTCCATCAACAGCAAAAAAGACTAAGAGTAAGGGTAAGTCTAAACGAAAGAAGGGGTAGGGGGATGAAAATTTCTGAAGAGCACCTAGCAAGCGCAAAACAAATTATTGCAGATATGCTCACAGCTATGGGGTTCGAAGAATTTACGGTGTATGAAGACCAGCTGGAAAGTCGGCAAATTCTCTCGATCGCTGCAGATAACCAAGCAGTTTTAATTGGTCGCAAAGGTGAGAGCCTGACGGCTTTTCAGTCATTATTTAATGCTGTTTTAAAACACAAAGATCCTACGGCTCCTTTTATTACTATTGATATCGCCGGGTATAAAAAAGAGCGCATTGAAAAGGTGATGCGGATTGCCGAGGAGACAGCGCAAAAAGTTCGAGACTATGGCCGCGAACAAGAGATGCGGCCTATGAATGCATTTGAGCGTCGAGTGGTACACATGGTGTTAGCCGAAATGCCTGAACTGGAAACAGAAAGTGTTGGTGAAGACCCAAATCGAAAAGTAATCGTTCGTTTGAAGCAGACCTAGTCGACCGGCGGGAAGTCGAGTGATGATCGATAGGTTGTGTAGAATGTGTTGGTCTTAGAAACTTGACCGTTTGTGACGATGTCACGATAGAATACTGTCTTTGATGGTTGAGTTGCATCGTTGCTACCGCTAACAAAGTAGGGTCCTCGAATAACACCACTTTTTTCTTTAGTCCCATAAAAACGGAATTTTAGTGTAGTACCAACCATTTCGGTTTGAATAAGTATGTGGTGGGACGTGTCGTTTCTAAACTTAAAATCTACCTGCGGATAGTAAATAGTTGCGTCAACACCTGGAACCCCATATGGAGCAGTGTAGTATTCGACTGCAAACGAGTGGTTGTATCTTTCAAGGATTGGTAGACCAGCCAGCAGGGCAGCACGAAATGCGGTTGAGCTTACTTGGCAGAGCCCGCCACCGTATTGGCTTTCGGTCCGGCCTTCAAGGATAACACGCCCCTCCTTATAGCCTTGTTCGGGTCCGACCTTTCCGAGGATTTCACCAAAACTAAACACTTGGCCAGGCTTAAGGAGTACGCCATTATATCTTTTGGCTCCAACCCGTACATTAGTGAGGCGGTTTGCAGATGAGCCAGGGAAGTACGATACGCCTTCTGATAACAGTTCCTTAATTCCGAGCTGATCAATGGTTTCGCTCGTTACATCAGCTTTAGTTACGACAACCGTGAGTGGAATGGTAGTTTCTACAGTTTCGGACAGAATCGTTTCAGAAATGGTCTTTGCGGTGGTGTCGAGATCTACTGCGCGGCCATCTTGGCTTTGCTGAAACACGGTAGCACGATCGCCTTCGACGGTAAGTGTAGCATCAACTGCTTTTTGGTTAATATCTTTTGCAACCGAGCTAAGGTAGCTCTTGATGCGTGATGAATCCATTCCTAGCTGGGTGAGAGCTTCGGGTTGTTGGAGATAGTAGTTTTGGACTAAGTCTTGGCGCAGAGGCATAGTGCCATCCGAATAGCTGAGCCAGCTTAGGAGTTCTTGGGTTGGTACGGTCCAGGTTCTTTTTTCAAATGTGAGTGTCATTGGTGTGCGTACGTACGGCTCGAGATTAGCCCTTTTTTCTTCGAGAGCAGAGCTAGTGACGGAAGCTGTTTGCGTGTGTGTTGTTACTACTACATTGCTTCTTTGTAACTTGGTAACGATATCTGTGTAGTCTGTGATGAAGCCCCCCAAATTCATACGGGTGCCCGGTTGACTATCATTAACTATGAGGCTGCCTTGCTCACCAGCTGTATAGCTAGCGTTTTGCACGGGAACAGCTAGGCTCTTAGAAAGCGGCTGTAAAATAGCGTAAAGCTTTGTGGTGTTATAGGTGACTTGCCCGTCACTATTGCTATTTATACCAAGCAGAAGGCCTGCCTGATCGGAGACTTGCTGGAAGGCTTGGCCATTGCGACCTTTTTGATAGGCTGCCGCTAGGTCATCTTGTATGGCATAGCGTAATTCAACTTCCGAGGCGGGGATAGAGGCGGTTTCTTCTGATGCATCGCTTTTAACGACAATTGTGGAGGATTCGATATATTGCTGAGTTTCTTTTTCTACTAAAGCTTGAGCTTCGGTCTTTGTGAGGCCACCCACATACACACCATATACCTTCACGCCTGGAAGGAATCTACCCTGATAGGCTAGGCGTAAAACTCCAAGTAAAATAATCACAAACAGGGCAGCGCCGACAATAATTAGGAAGGCTATTTGCCAGCGTTTAAGTCGGTATTTTGTGGGCAATGAGAACTGCTCGGATGGATTCATAGTATGCGCGTATGGCTCCGTAACTATACATAGTATAACTGGTTTTTGTTCGGTGCGCGAATAAAAAATCCCCACGCGCAAACGTGGGGAGAGGGTTTAGCTAGCTCTGCCAGTCCAGGTTCCGTCCGCCCATGACCAGCCAGCGTACGGACCGAAAGCTGCTGTGTTGATTCCGGTGACGTGGACGGTTTTTCCGGAGCTAACAAACTGTCCGCCACCAATCGAAAGCATGACGTGACCGTAGTAGCCGTTTTGCCACGATGGTTTGAAGAAGGCGAGAGCGCCAGCTGGCACATTGGTGTCTCCGGCGTGGAACTGCCCGGAGTTGATTTTCTGATACATGTTGGCCTTAGCGCTGAGGTAGCGTCCGGTAGTTCCGAAAGCGTTTTCAACAAAGCGCTCACACAGATTTCTGTATCCGGTATTCCCGACTATGCTACGTGCCCAGTTGATGGCACGCTGTTCGCGCAGGCTTGTGCAGCTGGGCGCATCGCCGCTGACAGGATAGACAGCGGTGTAGGCCTGAGTCATTTCAACCGAAACTTGGCGCACGTTGCCCCAACCCCCATAGCACTGGTCGAGTTGAGTTGTACTTGTTACGGTGTAACTCCGTCCTCCAAGGATGACATAAGTTGCGGGGCCATATCCTGCTGAATAGTACAGGTTGCGTTCTGCGAGTGGGGTGAAAGGCTTGGCGCCCAGATCGGCTCGCCACACGATGGATCCACTCTGGAAATCCTGACGCGTGACACCATTCCAGGAATACTCATTGCTGCGTGGATAACCGAGCCAGCCATCGGCGCCACCTTGTGAGATGAAGTAGTCACGAATGCCGCCATGTACTCCGTAGGCTTGCCCGACAGCGTCGCCTCGCATGACCAGCGTCCAGCCCCAGCTGCCGTAGTTGAAGTCTTGAGTCCAGCCTGCAGCCCAGCGATGTGAGTCGTTGTAGGGATAGCCGACCGTCTGGCTGCCCATTCTCACGACGTACTGCCAGTGTTGTCCAACTACAGGGAACACCATCGACTGATTGCAGGTCGGTGACATCAGCGCTGCATCGCTGAAAGACCCACCACCGTAGTCTTGCAAGCAGCCGTTGTTCCACCAGTGCACACCGTTTTCGGCGCTGCCAATTGCGTTTCCCCCTCCGATGCGGTTGTAGGCTGCCACCCAAGCTGGGCCTGAGCCACCCTCACCTACGGTGGCAGCTCCTGCAGATGGAGCTGCCAGCACCGCGAAGACCGTGCCTATGAATACTGCAAGCAGTACCCGTAGGCTCACCCTCCAGGCCTTTGTGTGTGTCGCCATCGTTCACTCCTTGTGACTTGCGAATGGGACCACTCCACCATACTGAGATAAGCGTTTTATCTGCAAGCATGTGCGACATCAGTAGGAAATAGTCGGTATAATAGCTGTATGGCACGAATTCTTATAGACGGTCGATGGATGAAAGATAGCGGAATTGGTCGCTATGTAGAAAACCTCACACTCGAAGTTGTTAAACAGGATGCGAAAAATACTTACATCATCTTGGTGAAAAAGGGTGAGTCTGATTGTTTACCACTTCCAAAAGGTAAGGTTGAATATGTTGAGACCGATATCGCCTGGTACACACCACAAGAGCAAATCGCGCTCCCTAAAATTATCGAAACTCACAAGCCGGATTTGGTGCATTTTACAAATTTTAATATTCCACTTGGCTATCGAAAGCCATTTGTAGTCACTATTCACGACCTTACCCTCTTAAAGTACAAAAGTATTCGTGGAGGACTCTTGGCTCCCTTTACATACCGACTGAAAGACGTGGTGATGCGCCACGTTCTTAAGACTGCCGTGAAGCGTAGCAAACTGATTTTTACACCGAGCCAGTTTGTGGCCGAAGATGTTGCTCGACAGTATCGTTGTGATTTAGGCAAAATAATTGTTACACACAATGCAGCCGATGGCCTGACGCAAACCGGACGTGTGAATCTAGCAAAGTATGGGATCGATAAGCAGTTTCTGTTGTGTGTCGGGAATCCCTACCCGCACAAAAATATTGAACGTCTTTTGAAGGTATTCGCACAGCTCGTTAAAAACGAACAAGTTGCTTATCAGCTTGTAGTCGTAGGACGAGATAACGAATTTATGGCTCGCCACAAAAAACTTGTTAAAAAACTTAAGCTCGAAGATCGAGTGGTTTTTCCAGGCTATGTCAGTGACGCCGAACTGGCTGGCATTTATCAAAAAGCCACCCTTTATGTGTTTCCATCCCTTTCGGAAGGTTTTGGTATTCCTGGTTTGGAAGCCATGAAATATGGTGTTCCGGTAGCTAGCTCTAATGCTACCTGTCTTCCGGAAATTTTAGGCGATGCTGCTGCATATTTTGATCCCAAAAATACGCAGGATATAGCAAAGGTCATAGGTGAGTTGATGCAAGACGAAGTGCGTCGTAAGCAGCTTGTGAGCTTAGGTTACAAACAAGTGAAAAAATATGCTTGGAGCACATCTGCCAAAGAACTTATTCGTGGCTACAACAAAGCACTTAAGGGCTAGCGCGCAACTTCGTTTTTAACAGTCTCCCACATCTCGGGCTTACCTTGGGTTTCTTTGAGCCAGTACCACCACTCGGCACCCCATAGGTACATGGTTTTTATCTGAGTTTGGCGAGCATACGTAAGATTATCGCGGAGCTGCTTGGGGCTCATCGAGCGTTGGGCTTCTTCCCAGCTGAGCTCTTCATTACCGCGTGATCCCCAGGCTTCGCCTTGCAATTCATGAATTGTTACGCGGGTATCACGATATGTCTCTATGAGTGCAGCTTTCCAAAAATTATAGATGCCGGTTTGTGGATATACATAATAACCAAACACATTGTTGTGCACCACGCGATACATCGAAAAGCCAAATGTTTCAGTATTTGGTCCCAGGAAAGGGAAGCCGTTTTGATTTGATTGCGTCAGTTCAATTGGGCGAGATGGGTCGAGTGTACGCACGGTTTCTATTTCTCGCGAGAGTGCTTCATTTGTGAGGTTTTGTTTTGGACATTCGCCAAAGGTTTTTAAGAGAAACTCATTCTCTACCTGCCAAGATTCAATCGCTGGACTGTTTTTATAGCGATTCACGGTTTCCGTTATAAGCTCGTTGGTTCTTTCGGCAACTAACCCAGGGTTATTCTTATCGAGCCAAGCAGGATAAAAACATTCTGGCCAACGAATAACTTTTTGACCAACAACTACTTTAAGCTTGGCGTTACGCTTTTCGGCTTCTTGCACCATAAAATCGAGTTCAGAGAAATCGTATTCACTCGGTGATTTTTCTATGCGATCCCAGTAGGTGGCCACGCGTATATTGCGGAAGCCTAGGTCATCAAGGGTGGCGATATAGGCATCGCGCCAGTTAATACCAAAGCGATCAGCTTGTACTTGCGAAAAACTTACACCAATCACTTCGGTGTCATCTTTGTGGCGTAAGTAGAAGATGGACATCATGAGCAGGTTCGATATAAATAGAAATCCCATAACTGAGGCCACGAAAGGCAGAGCTCCAGCTAGCCATGTAAGTTTTTTTGGTTGCTTTTTCATTACTTGTAGCATAGCGTGAGAATAGCGCGTTGGCGAGCCACAGCATTGACGTCATATCTGTTGCGTCGTATAATTATGCGGTCGTCTAGCGCCGGTCACGTGCCGGTTGTTAGACGGCAACCTTCCGGGGTAGCTCAGCGGTAGAGCAGTTGGCTGTTAACCAATTGGCCGCCGGTTCGAATCCGGCCCCCGGAGCCAATTTTGAGATTTAGAGCACCTAGCGATTACATCAAAGGGTGCTTTCAGGTTAAAAACGAGCTTTTTGTCCTGAATTACAAGGTTCGAAAGTAGGAAACGTAAAAGTTTGGATTTTAGTGCCGCTTTCGAACTTTTGAATAGCTGAGGAGCTTTTGTGGCTATCTCTAACAGATACGAACTGGTTAACATAAAACTTTTATCATTATGCGTTAGATTAACTAACTGTTCGTCTAGCTGCTCTTGACGAGCCTTTAGGTCCTTAACGTATTCGTCATAGTCATTGAGAGTAATACGCCCATCTAGCCTGTCCTCGTACAATACACGCAGCTTTTTCTGTATCGTATCGTACTCTGTGCGTGTTTGTTCAATAGCGTTGGCGTAGTATAGCTGCTGATTATCGTGATGATTACGCAGTTCATCAATAACGTACTTTACAATATCCTCGTTCATTTCTAGCTGACCAATCATTTCAGCAACCTGTGGCACAAGGTCCTTTTCTTTGATGTGTGATTGCTTGCACGGACCTTTGCCTCTGCTGCACTGCATATAAACGTTACCCTTAGCCGTGTACGAGGATATGCTACAACCGCAGCTGCCACATTTCAGCAAGCCATTGAACGTATAGTCAATTTTCTGCTTTTTGGTTCTGTTAGTGCCTCTCTGGTCGTTGACAGCTTGTACTTTATCAAACATCTTTCGGCTAATTAGCGGTTCGTACTTATGAGGGTACAGCTTGCCACTGTATCTCATAGTGCCGTAATAAAACGGATTTTTAAGTATTTGTTCAACGGTGCTTTGACCAATGGGAGTTAACTTTGCCGTGTTATTTCTTAAACCCTCTTTTTTAAGCTGGGCTGCAATGCCCCTGTACGGCGTGCCAATTAAACGCAGTTCAAACGCCTTTTTAATGTAGGGTGCTCGTTCAGTATCTAATAGTACCGTCGTTTCTTTATCGCTAATTCTGTGATTAACGTAGCCAATCGGTGCTTTACCAGGCCACTCGCCGTCATTCAGTTTCTGTTCAAATCTGCGTTTAACATTATCTCTGATACTGTCAGAGTAGTAGCGAGCAAGTGCAACGCCAATACCGAGCCTAAATAAGTCAGGAGCACCAGAGTTTTTGGTGACGCATAAGTTATCAGATGGGAAGTGTATCTCAATCTGACCGTCCTCACGCAGCTTGTTTAGGGTTTTAACTTCGTCTGTTGAACTGTCCCTTGTGTAGCGGTCTATTTTGTCAAACACGACAATACAATTTTCTGGGTAATTGCCTATACTATCAACAATCTTGCTAAACGTTTTGCGATTATCTTTATATGCACTCTCATCAAACTCAAACAGCTCATAATCGTAGTCTTTATCCTTTGCGTACTTTTCAAGCCGTAAAACCTGTGCAGGTAATGCTTGTCTCTGTTCTGGGTCTGATACTCTTGCTATTAAAAATGCCTTAGTTTTCATAGTTATTCCTTTCTCTGTTACTATGTACCATTATATACCAATAGATAACAATCATATAGAGCCTTTAATTTGGTCCATCTTTGTTGGCTCAAATTGTTCAAGCATTTGGTTAATGCCTGCTATTGTCTTGTATTGGACCTTTTGTGTTGGTTTTGTAAGTGGCTTTAGCCGTGTCCAAGCGTGTTTGCCGAAACGGTCCTCAAACAACGCTCTAACGTGACGCTGGTCGCTCGTTGTTAGCAGCAAAGCCATACCAAGCCGTGCAGCCGCTTGTTGCGGACCTTTCAGCTCATCTGTCTGTAAAATGTTAGCCAGCACCTTATACGGCTCATTACTGTCTAACGCCAGTTTGGGCAGGTTAGTGAAAAAATTTTGCCAGTGGTGTTGCAACAACAGTTTTGACAGTTCGGTTGAGAACACGTTTTGAAATACCAGCGGCTTATCAAATCCAACTGCTTTGAGTGCGTCAGTTATTTTCCTTTTGCCGTTCAGTCGAACTTCATAACGCATAACTGCTGTGGGCTGTGTCCGAGCTAACTGGTCTAGCAAATCAAGCTGAACAAAGTTGTCTTTTTCCTGTGACCGTTTTTCGCTAACTTTAGATTGCCTTAGGTCAGCCAGTTTGTCGTATATAGCAATATCAAGCGAGTTAGTATGAACGTGCAGCACATAACCGCCATTACGGAAGTTCGTGTTCTGTATATCGTAGGTTTTGCTTATGTCAGCTGTTCGTAGCATTTGCAACACAGCCGAGCAGGACGTATAGTCATCAAACACAAAGTTTTTGCTGTAATGTAACGCCCTTATCTCTGCTTGTTCAATCTGCTTGCTAAACAACCAAACGCCCATTTCTCGGAGTGTTTGCTGTAATTTACTAACAACTGACGCAAAGTCGTTATCAATCAGCTCGTCAAAATTATTACCAAATGCAATCTTTGGCAGGCTCAACTCAATTGCCAACTCGTAACTAGCACGTTTGTAGCCTCTGGGACGCTGCGTATAGGTCAGACGTGGCTGATACTTGCCGAGCTTTTTAGTAGCTGCTGACGGATTAGCCATTGCTTTAAAATAGCCAAAGTAGTCAGGGTTTATGCTATCCAGCGTCGGTTGAAAGTTGGCTCTTGCGTGCAATGGTCTGTCCATTTTTACTACCAGCTTTATTGTGTCTATCATTGTCATCACGTCCTTTAAAAAGCTGCTGGCACTCGGCTACAACGGCTTGTTCAATCAGGTTGCCAACGTCCCTGCTAATTGGGTGGTATAGGTTTAACTCTTTACTACCGATTTTCTTGGTTGGGTAAGTAATACGGTATGAGCCGTCTAAACGGCTATGCACGCCAATTGAGCCAAGATATAGGCTGTTGTCTATTACTACGCTGGCAAAGGCTAAAAGACCGCTAGTCGGCTTTATCGGTATGATATTTACCTCGCTAATTGTCATTGCAATTCTCTTGACACTGTTCTGTTTTGCACGGACCTTCAAGCAATAGACTAATTTGTGCTCTTATCGCACGCATTTGCTTGTGGTCCAATTCGCTCAAAAGAGACTTAATTTTATTTGAGGTTCCATCGCCTGTTATGTCAGCAGGTAAGTAACCCTCTGCGACTTTCACAAGGTGTTCAACCTCGTTAATTTCAGCGTTCCAAACAATTACTTGGGCGGCATAAAGTCGGCAATCGTTGCACAACGCCATCACAGTATCAGCTACCCTTTGTTTTGTTTCATCGTTCATCATCAATCCTTTCTTGTTCATTTAGTTCAAGGTCCATTTCTATCAGCACGTCAAAATAGCCAACGAGGTTGGCTGTTGCTACGTCATCTCGACCAAGCTCGGCAAGAAACTCTTGCAAGCTGACGATGTTTGGCTGTTGGCTATTTTGCTGCTGCATATAGCCATTACGACAAAACAGGCGTTTAGCCGAGTTTAAACCTGTGGATAATTACAATTTACAGATTAGTGCGATACTTAGGGTTTATGTATACCTCATAGTTCAAAAGTATAAAAAACTCAGTAATTTGACCTTTTGTGGCAGCTGCAATCTTGATGTTTAGAGCCTTAACGTAGCCTTTGATGATGTTATTGAAACTGTCCTCATTGCCATCAGTACCAGCGTGCATTGTAAATACCAGTTCCATAAGATGGGTAACGTCCCATTTTTTCGTAAAGTTATCTATTGAACTAAAGAAAAAATCACAAAATCTGGCTTGTTTTGAGCTGCGTTGCACATCTACTTTGTAGCCTTTAAGTATGAGTTGTGAGCTTTCAATCTGAAACTTAATATCAGCGTAAGCAATTTTTGTAATGCCACTTTCCAACTTACCCATTACATACTGTTTTACTTCTGCAATCTGATTACTATTTGCTTTCAATTCTGTAAATAAAAGGTCGAGTTTGGCGGTGCTTACAAGCTGATAGTCATCGTCTATACGCTTAGTACGGCTTGTGTCACTAACAATCGTTACATTACCGTCTCGGTCAATTACCTCAATGTCATCAAGGTTAATCGTTTCAACAGGCGTAAACTTTGCAAATGTCGTACTTATAGAGGCTAGGTCAACTGCAAATGCCTTAACAATCATTTCGCTCATTGAATTTATGCTTTCAAACAGACTGCGTGTAAGGTTGGCGGCGTGAGCGGTTGCCATAAATGACTGCCCAATTATCCCATAAGTGATAGCCAGTTTTTGCTGCATAGCAGCAATTTGCTGAACAGGGACAATCAGGTTTGTCTGGAACTTTTGAGTTGCTAAGGCAAATCGCTGAGCGTCCTGTGCAATACGAGCCATTGGCAGGGTTTCTAGTGAGTTGAATATCTTGGCAATGCCTGAAAAGTCGTACTGAGCCGATATACGCTTGGCTATTTCAGCAGCCATTACATTTGCTTGTTCGAGCTGCTTTGCTTGTCTTGGTGTTAATAAATTGGGGTCTTTTTTCAGTAACTCTTGCCACTCATCAACAGACAAGCCAGAACGATATTTTTTAGCGTCTAAGTTTAGGTCGTATTTATTTTGGTTGGTTATACGCCTATCACGAATAACGTGTGCTGGCGTAACCTCTGTCGGTGCTTGTTTAACAGGTAGAGTTATCTCTACTGGTTTAATGTTGTCGGTCTTTGGCTTTTTGACAGGCTGCTTAGCCGCTTTTGATTGCGGCTTTTTCTTGGGTTGTTTAGGCTGCTTGTCATCTTTTTTCATCACGTTTTTCCAAAACTGCTCTATCGCAGGTGTTCACATTCTTGTATCATAATAGTATCAATTGTGAGGTTTTATGTCATCAAAAGATTTACCAGAATTACTAACACTGAAACAAGCGAGCGAACTGCTGCAAGTACACCCAAACACATTACGCAACTGGGATAACAACGGCACTCTTAAAGCTGTCCGTATTGGTGGGCGTAGTTTACGACGTTATAAAAAAAGCGATTTATTAAAATTTGTAGAACAACCAAAAAAGTAATGAAAGGGGTTAATTGTGTCCTTATTTGATAAATTAAAAGACGCTAGTGATAAAGCAGGTAAGTCAGCCGCTGGTGCATACGAAAAGCATAAAGAAAAAGTAGCTGCGACTAAAGAGGCTCGTGGCAATACGCTCAAAGCAGTATCACTAGATTATATGGGCGGATACAGCGACTACAAAAAAGCAAAGGGCATACTAACGTTTTACGAGAAACAAACTGAGTTTAGTAGTCCATTATCAACAAAGTTCACAATCATCAATGACCAAGTATCTAACATTGTTATTGAGGGCAAAGATGATGTTAGCAGACGTGTAACAGTAACTCGGCTATTAGCGGTTGGTATTTTTGCATTTGCCTTAAAAAAGAAAAAGAAAGAAAAAGAGGCATACCTGACGGTAGAGTTGTCAGACGGTCAAGAGGTTATATTTTTTGTTGATAACAATTCGCCTATGGAATTAAAGACTAAACTAGCAAAAGTTGTATCTTTGGTTAAACAGGCTGGCGTATCTAGTAGTAACGCCCAAGCAGTACAAAACCAGCAAGTTAGCGTAGCAGATGAGCTGGCAAAACTGGCAAAACTCAAAGAACAGGGCGTAATTACCCAAGATGAGTTTGATAAGAAAAAGACTGAGTTGCTGGGCTAAAAACGCTTGGTCATTTTGCAGCCGAAAAAATTCGGCATTTCATAGGTGGTATCCCAAGTCTAGTAACTAAGGGGTAATACCCCCCTAGTCGTTGAGGTGTGCTATGGCGTAATCAGCCTCAGCTGCGGTAAATTGACCGCCTTGTGCTGATACCAGTTGGTCACGAACACCAGCTGGTGACAGGTGCAAATCATTTTGATATGTCTTTGCCTGAGCAAGAGCGTTTGCGTTCCAATCTGCTTTTACGTTATCTACGGCGTATTGTGCTGCCTCTGGCTTAAACTTACCGCCATATTCAGAGACCAGTTGGTCATATAAACCTTTTTTTGACAGGTGTAAACTGTTTGCATAAGTATCAGCCTGTGCGAGAGCAGATTTGTACTCAGCTGGTACGGCAGGTTCTTTCTTTTCTGCTGGCTTAGCCTCAGCTGCTTGCTTGGTTTCACTACTCGCTGGCGTGCTGTTATTTGAGGTATTTGTGTCAGTACCGCCACTTGCTGCACTTACAATAACAATCAGTAAGATAAAACCGAGTATTCCTGATAAAACCTTGTGTCTCTTAAACCAATTACCTTGTTTTTTATCTGCCATTACAAACTATCCTTTCATTTGATTATAGTTATCGTCAGTATATACCATTTGCTTACATTTGTCAGTGGTTACTTACAATTGTAAGCAATACGCTAAAAGATGTGAAAACATCATCTGTCGAACACATCTATACCGAACTAGGCAAGCGTATTGTTAAGGCACGTAATGATAAGGGTATGAGCCAAGAAAAACTAGCTGCTACTAGCGGAATTGACCGTTCACATATGGGGTTTATAGAGCAAGGTCGTAGAAAGCCAACACTATCTACACTGTTTAAAATTGCTAAGTCGCTTGATATGTCGCTGGAACAACTGTTTAAAGGTTTATAGTCCGCCAAACGACAATGCAAGGTCAGGCTCATATTGTCTGACGGTTGCTGCTAAATCTTCAAATTCGTAATCCTCAAAGTTATTGCTGGCAGTTCGTAGAGTTTCCACTAGACGGAGCCAAAGAAAATGCTCGAGCCTTGCGTTCGGGCTTTTTCTTTGGAACTGAGTGCTTGCGAAGTCGAACCGTAGGTTCGTCGTAGCGAAGCGAAGAAGACGTAGTCGCTATCCGGCATGGGAACATAATATGTGATAGAGAATTCCATATAACTTTTATGTCACTAGACTCACTGATTTATGCAATAATCAAAGCATGAAAGAAATGCAGTTCAAGATTGAAATTAGTGCTCCAAAAGAAAGAGTTTGGCAAATCCTGTGGGAGGACGAATCGTTACGCGACTGGTCTGGCATCGTTGATCCAGGAACATACATGTTGGGCGAACTTAAAGAGGGTGAAACTGTGCAGTTCAATTCTGCAGAAGGCTACGGTGTAACGAGTTTAGTAGCAGAACTAATTCCAAATGAATTTATCTTATTCAAGCATCAGGCTGACACGCAAGATAGTGGTAAAGCTCATCGCGATGACCAATGGATGGGTGGCCAAGAGAGCTACAAGCTTACCGAAAAAAATGGAGTCACAACCTTAGAGATGAGCCTTGATGTGCCGCCAGAACTGGAAAAAATAATGAGTGCTAGCTATCCAAAGGCTTTGGCACGAATTAAAGAATTATCTGAAAGCTAATCTGCGGAAATCTTAGCTCTTTTGGAATGCTGCTTGGATCGTTATGGGGATTGTATACTTAGAATATGAAAAATTTTCTAAAAAAATACAGAAGATGGTTTGGGATAATTGGGTCCTTTGTTGCATTAAGCATTGCAATAATCTATTTAATAATTACTCCTAGAGAGGCAATTGACACTGAAGGAGTACAAAAGGCCATTCTTATGTATAGTCATTCCTTAGGTTGGATGTTGCTTGGTGTTGCGAGCTTATTGTGGGGGCTGAATCGCGATAATATTTGGGCAAAATACCTATCCTATAGTGCTTTGTTAGTTTATGTAATTTTTATTGTTACTTTGGTTTCTAGTAGCTAGAGTACGGAAACCGTTTAAGAATAGTGTATTGTTGCTCTTCTTTAGTGTGATTATTTGTTATTATGCATGCATGAATACAGAAACTTCACTGCCAGAAAAAATTGGTAAACCAGCCATGCGAGCGTTACTTGGTGCAGGGATAACTACCTTGCAGCAAGCAACTAGGATTTCAGACGAAGATTTACTCAAGTTGCACGGTGTTGGTCCGAAAGCGGTCAGAATATTGCGGGAAAGTGCTAGGCCTTAATAATTTATGAAATACGTTGCGCTTCTTCGTGGAATAAATGTGGGCGGTAATAATCGTGTACCAATGGCGGAGCTCAAGGCATGCTTTGAGAAAGCTGGTTTTCAAAGTGTTGTGACATATATTAATTGCGGCAATGTGATATTTGTATCAGACGAATCTAGCCTGACAAAACTTGTAGAAATTTGTGAGACTGCGATCGAGAAGCAGTTTGGGTTTAGGGTGGTGTGCTCGGTGATATCAGCTCAAGATTTGCGTGAAGCGGTCCGCAGCGCACCAGAGTGGTGGAGTGTTGGTGATGCAAAACATAACGCAATTTTTGTTATTACGCCCAAAACCGCTAAGGAAGTTATGCAACAAGTTGGCGATGCGAAGCCTGAGTATGAAAAAGTTGCGGCCTACGGGCAGATAATTTTTTGGTCCGCACCACTTAAGACGTTTGGTCGCACACGCTATAGTAAAATAGTTGGATCTAAAGCATATAAGTCAGTGACGATTCGCAATGCCAATACCACACTTAAACTCGCTCAACTTTGCGAGTAGACTAAGAATAAATAACAGAAAAGAGGGTTAGTATGGAGCAAAAAATAGTCGCGAATTTGTGGTTCAATGGGGACGCTGAGCAAGCGGTAGAATTTTACACTTCAGTGTTTCCGGATAGTAAGGTGTTATCTACGACGCATTATCCAAAAACGCAAGAAGAAGGGTTGGCAGATTTTCAAACCGAGCTAGCCGGTAAGCCGCTTACAATAGAGTTTGAGTTACAGGGCATACACTTTACGGCTATTAACGCTGGGCCGGAATTTTCATTTACCGAGGCTATTTCTTTTGCGGTGTATTGCAAAGACCAAGAGGAGATCGATTATTTTTGGGAAAAACTTTCCGACAAGCCAGAGTTTGAGCAGTGCGGTTGGTGCAAGGATAAGTATGGTTTGAGCTGGCAGATTGTTCCAAAAAATATGGAAGAACTAATGAATCAGCCCGATGCTTTTGCAAAGATGATGGGAATGAAAAAGATCGTTATCGCAGACTTTTAGCACAATCTAAACAGTCTAGCTTGTCTTTGATCGTTTGGCGAGAATACCTTTAATTGATGGGCTAATTTCTTTATCCGTGCGATGAATGCAGCCAATCCAGCAGCATGGTCGGCGTTTGCCCTCCTGAATTTCCACGACAGTTCGCTTGATGTGATTTTCGCGCGTGGCAGCCTGTTTAACGGAGATGTTCCAACAGATGAATTCATTACGAGCGAGTGGCGTGAGGCTTTCCCACGCAACTACTGCTGCGGGCGCAGCGAGCAAAGCCCTTTTTAGGTCGGCAGGGAGTTCATGAACGGTTCCGCCAGATAGAGTTTTGGTAGTCATGTGTTTATGGTACATGACTTAGGCTTTAGTAACCAGCATTCGATTTAGTGGTCATGCTTGTTGTTTTGCGCTATGCAGTAAATAATTACGCACAAGTGTACCTTGAGCGAATGGAAAAAATCATGTCGAAATATACTCCTCCTATGCAGGCTGTACTTACAACACTGCCAGTTGGGGATTGTGTTGAGGGGCCGACTGTAACAATCATGGCGATGTATCGTCGTGGACTGTGTTACGAGGTTGAGCGCATTGATAGCGGAAGACAGCGAGCAAAACTTACCTATATGGGCCATGAGGCACGTGTCGAAGTGGCTCGAGCTAATGGTCTGGACTTGCTAAAGACGCTTGATGAGGTGCGTAGTAATCGAATCACTTCCAACGGTAATCTCAGACTTAATCGAGCACGTCATGCTGCCGAGATGGTGGCGATAAACTTGGTGGGCCGTGCTCTTACTGTTGAGGAGAAACGACTGGTTTCAGAAGTTACTGAGCGGGTAATCGACGTCTTTGAAGAGGGCACGACAAGAATCCATATTTGCCCACAATGCACTTTTGTTGTTGGTGGAGACGGAATTGATACTACGCCCTGTCCGGAGCATGGTTTGCGGCAGTCTTTCCCATTTGGTTTCGGTGTTACTGACCTTGCAGTCAGGTATTGCTCGCCGTAACAATTTTTAACTCCAGGCAGTGCTTGGGGTTTTTCTTTTGATCAAATATCTGTATAATTCCATGGAATGTATGAAATAGCGCCAACGAAAACTCGGCACTAGCCGCCCGAAAGGGCGGTTTTTTTATACATTCACACCGAACCTTCCTAATAAGGAGATGTATGATTCTGAATCGTGTAGAGATTAGCGTTGTTTTTGAGCAGCGCGAAAAGCACTTTGCTCAATTGGTACCTGGTCTTGAGGCACATTTTGCCCTGCAGTGTTTGATGTGCGGAAAGATTCACCAGCTTACCACACCGATGGTTTACAAGCTTAAGGCTGATGAGATGCCGCACAAATATGTCCATCAGATTAAGACGGCGGTCATGCAGACGCGCAGCTGTGAAAACTGCGGCTTACTTTCAACTCTACCTAAGCTTGACGCCGAGCGTTTGCTGAAGGCACTGCAGAAGACTATAACACCAGAATTTATCACGCTGCATAGTCGGGATCAGGTACCATTTTTGGCCCAACGACTCTTTGAACGTATGCAGCTCGTCTAGCTCCTAGGGGAGCGGAACTCCTCTGGGAGTTCCTTATTTACGCAGCTGCTTGAGCGCACCACTCCAGGCGGTTACTTCTTCGGCAACTTTCTTGAGCTGCTCAGCATGCGCTTCAGTCGGCTTAAAAGTGGAGTAGTTTTCAAAGTCGGTGCCAAGGTAGAGTAAAACTTGATCACGTACGTCGGCCATGTGGAGTTCGCCCGCAATCTGCCGCCATTGCTCGGCTGCCCTCGATCCACCCGCAGCACCGTAACTAATAAAACCAATCGCCTTATTGTGCCATTCGTGATTTAAGAAGTCGACAGCGTTTTTGAATGCCCCTGGAACGCTATGGTTGTATTCCGGCGTAACAAAGATATAGCCATCTGCCTCGGCGATTTTTGCCGACCACTTTTTGGTGTGATCCTTTGTGTATTGCCCCATAAGTGGTGGCATTGGCTCATCGAGTAGGGGAAGATTGTAGTCTGCGATGTCGACGAGCTCAAACTCTGTGTCCTCAAAATCCTTAAGAGCATCTACGGCCCATTCTGCTACTTGTTCGCCAACTCGGCCAGGTCGAGTGCTGCCTAAGATAATCTGAATTTTCATATTTGTGCCTCCATTGCTATAATATGTATAGTATTAACACTGTCTATACTATATAAAGTAAAGTAACTATGCAAGATAAAGTTATGAAGAATCCACATATTGAGAAAAAACCAGGCTGTGTTGCGGCGGCTGCAGCAATTATGGGCAATAAATGGACTGCCCTGATGATTTTAGAATTAGCTTCGGGAGAAAAACGTTTTTCTGAGATTCAAGCTCATTTGCCTGGCATGAGTCCGCGTACTCTGTCGCAGCGACTTGATGAGCTTGAGGTTACAAAAATTATCACCAAAAAAAGTTTTGCTGAAGTTCCGCCGCGCGTGGTGTATGCACTCACGCAAAAGGGGCAAGACTTAATTCCAATTCTAAAGAGCATGGCAGACTGGGGGACAAAATATCACCAATAAGAATTCTTCTAGTAAAAATCATAGGGCAATGCTAGCTAAATCGGTAAAATAGATTACATGCGCATTTCGCCAAAAAAATCTCGTCTCCTACATCTCGACTTTATGCGGGGGATTTTTTTGTGTGTCATTATTATTGATCATTTGCAAAAGTTCCCAGGTTTCTTTGAGCTGTTTACGGGCAAAGGTATTTTATGGGCGTCTGCAGCCGAGGGCTTTTTCTTTTTATCGGGAATACTTTTGGGCTTGGTGCGCGGTCGGCGTGAAGTCGCCCGACCTATGTCTACGGTTACAAAAAAACTGTGGGGAAGAGCATTACTATTATATTTATGGAATATTGCCCTAACGCTGTTTTACACACTGCTCGCTATGGCGTTCTTTGACCAAGTTGGCATTAAGCCTGGCTATGCGCTTCCTTCTTCTGTGGTAAACCTTGTTAGGGAAACGCTGACGTTTAAATATGTGTACGGCTGGGCTGATTTTTTGCAGTATTACGCGGCTTTTATCTTTATAAGCCCTTTGGCAATCTGGTTATTGCGAAAAAAATATTGGTGGTTGGTCTTGGCGATTTCCACAATTGTGTGGTTAAAGAGCGGCCAGAATTTCTATCTCAGTTGGCAGCTGCTTTTCTTTAGTGGTGCGGTCTTTGGCTATTATGTGGAGGATATTCACACTTGGTTTAAGGGGCTCAAGCATGATGTTCAGAGGCGGTTGCGTTATCTAGCGGTGGCTACTGCTGGGATAACGTTTATTGTAAGTTATGTGTTTGTAATTGGCTTAAGTTACGCAAAGAATAATGCAGATGCCGGTTGGCTAAGGTTCTTGCCCGTCAAGCAACTAATGGAGTTAAATGAAAAACTTGCCCCGGACTTTGACAAAACTAGTCTAGGTATCGGTCGGGTAGTTGTATTTTATCTGTGGTTTTTTGCTCTATATTTTATTGTTAAGCGATTTGCTTGGATTTATGAGAAGAACAAGATTGGTAAGGCCATAACCATGCTCGGTCAAAACTCACTGTATGTATATATTGTGCATAGTCTTTTGGTATTTAGTGTGAGTTTGGTTTTGCCTAAAAGTACTGGGTTGATTGGTAATATTTTGATAGACGTGGCAGTGATTAGTACAATAGTGTTTTTAGTGCGCAAACGGGTATTTTTCGCCTATATTCCGAGATAAAAAAGAAATAGGACCGCAAGAAGAAAGTTGCACAGGCGGTGAGGCCTGCCTTTTTTCTTGCGGTCCTAGGTGTCGAGGATTTGTGTCGCACGCCTTCGACTGGCGCTAGGTGCTCCGGACTTATTGCCGCCATTTCTCGTTGAGGTTTGGGTTGGTTGACGTTTGGAAAGAGAAATTGTGAGTGGCAGCTTTTTACCGGTGGCTTTGTGTTCAGGCTCGGGTAGAAGCCGTTGAAACGTCAGCCCATCTTGTTACCCATAGTCAGGTAGTATAGTTTTACTGGTTAAATAAGTCAAAGGTTTAGGGGTATACTGGAAAGCAATAAGAGGATTTTGTATGGCAAAAGTGAGTGTGTATCTAAACTTTATGGGCAAAACCGAAGAAGCCTTCAACTTTTATAAAGATGTGTTTGGCACCGAATTTGTTGAGCCGATGCAGCGCATGGGTGAAGTGCCTCAAGACGATTCGCAGCCGGCTCTTCCTGAGAATGAAAAAAATATGATAATGCATGTGGAGCTTCCGATACTGGCAGGGATGAGTCTCATGGGTACAGATATGCTCGAATCGATGGGTCACAAGATTAAGTATGGAAATAATATGTCGATTAATTTGATGCCCGATACCGAAGAAGAGACACGCCGCCTGTTTGATCAATTATCTGAGGGTGGAAGTGAAGTAATGCAGCTAGAAAAAATGTTTTGGGGCGATCTTTTTGGATCTTGCGTGGATAAGTATGGAATTCGCTGGATGTTCGATTGCCCAGCCGAGAAAAAGTAACTAGGAGTAAACAATGGCAACGAAGAAAGAACCAAGAATAGAGATCAAGGCCGACATTACAGGCGCTGACGAGTTAAAAGAATGGTTTAAGCAGGAGTCGAAAAAGAACACGGCTGGACACAGTACGGGCGGAGCGTTGTATGGACTTGGTATGATTGGATCGCTCGTATATTGGCTCCAGGCGGCTACAAGCTTTGGAGCAGTTGTGACGGCAATACTTAAGTCAATTGTATGGCCGGCATACGTCGTGTATAAGCTACTCGAAAGTTTTTACGGGTAGATTTTATGGCGATTGCACCAGTTTGTGATTTATGTCGCGAAGAGCTAAAGGACTTTGGCGCACTTCTTTTTAGCCCGCCCAATACTCAGTCTGAAGTGAAGAAGTTTCATGTCTGTAAGCCTTGTTACAAAAAACTGCTCGCTGAATATAAGCTGGAAGACATACGTGACGAAAATTAACGTTCATGAGCTCGGCCATATTGTGCTATATGTGAAAGACCTGCAGCGCTCCTCAGAGTTTTATGGCGAAATTCTAGGGTGGAAAAAACTTCCACGCCAGGCTGACATGCCGGCCCAAGCATTTTCTAGCGGGCGCACTCACCACGAACTCCTGCTTATAGAGGTGGGGAATATGGCAGCTGCAAAGCCCGACCACTTGCAGCTAGGCCTCTATCATTTTGGGCTCAAGATTGGCGACACTGACGATGAATTACTTCAAGCGATTGAGTTTTTACAGGAAAAAAGCGTAACAATTACTGGCACCGCCGATCATCACGTTACGCATAGCGTGTATATTGCTGATCCTGACGGAAACCAGATTGAGCTCTATATAGACGTGGCTGATGCTAATTGGCGCGAAGATGAGTCGCTTATTATGCAGCCAACTCGCCGCTTGGATGTATGAGATTAAGGCTGACATCTCCGTAAAATCTGCCCGGCACTGTATACTGAGAAGTCTATGAATCAGTCACTCGCGTTAGAAATTATGCTTGCTGGTGAGAGCGCGTTGCTCACCGGTGCTGCCGGCTCTGGTAAAACGTATGTGCTCAACAAGTTTATCCGCCTCGCTCAGCGCGAAGGAAAAAATGTAGCCGTCACGGCAACAACTGGCTTAGCGGCTACACATCTTGGCGGTACAACTATTCATTCTTGGAGCGGTATGGGTATTCATAATGTTTTGCCGCCTCGCTTCGTGGATTCGCTCGCGCAATCTCGGAAAGACACCATTGCTGCAGCCGATATTTTGGTGATTGATGAAATTTCGATGATGCACGATTATCGACTGGATATTGTTGACGAAATTACGCGCAAGGTTCGCGGCAAAGATGAACCGTTTGGCGGTTTGCAGGTAATTTTATGCGGAGATTTCTTCCAATTACCCCCTATTAATCGTGACGGCGAACGGGCCGGTGGATTTGTGGTGAACGCGCAAGTTTGGCAGGAACTGAGCCCTGTGGTGTGTTATTTAGATGAGCAACATCGGCAAGAAGATGATGCATTTTTGGATATTTTAAATGCTATGCGCGCTGGAGATGTGCGCCGACGTCATGTAGAACAGCTTTTGGAACAGAAAGATGCCGAGCTAGGCTATGGGCAAGAAGTGACAGAGCTTCATACTACCAACGTTGATGTTGATAGTCTGAACGCTCGCAAGCTCGCCGAACTAAAAAGTGAGCCGCATCGATATGAAATGCAAACTTCTGGCAAGGCGAATTATCTTGATACTCTCAAACGGTCCTGTTTAGCGGTTGAGGATTTGGTTTTGAAAGAAGGCGCACTTGTGATGTGTATTCGTAATAGTCCGGATAAGAAATATGTTAATGGAACGCTTGGTGTGGTTATGGGGTTTGAGGATGAAACCGGCTACCCGATTGTTGAGTTGCGTGATGGCCGTAAGATTGTGCTTGAACCGGCCACGTGGGAGTTGCGTGATGGTGATAAAAAGCGAGCCTCCATTGTGCAAATTCCTCTGCGCCTGGCCTGGGCAATAACGGTGCACAAAAGCCAGGGTATGACGCTTGATGCTGCTCGAGTGGATCTCAGACGAGCTTTTGTTGAGGGGATGGGTTACGTTGCACTATCTCGAGTGCGCAGTTTAGGTACACTCAGTCTTACCGGGATGAACTCGATGGCGATTAAAGTGAGTCCTGAAGCTGTGGCGATTGATGGTAAACTGAGATCTCGCTCGGCGGCCGATGCAGAGCGTTTCGTACATCTTCGATCTGCAGCTGCCAAGCGCGCGGTTGAGCCGGAGGTCTTGGACGAGGTAAAAAAGCCGACTTCTGCCTGGGGTGAGCGACTTGCGGCTATTCGTGCTGAGCATCCTAAAGCCTTCACTCCTTGGAAATCCAGTGACGATGTTGAATTAAAGCAAATGTATGAAGACGGCAAGGGTGTTGATGTAATCAGCAAAAAACTTGGTCGTCAGCCCGGAGGTGTGCGGGCGCGCATTAAGAAATTCTACGGAGATGATGCGCTTCTGGCGCGTAAGTGATACTATCAAGGGCATGAGTAAGAATTCACACGCTAAGCACGAACATACTAAACACGCTCACGCAAAAAATATTCAAGAAGAAGCAGTTATTGAGCCAGATTTTCCGCAGGAGCATCGGGCTTTGATGATTGCAATCTTAATTGTCTTTACGTTTATGAGTACATTTGTGTTTGCGTTGTTCTATATTTTTGGTTAGCCATTTAGTATTTCAAAAACAATCAGACAGGAACTGGTGATGGCGCCTGCCAGTGGTACCCAACGAGGAACCCTAATGTGTGATTTATGTTTTTGTGGCCGTCCTTTTATAACAAACAGAGATATGTTTACCAAGACGAAAATGCTTAGTACCACCAGACTAGTAGCACGAGCTAGAACCGTAAGTGGTAGAAATACTGCGACAATCATGGTGACGCCTGCAATTACCAGGGTTGCGGCAACAGGAGTGCGAGTGCTGGCGTGCACTTTAGCAAACTCTTCGCGGATCCAGCCGCGCTTTGCCATGCCGTAAAGCATTCGGGAGCCCATAATGAGATGTGCTAAGCCACCGTTGATGGCAGCCGAAATACCGATAACGGTAATGATAAACGCAGGTGCACTGGTGAGCTGTGAGAAAACGAGTGTGAGCGGCGCATCGCTACCTGCGAGTTCGTTTGGAGTAAGTGTATTTGTGGCAATAATTGCTACTGATATGTATAGGATGGTTGCTGTTATGAGTGCAATGATAATCGCGAGAGGCATGGTGCGTTCTGGTTTTTTTACCTCCTCTGCAACATTTACCATATCTTCAAATCCGATAAATGCGTAGAAAGCCAAGAAGGCACCAGCCAACACGCCAGCAAGCCCGTAGTTTGGATCTATGGCAAAGGTTTGAGCGGGGTTTGCGAGACCATTTGCTAATGTATTTCTGCCAAACCAAATAACTAGTCCGAGGCCCGCAAGCTCGACGATAGTAAATACTGTCGCGAGTGCTGCCGATTCTTTCATGCCCTTAATTGCCACGAGTGTAAGGAAAGCCAAGATGCCAATAATTAATACCGGTTCCGGAGCCGGTATAAGCAGCTTTGCGTAGCCAGCAAAGCCACGCGCTAAAACTCCAGCAGAAACGATGCCACTAATAATCATTAAGATGCCAATCAAGCGTGAAAGACCAGTTTTATTAAAAGCTCCATGCACAAATGCGGTTGCACCGGCACTAACCGGAAAGCGCGCTGATAGCTCCATGTAAGAAAGAGCGGTAAAGCCCGCTACCACGCTAGCGATAACGAATGATAGAGCCGTACCCATTCCGGCCTCACCGGCTACTTTGCCGATGAGAACATAAATTCCGGCCCCAACTATGTTGCCGAGACCATAGAGTGCGATGAGCCAAAGTCCTAAACTGCGCTTGAGTGTAGTGCGTGCCATACATAACCATTATTCAGGATTAGAGACGATATGTAAAAAAGCTTTTCAGGTAGGAGTATAATATAAGTGTAGAAAAAAGTAAGAAAGTGAGGTTTGTTATGGCAGCCAAAGCCAATAGTGTAACAAATGTTTCTGGCTGGGTAGGCTGGGTCTACTTTGCTGGACTTCTGATGATTGTAAATGCAGTCTTTCAGATTATTGCGAGTCTTGTAGCATTATTTAACGATCAGCTCTTTGTAGCAGGTGTAAATCGCATCTGGATTGTTGATCTGACAACTTGGGGATGGGTGCACCTACTCTTGGGTGTAATTTTGTTCTTTGCAGGTGGAGCTGTTATGGCTGGTAAAATGTGGGGCCGAGTAATCGGTATTATCCTCGCAACTCTGGCTATGATGGTAAACTTTGCCTTTATCCCAGTGTATCCACTCTGGTCAATCTTAATGGTTGTAGTAAGTGGTCTCGTGATCTACGCCCTGGTAGCTCACGGAAAAGAAGCCGCAAACCTCGAATAAAGAGAGTTGCAGTAGCCATTTAAAAGCACCGAGTCTAGGCTTGGTGCTTTTTGGTAAGTTGCTTAAGTTTTTTTGTATCGATGGTTGGAGCTGGCTCTTTAATTACTTCAAGCCGCAGAGGTTTTTTGGAGAAGGCAAGAATGAGCATCCCAACAGGGGCGCCTAGTGTGAGCCAAAAAGATGAAAAGGCAGTACTCTTGCCAAAAATTTTACCGAGACGTATGCCAATTGGGATTGAGTAAATTGGTCCTAGGTAGGGAACAAATGCCACAGCTTGCCAGGTTTTTGGTAGGCCGAGAACGCGAATGAGCACGATGTAGTTGTAGGCGGGAATATATGCTGGCCACATTTTTTGTCCAAGGCGGCGGAAGACAAGGCTTAATCCGAGCATATACACGAGGTAAGCTAAGATCATTGCTAGGCCCACGCTTAAGATGAGCTGCAGAAGCCATTGGAGTATATCTACTATCATGCTTGTTATTGTACCCGGTTTTCCTAAAATAGTCGCATCTATCCCGCTTACGCTACAATAGAGATATGTTGCATCAAGCTGTAAAGTCCATAGAGCCTGCGAGCTATGCCTCGTTTCTGACAAAGAGACAGATGGCAAAACTAGAGTCTTCTGCAGGAAAACTGCAGGGTAAAAAAATATATGAAATTAACTCAACTGCAACTGGAGGCGGTGTGGTTGAGCTTTTGCAATCCCAAATCCCCTTAATGCAAGGGCTTGGGCTACAGGCCGAGTGGCTGGTTTTGCCACCGGATGAGCGGTTTTTCGCTATCACCAAGCAGTTTCACAATGCTCTTCAGGGTGGCCGAGATAGTTTGCCCGAAGATTTAGATTATTACGATGTGTATACACAGAAGATTGCCGCCACGGTTCCGCGTGATGGCGATATCTATATTTTGCATGACCCACAAACGCTTGGCCTCATTCCGTTTCTTGCCGATAAGGTGGTAGTTTGGCGTTGCCACATAGACCTTACAAACGCTGAGCCACATACGTTTTCTTGGTTGCGTCGCCGTTTGCGCGCGGTCGATGGCTCGATTTTTTCTCTACCAAGCTATACTGCCGGCATCGAAAATACGCATATTGTACATCCGTCAATCGATCCGCTTCGACCAAAAAATATGGCGCTATCCGAGGATGAGAGCACAGCAGTGCTTGCTCGAATCGGCGTGGATGTCAGTCGTCCATTTATTACACAAATTTCTCGCTACGATATATTTAAAGATCCTATAGGAGTTTTGGAAGTTGTAAGTCGTGTGCAAAAAACTATGCCCGATTTGCAATGTGTGATGTTGGGTAATTATGCTGATGATGACCCGGAGGGCGAGGAGATGTACCTTAAGGTTCGTGAAGCGGCGAAGAGTATCTCACGTGCGTTGGTTTTGGTGAATGTGCCGGATAACGAAAAGGTAGTAAACGCTTTGCAGTCGCGAGCCGCTGCCGTGATGCAATATTCTTCAAAAGAAGGTTTTGGACTTACAGTTACCGAAGCAATGTGGAAAGGCGCGCTCGTTTGTGCTCGACCAGTGGGCGGCATATCGTTACAGATTAAAAACCGCAAAACCGGTATTGTATTAACTGGCAACCATAATCATGATGCGGATCGGATTATACGTTTGCTAAGCACATCAAATGATCACCAAGATATTCGCGAGGCTGCGCGAGCACATGTGGAAAAAAACTTTATAACCCCCGTGATGCTGAATGGTTACTTAGATGTGTATCAGAAGATAGCTGCAAGCTTAGAGCTAGGTTAGCGCTTGCGAGCTGCGAGTAGCTCAACGACACTTACGTAGATGCAGTAGGCGAGCACAGCCTGGATGATTGTTTGCCAGGTGATGGAGGGCTTGAGGATGAGTGCAGTAAAGGCAAGCACTATTCCGCCAACACGCCAGCTCAAGATGTTCTTACGCAGCCAAGCACGAGAAAGTGTAAGTGCGTGATAGAGACGAGTTCCTGTAAGTTTGTCGAGACCTATTAAGTGGCGCAGCTTTTTTGCCCAGGTAAAAGGCCCGGCGAAAGTCATGATAATCGAGGCTACCACGCCAATTATGAGTGTGTTGGTGGTGACATTCTTGAATCCAGCCGTGAGTGAATCCCAAATGACTCCTGCTGCTGCCTGATAGGTAGTTGCAACATCGCCAATTATTTCTGGTCGAGCGGCCTTTAAGAGAATCAGCTCAATTGCAGTAATGACTACTACTGTAAGTGTAATAGCAAAGCCGGTCTTCCAGCGTTGGCGAGAAACTGCGATGGCACCGATGTAGGCTGCAGCAAACAACATCGGCAAGATTACGTAGAGTGCTTGCGTGTACTGATAGGCAAGACGCATGTCTTGAATACGCTCACGAAGATTAACGGCAACTTCAGCGGCTTGGCTGTTCTGAAGGTTGCTGGAGATGGTGCCGGAGCCGTTTGATTGGAGTCGATCGCGAATTTTTTCGATAAACGGCGTGATATTTACGCCAAACACCACTCGTTCTTTTTGCGCATTAAATTCTGCCTGGGGTTGCTTGAGGGTTGTCATCAGGCGGGAATGAGCAGCTTCATTGGCGGAGATCCAAATGCCATTAAATTGATCGCTAGCAATCAGGTTGCTGCCAATTTTCTCTGTAGCAGATACAACTTGACTGGCAAGTGGAGGTGCAATAAATGCAGCTTTTTCTGGAAGAGCCTGTTTTATTTCGGCTTCGAGATCGATAGTACTGTAAAGTTTTTCGGTGGCATATTTACTAAGTGCACTTGAAACATCACTGTTTTTTGTAAGTGGAGCCACGGTTTTGACATAGTTTTGTGTATCAAATACATAGACATTTAGCCAACGCAGAATGAGCCAGTTGCCAAGCGCGATAGTCCCGACTCCGATAAGGAAGCCGACAATAATGGCACGCCATTTATTTGCAGTAGGTGCTGTTGAATTCGTAGATGATTTTTTCATACATGTAGTGCCTTTAACTAAGGTTAGTTATACGACCCATCTCCTTATAGGTCAAGCAGAAGCGAAATTGAGTGGCTATTTTTTTTCATGGGCTTGCTGTACAGTAGTTGTAAAGTAACAGGTACGGAAGCACGAAAAACATGTCTAAGAAAGCCAAAAAACTCCTCATCTTGCTGGCAGCAGCCCAATTTATTTTTACGCTCGATTCTACGGTAATGAACGTTTCGATTTCGACGTTGGTTAAGGATCTTAATACAACGGTTGGTGAAATTCAGTCAGCCATCGCTTTCTATTCACTGGTAATGGCTGCCTTCATGGTGGCCGGTGCGAAGGTGGGCGATATTATTGGCCGCAAAAAAGCATTCATCATTGGTATGTGTATTTATGGCGCTGGAAGTGCACTGACTGCGTTGGCGCCAAACGTTCAAGTTTTAAAATTCGGCTGGTCTTTTTTGGAAGGTATGGGTGCAGCACTTGCAATCCCAGCTATGCTTTCGCTGATTGCGGGTAATTTTACAAAGCCGGATGAGCGCTTGAAGGCATATGGAACTGTAGCAGCCATGGCCGGTATTGCCGCTGGGCTAGGGCCAATTATTGGTGGGTTTCTTACTACCTATGCTACGTGGCGATTGGCTTTTGCTGCAGAAGTTTTGGTGGTGATTTGGATCTTGGTTCAGCAAGGGCTGATTCGTGATGTCAAACTAGATGGACCAAAGATGAAACTTGATGTAGTTGGTGTTGTATTGTCGGTGGCCGGTTTGGGGCTTATGGTACAGGGAATTCTTATGGCCGGTACATATGGCTTGCTTCAGGCGCGTCAAAGTTTTTCATTGGCAGGAGTTACCCTTGAAGTGGGCGGCATCTCACCGTCCATAGTTGGGATCGCTTTGGGCATTGGTGTACTTGTACTATTCGCGTTGTGGGAAGGTTTACGCGCTAAGCAGGGCAAAGATATGTTGGTGAATTTGGAGCTCTTTAAGCTTCCGACGGTCAGTGGTGGCACTCTCACAATTTTGTCACAGCAGTTTGTTTTGGGCGGGCTGATGTATGTTATGGCCTTGTTCTTGCAAATTCAACAGGGGATGACAGCATTTCAAACCGGTTTTGTGTTGTTACCACTCTCACTCTGCTTGCTTTTAGCGGCTGCAAAGGGTGGAGACCTAGCGAAGCGTTTTGATCCCCGAGAGATTATTCGAGTTGGCTATGTGCTTATTTTGACTGGTGTCCTGGTGATAGCTTTCCGCTCGCGTGATATCGCATCAGATCCAACCTTCCCGCTCTCGTTAGCTGTTGCTGGTATTGGTTTAGGGCTGATCAGTTCTCAATTGCAAAACCTTGTTCAGTCTTCAGTTACAAAAGAACAGTCTAGTGAAACTTCCGGACTTATGTCTACTTTTCAAAATCTTGGCATGTCACTTGGGACTGCGATTGCTGGTGTGGCACTGACAGGATTCCTTATCTCAGTCAGCTCTCAACTCATAACTGAAAACACAGTGCTGACTAGTACCCAAAAGCAGCAATACGAGAACGCACTCCAAACACAGGCTCAGGTGGTAAGTGATTCGGCATTACAGAATGAATTACAGGATGAAGATCCTGCAGCAGCTGCGGAGGTAGTGCAGATTAATGCTGAAGCTCGAGCGCAAGCACTGACATATTCATTTGTAGCAATCGCGGTTTTGGGTGCACTCGGCCTTGCAGCAACTGCTCGCTTACCAAAGCGCGAGATAGCTTAAACTTTCTGCGGCTCCACTAGATTTTGGGCTTTGCCAGTCTGAAAGCTGTGAATATTATCGAGTGAAGTTTGCCAAATGCGACTGACTGCTTCGGCTGTGTTAAAAGCGTTATGCGGAGAAATAATAACATTAGGAAGCTTTTCGAGCGCAGCAATTTCTGCGGCTAGCTGAAGCTTCTTTTTAGATTTGTGTTGGCGGATTATTTGCAGTTCATGCTGTGAGTCGAGCAGTTCTTCGCCTTCAATTACATCAAGCGCGGCTCCGGCAATTTTTTGTGAGTTTAGCGCCATGGTGAGTGCATCGGTATTGATAATCTCCCCTCGAGAAGTATTAATAAGTAAACTAGTTGGCTTCATAGCTCGAAATGCCGATGCATCAAACAGATGGTGAGTAGTTTTACTTAGCGGTGCATGAATAGTAATAATGTCGCTTGTTTTAATGAGTCCACGAAAGTCCACATAAGAGAATCCAAGCTGACCTTCGAGCTCTAAGCGCGGAAAAGGATCAAAGCCAACAACTTTCATGCCAAAGCCACGACCGATAGAGATTGCGTGAGAGCCAATGCGTCCTGTGCCCACAACTCCCAGTGTTTTTCCTGCCAAGTCGATGCCGCCCAGCTCGTGGGTATCAATCTCGCCATCACGAACTTGGTCGATTGCTTGAGGGATTTTGCGTGCTAATGCGAGTAGTAGCGCAAACGCGTACTCGGCAACGGTATTTTCTCCGTAGCTTGGCACATTAGAAGTAAGAATTCCGCGTTTGTGAGCGGCAGCAAGATCAACATTATCGTAGCCAGTTGAACGGCAGGCAATAAATTTCAACTTGGGTAACTTTTCTACCACCGAAGACGATACATCTGAGGTTACAAAGATCGAGATAATCTCGCAGTTTGCAGCTAGCATAGCGGTCTCATCTGACAATGGTTCGGCGCAAATAATCGCTTTCGGGAAAGCTTCTATTACGCGCTTCTTATCGTCATCTGCGACGTCAAAAAATGCGATAGCAGTCACACTAGTTGCGCCTCAATTTCAAGTAAGCGGTTATATTTTTCGACTCTTTCACCTCGGCGCGGCGCACCGATTTTTACTGCGTCTGCTCCAAAGCCGTACGCTAGATCGATAATGAGATGATCATTAGTTTCGCCAGAGCGGTGAGAGATAATTACTGATAGCTTATGTTTTTGAGCGGTAGTAATTGCCTCGATGGCTTGAGAGATGGTGCCAATTTGATTTGGTTTTATAATGACGCCGCGAATAGCATGTTTTTCTGCAAGATTTGCGATGCGTACTGCATCGGTAACAGTAATATCGTCGCCAACAATCAGACCGGTTGGGTGTGTTGCGACGTAGTCTATAAAGGCTTCTTCGTCTACTTCTGCAAATGGATCTTCGAGGCTAGCGATACCATACTTGCTAGCTAGTCCAGAAAGTCGAGCACTCCAATCTTTGCTTGAGAGTTTTTGACCTTCAAATGCGTAAGTTCCGCCAGAATAAAAACTTGACGCAGCTACGTCGAGCGCAATTGCCATGCCGCCAGTTTTTTGGCACAATTCGTGCATCATTTCTAATATTTCTTCAGCTTTTGCCCCAGCTGGTGCCATGCCGCCTTCGTCTCCTACGAGCTTTGCTGATGATCCATATTTTTCAGTGAGCGTTTTTTGTAGCTCGGCATGAAAGTCATATATTTGAGAGATGGCTTGCGAGGGGGTAGTGCTTTTGGGGACGATCATAAACTCTTGTATATCCAAGCCTGGGGCATGTTTACCGCCATTTACAAGATTGGCAAAAATATGCGGAAATGCAGGAGCCTTGCCAGAGATATTTTGAAAATATTCCCACAGTGCGAGTTTTTGTACGCGTGCCGCTAGGTGGGCGAAAGCACCAGAAAGCGCAAGCGAGGTGTTGCCGCCAAGCTCAATTTTTTGCGGTGATGGATCAACTGTTTGTAGCCAATCATCAAAGTGTTTTTGATCGCTAAAATCTCGACGTGTGATTTCGGGCTTGAGCTGAGAGTTAATCAACTTAATAGCGTTTTGTACGCCTTGGCCGTGATATAGTGTGCCTCCATCACGCAATTCCATAGCCTCGTTTTCACCTTTGCTGGCGCCTGCCGGAACGCTGTATGTTGCACTCACGCCACTCTCTGTAGCTAACCTAACTTCAATGGTTGGTGTGCCTCGCGAGTCGAGTATTTGTAGTGCTCGAACGTCGGTAATTTTCATGATTTTGCCCTTAATGCAATCATAAAGTCGGAAATATTGGCGGTGGTTTTTCTGGTCTTTAGATGTGCGCCAATAGTTTTGAGCGCCTTCCAGCCGGCATTCATCTCCACTGCTTCATCGGCAGTAATGCAGGCTTTTTTGAGCGCACCAACGCCAGTTGGATTATCCATAATGGCTCCGGCAACTGGCTCGTTATCTTTTCCGTCACTGGCACAGGATATCACCACGGTATTTTTTGGTAAGTGATTAGTGGCCGAGAGTGCAACATCTTGATTGCGCCCACCTCGTCCCGGATGAGTGACATGGACTTGGGTTTCACCGCAGCCTAGCAGAACTTCACCTGGTTTTACGTTTTTCGCAAGTTTGGGCCCCAGTCCTTTGGCAGTTTCGGCAACTTTTTTCGAATAAACTTTTGGCACATAGCCCAGTTCTCGAGCTTTGGCGGACATTGCTTCCACCACCTGTGAGCCATTGGCGATCATGATGTTGGTTATATTTTTGAAAAATTTTGGATCCTTAGGAGTTTCAGTAAACTTAAGCCCGGTGAGACGATAGCGCTTGGCAATTTTTTCGGCATCAGCCCTAGTTGTTTTGTCGAGGACTGTGGGGCCAGACGCAACAAAGTTAAGATCATCGCCTGGGACGTCAGAAATAATCATTGCAAGCACCGTGGCGGGGTAGGCGTATTTGGCAAAGAAGCCGCCATGAATGTGTGAGAGATGTTTGCGTACGGTGTTAATCTCCTGGATGCTAGCGCCAGCTTTTAAAAGATAATCGGAAACACGCTGCAACTCAACGCAGGTGAGGCCGGCAGGCTGGCAGAACAATGAACTGCCACCACCACAGATTGCGGTGATAACGAGATCATCTTTGGTAGCCGATTTCATGAGTTCAATGATCTTATTGGTCGCAGCTATATTTTGCTCACTCGGAAGTGGATGTGTACCTGTAAATACGCGAATTTTACGCACGATGCGTCGGTGGATATCTATGGCATAGCCTTTCGTGACTCGCCGTTTAAGAACTTTACCAATACCTTCCACTGCCAGGCCGCTACCTTTCCCAACGCCGACAACATAAATGTTTTTGTAGCTAGAGAGTGCAAACCGTTTACCGTCAATCACGAGATGGTCGCCCACGATGGTGAGTTTTTCGGAAAACATGGTACGTAAATCTATCGAGTGATAGCCAGCTTCAGCAATCTCAAGCGCATCGCGCCTTTGAGGGGTGGTGGCGAGGGCTGAAAAATTCTTTATTACTCTTATGCTCATCAAGAATATTGTATCACGCAGCGTTGCTCACAGGAGTATAATTATATGTAGAGAGCGAGGTATACTATGGCGCAGCAGCGTACTGAAGAATTTAAAATTTCTGGCGAAGACATCATGGCCAAACTTAAAAAGTTGGTGAATGAAGGAAATGTTCGCAAAATTATGGTGAAGGATAAAAAGGGCAAAACAATTGCTGAGTTTCCACTTACCGTTGGAGTGGTTGGCGCTCTGTTGGTACCCGTTTTGGCTGCTGTAGGCGCGATTGTAGCCTTGGCTAGCGAATGCATTATTTCCGTGGAGCGTGATGTGGATGAGAAGAAGCCAGAGGTAAAACTCGCAAAAAAGGAAAAGTAAGCAATGGCCACTCAAGCAATCGAAATATCTGGTCTTACAAAGAAGTTTGGGCAGCATACCGCTGTTGAGGACATTTCTTTTAGTGTAAATAAAGGTGAGATTTTTGGTTTTTTGGGGCCTAATGGGGCCGGGAAAACTACGACGATTCGCTGCTTGATGAATTTTTTGGAACCAAATAGTGGCCAGATTCGGGTGCTCGGTCACGATGCTCAACGCGAGAGTGTGGCTGTGAAGCGTGAAATTGGCTACATCGCTAGTGATAATCACTTAGTTGACCGTTGGACTGCGCGCGAGCACGTTGAGTATGTGCAGAATCTACGCGGTGGGGCCGGGGACTATAAAGGTTTGCTCGAACAGTTCTCACTTGACCTTGATCGGCGCGTAAAAGTGCTGTCTACCGGGAACAGACAAAAGTTGAATATTATTCTGGGTCTCATCGGCACTCCAAAGGTGTTGGTGCTTGATGAGCCTACACAAGGTCTGGATCCGCTTTTCCAGAACGAGGTCTATCGGGTACTAGAAGATTTTCGTGCTAGTGGTGGAACCGTATTTATTTCATCTCACAACCTTGCCGAAGTTCAGCGCATTTGTGAGCGAGTGGCAATTATTCGTAAGGGCAAATTGGTGGCCGTTGAAAGCTTGGAGAGCTTGCGCGAGAAGACCAAGCATATTGTAACTGTACGAAGTAAAAAGACAATTCCGAAGTCTGCGTTAGCAAATGAACAAATTGACGTGCGTAGTCACACTAAAAATGAAGTGTCGTTTTTAGTGCAAGGAGATCTCAACCCCATCATCAAGATGTTGAGTAAATACCCGCTGACCGATGTAGAGATTAGTCATGCCAGCCTTGAGGAAATATTTTTGGAGATGTACGTATGAATAGAGTAGTTATCCGCAGGTTTATACGCGATAGGCGCGTTGCACTCGCTGTCTACACGGTAGGGGCGCTATTGTTTGCGCTGATGTATACCTCACTGTATCCATCGCTAAAATCACAAATGCAAAATTATGACGATATTCTCAAGTCATTCCCTAAAGGATTTACGGATGCACTAGGCGTAGAAGATATATCTTTCTCTTCATTTGCTAGCTATTTTAGTGCGGAGTATCTTTCGTTAATTTGGCCGCTACTTGCCATTATTTTGGCGATTTCCTTTGCAGGAAAAGCCTTAGCTGGTGCGGTTGAAACTGGTACGGCTGGCTTAGAACTTGCGCAACCAGTCAGTCGCACAGAAATATACGTATCAAAGTATGTGGGTGGAGTGGTGCTCATGACGCTTTTTACAGTGGCGTCAATTTTAGGAGTTATTCCAATCGCAGCACTTTTTGGAGCAGAATTACAACTTGCAAATTGGCTGAAAGTTTGTTTGCAGTCATGGTTGTTTATCGTGAGTATTTTCTCAATTGCCTTTGCGGCTTCCGCAGCCTTTTCTGAGCGGGCAAAAATGTATGGTGTGGTCGCCGGCGTTGTTCTATTTATGTATGTCGCACGAGTTATGTCTGGCCTGCTCGATTCGGTCCAGTGGTTGAAGTATGCATCGATCTTCCATTACTACAATGGACCAGCTGTGCTCACTAAAGGTAATTTTACCGATTGGAGCTGGTTGGTGTTTGTAGTTACGACCGTGCTGATGTTCTTGGTTGGTTTAGCTATCTGGCGCCGTCGAGATTTCGCAGTCTAGTTTTTAGATGAGGCTTTGCTCGTAGAGAGCATCCAGGCGGTTACCATCGAGTTAAGTCGGCGGATTTTATAAGACACTTTGTGGCCAAACGTACCGCCAAAGTGGAAGGCAAGCCATTCGCCAACGCGAGTATAGGCTTCTACAAAAATTGCTAGATACGGTCGTTGTTTTAGGTTGCGAAGAGCAGAATTCGTTTGCGCGTACATGGAGTCACGAGATTTTCCACCAGTTTTGCAGTACAGAGCAAAGTGTTCACAGTTATTTGAGATGAGATTATATTTCATTGTTTTGCCGGCTTGCGAAATAGCGGTCTTAATTACGACGTCTATCGGCGCAGCTTTAATATCTGGATACACCCAGTGTTGCGGTTCGCGGCCACGTAAAAATTCTTCCCAACTGGTGCGATGCACTATGCTGTCGTCGCGGTAGTGTACAACTTCGTTATTACCAATGTAGACACCTAGATGGAAACCCGAGCCAAAATAGCAGGCGTACAATTCACCCTTTTTACGCTTCACAACCTGAGGCTCAATTTCGGTGAAAATAATTGGTAGGCTGTTGTTTTTACTGCGGTACGCCATGATGAGCAACATAATGCCGAATGAGATGAGTCGAGCTGCTAAAAGAATAATCACGCCATTCACGCGTAGCTGAGGGATAAGCACGATGGTACTGAGTCCGAGGAAAAGGGTAAAGCAGGCATTTAGGAAGAATAGAAAGCGTGATTTTATGCCGCGTGATCGCCAAGCAACGACAAACTGCACGGTGCCATCTATGGTGAATAATATCCCCAATATTAGTGCTACGAAGCCAATTGAGATGTTCTCGTTAGTGAGAAAGATTAAGCCGGCCCCTATATCAATGAAGGAATGGATCAAAATAAGAACAATCCCACGCAGGCTGTAGCCCTTACTACTTTTTCCGAGAAAGAGCTGCACAAGTTTAAGTCCACCGCTGGCGATAAGTCCAAAACTTAAAAGGATTTGCAAAGGATCAAAGAAAATAAAAGGTGCCTCTACAATGAGTATGCCGGCAAGTACAAAGAGCGAACCGATCACTGCAAGGCGAGTGCGATGTTGGCGGATAACTACAAGTTCACTGCTTAGGGCGGCGGTTGTAGATTTTTTGGCGGGCATAATTGTATATAAGTATACGAACACTTCTGGTTAAAATACAGCCCCAGATAGACGAAAATTTTTGACGGGTGTAGTATGCACGTATGGTACGCGCAAAAAACATCATGCTCGAAAGAGCTCGCATTGCCGAGCAGCAGGCTCTGCGTTGGGGAATACTATCGGCCTTGTTGGCTGCAGCGGTGGCACTGGCCTGGTATTTGGGTAAAGGTGCGCAACTTGTTCCGCTGACAGGTGATCTCTCAATTACACGTTTGGCGGTATATCTAGGTGCATTGGCAAGTTTTCTATTCTTTGCGTATTTCTACCGCGCTGGTGAACAGTGGCTACATAAAAATACTCAACAACCACTCCCTAAGCGTTGGATTTTTTGGCGCGACACGCTAACTTTGGCGTTTGCATATGCAATCGTGTCCCTAGCGGCAATGGCTCTAGCGGCCTTTGTGTTTTCAGAAGCCTTTATTGGTCTTGAGTTAGATCCGTATAGTTCGGCATTAGCTGTGGGCGTTGTAGTGGGTATGGTGGCGTATGTAAATATTAATTTGGCCTATACCGTCTCGGTTAATCGAATTTTGGCAGTATTGGGTATTGTGTTGGTTGGCGGTGTTTTGTTTGCCATGGTTACCAACGGTCAGGCAGATTGGTGGCAGGTGCATTTTAGCTACCTTGGTATGGCTCAATCTAATGCTGCCCGAGCGTTCAATTTTACCCTCATCTTCTCTGGCTTGGTGATGCTAGCGCTTACCGAAAACTTGTTTAATACTCTCGCCCCCGCATTTAATGGCAAAAATTCTGGTATGCGTTTTAATGTTATAAAGGCAGCTTTTGTGTTTATTGCTATTGCCCTGGCTTGCGTTGGTATTTTTCCGTATGAGGCCGACAGTATAAATGCCACCCTGCATAATCTTTCGGCGTACGGCATGGTGCTAGGTTTTCTTTTTCTGATTTCTACTTTGCGCTGGACATCTCCTAAACTCTCTCCGGAATTCTTTGTGCTTTCTTATATGATGGGTGGAGCATTAATAGTCTGTTACGCGCTATTCGCATTTGTAGGTTATTTTAATCTCACAGCTTTCGAACTCTTAAGCTTTGGAATTAGCTTTGCATGGCTTATGCTATACCTAAAGAATTTGTCGCAATTAATAGAAAAGAGGTAGGAAATGGCACAAAATTCTGTACAAAGAAATATGAGTACTTCATCATCTTCGGCGGAGTGGCAAAATGGCATGTCACTTATCGTGGGGATTGTGATTATTCTAGTCGGCGTCGGATTTCTCTCTGCAATTCTTGCAAAATCCGATACGGCTAACCTTATACCGCGTCAGTCAGTGCCAATTTTGGTATTCCTCGGGGGAGTAATCATGGCCGGAGCTGGTAAGGCAGCCCAGGGCCTTGGCTTAATGGTGCTTGGTTTGTTGTTTATTCTTCGTAATATGGGCGTGTTTGCGGTCGACACCTTTGATACGGCTTGGTATGGAATTTTAGTGCTCGTTGGTTTGCTGTTTGTTCTCATGGCTCAGGTTAAGCCAAAAGATAAAAAAGCCTAGGCGGCTTGTAAGATTTTTCACCAGTTTATGAAGTGCTTATGGTATAATAGTGCTCGTAGATTCGGGGGATTATGGCTTACGGACCAACGTTAAAAAACACATCAAACCGCACATCAAAGCTGAAATGGCTACTCGTAGCAGTGGTCGTGTTAGCAGTTTTAGGGCTTGGCGGTTTCTTTGGTTATCGTTGGTATATGGACAGCAAGGCTCAGGACCCAGTATCTGAGCAGAATCAGCAGGAGAGCACGCAGGATGAAGAAGTTGGCGTACAAGATAATCTCACTCCTTCACCAAGTACAACCACTAGCCCTGCGAGTAGTATTCCAGACCAAGAACAGCAGGCCTCGAACAGTACTGGCATAACAATTTCATCACCGAGCACAGGCTCTACTGTGAAAGCCGGCACTAAGCTAGAGGGCACAGCGCCAACTACATACACAAAAGTTTCGTATCGTATTCAAAGCGATGAGCGCGGACTGGTTGGACAAGGCGAATTAAATGTCGTGAAGGGTAAATATTCGGGAACAATCGGATCTGGTGGCGCTAGCGGGAATGGCTACATTGAAGTATTCGTTGTAAGCGCTAATGGTAACGAAGAGAAGCACACAAAAGTAACCGTAAAGTTGGGTGGCTAATATGACTTGGAGGGTGAAAACTATGAAGCGAACTTTTAGCACGCTTGTTGCAAGTATCGGTCTTTTTGCAGTAGTAGTGCTCTTTGCTGCACCGGCACACGCGGCCTATAACTCCAATAATATTATTGATGATGGTCGTTTTACGAACCATACAACAATGGACGAAGCCGCCATTCAGGCTTTTATGAATGCACGCAATAGTGGGCTTAAAAACTATGTAGATCCTTCAGTTAATCAATCGGCGGCAAAAATTATTCGTGATGCGGCTTGGGACTTTGGTATCAATCCTCAAGTCATTATGGCGACCCTGCAAAAAGAGCAATCGCTGATGACTAATCCATCGCCATCGGCCTCTAATATTAATTTCGCCATGGGCTATGGCTGCCCAACTACTGGCAGCTGCTCGTACCCAGGGTTTTATCAGCAGGTGAGGAATGGGAGCTGGCAACTTCGTTTTAATATGCATCGAGCGGCCGGTAACAATGGTACCTGGACCGGTCCATCCGGTGCAGTGTGGGGTAACTCTTCAATTTCGTACGCCTGCCGTAATGCGACCAGCTACTACAGCACAGGATTATTTCCGGGGCGCAACGTAACGTTTTACGCTCATACCAACGGTCAAGCCTATGCCACAATCAATATTGCAAATGCTTCTACGGCGGCCATGTATTGTTATACCCCGCACGTCTATAACCCAAGCGGCGCTCCAGTGTACTACTCAGGTAGTTATAACTTTGTAGTTTTTTACGAACGTTGGTTTGGTCCAACAACTGGAGAAGCGTATAAATCTGAGTATGCCGGACAGTCCAGCTATAAAACCCTCTCGCCATCAGTAACTACGGCAGTTGGTCATATACGCTATAGAAATATAGGTAATGAAACGTGGTACGACGATATTGGTTTATCTTCCGCTCCGGCAGGCACTAAGCCAGTCCATCTAGCAACTTCGAACCCACTCAATCGCAGCAGTCCGGTGGGCTACCCATGGGGAGGTGATCGCAATCGACCGACCGGCGCCTTTGCGGCTGTCTATGAATCTGATGGTGTAACTCCTGCTGCGGATCAGCACAGGGCAGTTACAGGGCAAATTGTTCAATTTAATATTACTTTTGGTGCAGATAATACCGTTCCGGAAGGTGTCTATCGCGAGTTTTTCCAACCTATCGTTGAAGGTGGATCAACCATGAATACGCCAGGTACTTATCTTGATATAACGGTACAGCGACCTACGTATACCTCTCAGTTTTCAGGCCACTGTGCGTATCCAACAATGGTTGCCAATAATAGCTCTGCACCGTGTTTTATGAGATATAAAAATACTGGAAACGTCCCGTGGTACGATAGCTCCTCTGCGGCAGCAAATAATGCAAAACCAGTTGTTTTGTCTACTGCTAGATCGGTGAATCGCTACAGTCTACTTGGTACCTTATGGAACCGTGATCAGAACCGTGCCTCCACCCGCTTTGCAGCAGTGTATGAGGCGGATGGCACAACTCTTGCTTCTAATCAAGCAGTAGCGCAACCTGGTCAGATAGTGCAATTCAACTTTAATCTTTGGGCTGCCCAAGTGCTTCGGCCAGGTGTCTATCGTGAGTTCTTCCAACCCATCGTTGAAGGTGGTTCAACTATGAATGACCCCGGTACGTTTATAGACATAACTGTGCAGGCCCCGACATATGTATCTCAATTTGCTGGACAGTGCGCGTATCCAATAATGGTTGCCAATAATAGCTCTGCACCCTGCTTCTTGCGCTATAAGAACATAGGTAATGTTACTTGGTATGATGGGGTGACGGCTCCAGCTAATGGTGCACGTCCAGTAGTACTTGCTACTGCGCGATCAATTAATCGCTACAGTCTACTCGGAACTTTATGGAACCGTGATCAGAACCGTGCTTCTACCCGCTTTGCAGCAGTGTATGAGGCAGATGGGGCAACCCCTGCTTCCAATCAAGGCGTTGTGCAGCCAGGGCAAATCGTGCAGTATAACTTTAATCTGTGGGCAGCGGCTGTACTTAGCCCAGGTGTCTATCGCGAGTTTTTCCAGCCAATCGTAGAAGGTGGAACTACTATGAATGATCCAGGTACGTATATAAATATTACTGTCAATCGTCCATAAGTAGCTCAGATTAAAGTTTTCTTGATATAATTTAGAGCATGTCACAACTTTCTCAATCTTTTTGGAAAAATAAAAAAGTTCTCGTAACGGGCGGTTCTGGCTTTCTCGGCTCGGCACTTGTTCGCCAGTTAGATCGGTTAAATGCAGAATTCGTTACTCCATCGCACGCTGATTATGATCTGGTCAGTGGCGATGCGGTGCGTAAAATGTATGCGGATAATCCTGGAGTGGATATAGTTATTCATCTGGCTGCAAAAGTTGGCGGTATTGGTGCTAACCGCGAGCACCCAGGCTCATTTATGTACGATAACCTTATGATGGGCACGCAGTTAATGCATGAAGCGTATCTTGCGAAGATCCCTAAATTTGTAGCACTTGGTACGGTTTGTGCATATCCAAAGCATACCCCAGTGCCGTTTAAAGAAGATGACCTTTGGGATGGCTATCCTGAAGAAACGAATGCACCCTATGGTCTCGCTAAAAAGATGATGCTTGTTCAAAGTCAGGGCTATCGTGAAGAATATGGATTTAACTCAATCTTTCTTTTGCCTGTAAATCTTTATGGTCCCAATGATAATTTTGATCCGGCATCAAGCCATGTTATTCCGGCGCTCATCAAAAAGTGTGTAGATGCCGTAGAGAATAACGATAAAGAAATTGTGGTATG
Organism: uncultured Candidatus Saccharibacteria bacterium; assembly: GCA_964583675.1. Lineage (GTDB taxonomy): Bacteria > Patescibacteriota > Saccharimonadia > CAILAD01. Next base: position 190,510 of record CAZOVH010000001.1, read on the forward strand.
GGGAACTGGTAAGGCTTCTCGAGAGTTCTTATATGTAGATGATGCAGTTGAGGCTATATTGCTTGCTGCTGAGCGCTATAACAGTTCAGAGCCGGTCAATATTGGTTCCAGTTTTGAAATTACCATCAAAGACCTCATCGAAATTATCGTGAAAGAAACTGGTTTTACGGGAAAAATTACTTGGGACACCACTAAGCCAGATGGACAGCCTCGGCGCAAGCTCGATGTGTCCCGTGCTAAGAAAGAATTTGGCTTCGAATCGCAAACAAGTTTTGAAGAAGGCCTACGTAAAACCATCGCCTGGTATCGAGAAAATCGCGTCAACCTGTAGTATAATTATCTACTAGATGGAACACGTTGTAGTCATTCGTCCTAAGAAACGACTCGCAATCGACTGGAAGGAGCTCAAGGAATACCGCGAGCTCTTCTTCTACTTCGCTTGGCGTGATGTAAAGGTGCGCTACAAGCAAACCGCAATTGGTATTTTGTGGGCAATTTTGCAGCCATTTATTCAGATGGTGGTATTTACGCTGTTCTTCAATAAAGCTGTGGGTATAGAGACGGGCTCAGCCGTTCCTTATGCAATTTTTTCTTATACTGGCTTATTATTCTGGAACTATTTCTCGCAGGCTTTGCAGCGTTCGGCAAATAGCCTTGTAGATAATCAGGCTGTTGTAACAAAGGTGTATTTTCCGCGCATTATTCCACCAATTTCCTCCACGATTGTCTCGTTTATAGATTTTTTGTTTGCGTCGATTATTTTTATAGGCCTCATGATTTATTTTCAGTTTGTACCAACTCTCTTGGGTGTACTTCTAGTAATTCCAGCTATAATAGTGACCTTCCTAGCTGCTACTGGACCGGGCCTCTTCCTAGCTGCAGTTAACGTGAAATACCGTGACGTGAAGCAGGCATTGCCGTTTCTTATTCAACTAGGCCTGTTCCTTACGCCAGTTATCTATCCGGTTACAGCCATCCCCGAGCAGTACCAGTGGCTACTGTATTTAAACCCAATGACAGGCGTGATTAATGCAATGCGTGCAAGCCTACTTGGAGCTGGAGAAATTAACTGGGCCCTTACGGCGCTTTCGGTTGCGATGGCAGTTATTATGTTTATTGGTGGATTGTATTACTTCAAGGGTAGAGAAAAGGAATTTGCGGATATTATATGAGCAAGCCAGCTATAGAAATTAAGGACCTATCTAAGGCATATATGATTGGTCATGAGCGAGAAGCCATGGCTGGCACGATGACGTTTCGGGATTCGCTGGTAAATATTGCCCGTAAGCCTTATGAGCTTTTTACTGGCCATCAACTAAAAAAAGAAAAATTCTGGGCGCTAAAGGATGTCAATCTAGAAATACAACAGGGTGATGTAGTTGGCATTATTGGTCGCAACGGATCGGGGAAATCAACTCTTCTCAAAGTTTTGTCTCGCATAGTGGAACCAACCAAAGGTGAAGTGATAATGCGCGGCCGCGTCGCGAGCTTGCTTGAGGTAGGAACAGGTTTTCATCCTGAGCTTACTGGACGTGAGAATGTATATTTTAACGGTGCCATTCTTGGAATGACCCGTAAGGAGATACAGTCTAAATTTGATGAGATTGTAGCATTTTCAGAAGTTGAGAAATTTTTGGATACGCCTGTAAAATTTTATTCTTCTGGCATGTATGTGCGACTTGCGTTTGCAGTTGCGGCTCATCTTGATCCGGATATTCTCATCGTTGATGAAGTGCTAGCTGTAGGGGATGCGGCTTTCCAAAAGAAATGTTTGGGGAAGATGAAAGATGTGGCTGGGCAAGGGCGAACCGTATTATTTGTTAGCCATAGCATGGATTCAGTACGGAAGTTGTGTACAAAGGGGCTTTATATCAAGGCAGGAGAACAGCAAGGTACGATCGAGGATATAGATAAGGCTATAGGGAAATATACAAACGATATATCTACAGAGCTGAGTACCGAATGGGTTAAAAATGATGAGAATTTTTTCTCGAATGATTGGTATGATATTAATAGTATGAGAATTACTGACTCTAAGTTTAGTACTATTAAGAAAATACCTACAAAAGATAGTGAAGCATGGATTGAGATAGAGGGTACCTTCAATAAAATTAGTCCAGAATTGAAGCTGGGTTACACCCTTTATTCTGATGAAGGGACAATTCTCTATACTTCTGTGCAGACTGATATTGAAGAGAAAAAATGGCCAAAACTTAAGACTGGTACTTTTAAGCTTCGTTCAAGATTACCTTTTTCAATGCTGAAGACAGGAAAGTATATTTTAGAGATGAATTCAAGTATTCATAATAAAAAAATGCTCAGTGGCTTAGGGCTTGAAGCCCCTAGTATTAGCTTTGAGATTATTGGAGATGCCAGTAAATCCCCCCACTATGTATTGTCTCGCGAGGGGGTGATTGCACCTATAATAACGTGGGAGTATAAAAATGATTAATCGCCATTATATAAGAAGAAAAGCTAGTGCATTGCGTCATCATACCGAAAAGCATGAAGAAGGAATAATCCCGAAAAGCCTGATAGCTAGGTATCTGCCCCCAAATCCTGTAATACTGGAGGCGGGAGCACATGTGGGGACCGATACTTTGCAAATGTGCAGTATGTGGCCAGATGCGAGAATACATGCCTTTGAGCCTGTGTCAGACATATTCGCGCAGCTAGAAAAAAATACCAAGCATTTATCGATGGTCAACCGTTATAAGCTAGGGCTGGGCAATAAGACTGAACAGAGAAAAATATATGTTAGTAGCGGCGCCTCAGATGCGTCCAGTTCTCTGCTAAAGCCAAAAAAACATCTAGAGATAAACCCTAAGGTTAAGTTTCAGTCGATGGAGAACATTCAAGTAACAACGATTGCCGATTGGGCACGTAAGGAGGGGATTAATAAGGTTGACTTCATGTGGCTCGACCTACAGGGCATGGAGCTGCCGGTTCTGCAAAATACTGGTTCAATTTTACAGGGCGTGAAGATGATTCTCGCAGAAGTAAGTCTGATTGAGACTTATGAAGGTGTTTCAATGGCAGATGACCTTACGAGATTCCTCGAACAGGAGGGTTTTAGGGTCTTGGTTGAGGAGATGCCTTACCCGGATATGGGTGACATTTTATATGTACGGAAATAGTACATGTTGACTGTTGAATTTCATGACAAGCTTTTCGAAGGCTATAGTAGTGCAGCTCGAGGAGATTTGAAATGCAAACCCAAGCATATTTTTTTTGATCGAACAGCTAATCATAGCATTGCCTTATTTACTGATGAGAGTCTTGATGAGGTTAACTCATCAAAAGCGGTAATAAATTTAGCATGGCTAGTAGAGTCTCCTGATTTTAAAAAGAATATTTATAAAAAAATGAGGAAGAAAAAGGTCTACTCGAAGTTTGATCGGATATATACGTTCGACTCTGCGCTACTCGCAAAAGATCCAAGATTTGTGATGCTGCCTGTTGGTGGCAGTTGGATTGATGACAAAAACTGGCGAATATACAATAAATACCTCAACCTATCAATGATTGCATCACGAAAAAAACAGTTGAAAGGGCATAGGTTGCGCCATGAAATTATTGGAAAATTTGCCGATTACCTCGATGAGGTATATGGTAGTGGGTATTTAGCATTTGATAATAAGATAGATGTCATGAAGCCCTTTAGATATAGTATTGTTATCGAAAACGGCAGGCGTGATTACTATTTTACGGAGAAATTGATCGATTGTTTTGCGGTGGGCACTATACCTATTTATTGGGGCTGCCCCAGTATTGGGAAATTTTTCAATCCGGAGGGAATACTCCCTTTTAGGACTTTGCGTGACCTAAAAAAAATCTTAGCTAATATTTCAGAGGAAGACTATTTTTCCAGGATGGCAGCTGTTAAAGATAATCTAGCTCGTGCAAAGGATTATGTGATGCCAGAGGATAATATGTATGAACTTATGAAGAGAGATCAGCTGTTCTCAACCGAGTTAACATAGGGGGGTATATTTTGAAGCAATTAATAAATCTAATGCTTAGCAAGTTTGGCTACAATATAAAGCGTATACCTCAGGTTTCTGACAGGGATCTCCTAAACGGCACTTACCCAGGGGTTACATTTATAGGTCCATTAGATAATTACAATATTGGTGAAAAAGTTACTATTGGCTTAGGGAGTATACTTTTTGCTTGTGAAAATATAACAATTGGTGACAATTCGATGATTGCAGTAGGTGTAATCATTCACACGAGTACGCATGATTATGCAGCACATCCAATGTGGAAGTATCGTATTGATCGCCCTGTATATATTGGTGATTATTCATGGATTGGAGCGGGGGCAATAATACTGCCAGGGGTTAGAATTGGTAGAAATGCTGTAGTTGGGGCTGGCTCAGTTGTTACTGCGAATGTTCCAGAAGGAGCTATAGTTGCGGGAAATCCAGCGAGGATAATTAAGCATCGAAATAAGGCGGACTACCTCAAAAAGCCTGATATTATTGAGTTTGAGGAAGCAATTACAATAAAAGAGCCTTTCGGTGTTAACAAGATAAAAAGAAGGAGGTAAAGAGTTGAATATTTATAGGAAAATACGTGGAAAGATTCTGAAGCCAATCAGAACTGATATTCAATCCGAGAGGGTGAAGCCCTGGTTTGAGATAGGTGGCGATAGGACCCTGCGGCTTAACTATGACTTGAATGAAAAATCTATAGTTTTCGATCTTGGTGGCTATGAGGGACAATGGGCTAGCGATATTTATTCCAAGTATCGGCCAAAGATATATGTCTTTGAACCAATGCCTGAGTATGCAAAGAATATCAAAGAGCGATTTAAGAAGAATCCTGACATAAAAACGTTTATATTTGGGTTGTCTAATGAGGATAAGAAGATAAGTCTTACAGTCGATGGTGATGCTAGTTCGGGTATCAAAGAATCGGACAATGCCATAGAGGCAGAACTTAAGAAGGCAGCTACTTTTATAGATAATCTTGGAGTGAATAAGATTGATCTAATGAAAATAAATATTGAAGGTGGAGAATATGATCTACTAGATCACCTGATAGAAACAGGGTGGATTAAGAATATTGATAATATTCAGGTGCAGTTTCATGATTTTTTCGATGAAGCAGAGGGGAGAATGAAGAAAATTCAGGCCCAGCTGAAGAAAACTCATAAAATTACCTATCAATATCCATTTGTTTGGGAAAATTGGAAACTTAAGTAGTTGATATGATACGTGTAGTATTACAGGGGGGGCTAGGCAATCAGATGTTTCAGTATGCTGCCGCTCGAGCGCTCGCTGAGCGGAATAATACGAATGTAGTGTTGGACTTATCGTGGTTTGATCAGGATTTTGATCTCGGTTCTACATCTCGAGAGTATGAATTGTCTTGCTTTGTTTTAGATGCAATTACTCCTAAGTCCAAGAACACTATTCGCCAGAAGTTACAGGGACGATTCGCGAAAATTTACACTGAACCGCACTTTCATTGCGATCCAGCATTTACGGATCTTCCGAAAAATACTGTCATGAGTGGCTACTTTCAATCTGAGAAATATTTTCACGATATACGTGGAATTTTACTGCAGGATTTTTTATGGGCAAAAGAACCGAACGGTAAGAACAAGGATCTTTTAGGGCAAATCGAGGGAGACAGATTAAGTGTATCTGTGCATGTTCGCCGAGGTGATTATGTCTCAAATAAAAGTGCAGCAAAATTCCACGGACTTGCTGGGATTGACTACTACAAAGCTGCAGTAAAAATGGTAGCTGAACAATTGGAAAGCTTAAATTTATATGTGTTTTCCGATGACCCGGATTGGTGTAAGAAGAATTTAAAGTTTACGCAGCCAACGACATATATCTCACATAACAACGATGGCTCAGAGGATATGCGCCTAATGAAAGCCTGCAAGCATAACATTATTGCAAACTCGAGTTTTTCTTGGTGGGGAGCTTGGCTTAACGAAAATCCGAATAAGATTGTGATTGCACCAAAAAAGTGGTTTTCTCACCCTGAAAGCAATACGAAAGATGTAATACCAGGCTCGTGGCACAAATTGTAAAAAAGAAAGCTAAAGGCAAGTCAAAAGCGCCTCTTGTTTCGGTGGTGATGAGTGTCTATAACGGTGAGAAATATCTACGTGAGGCGATGGATTCTATATTGAATCAAACTTATAAAAACCTCGAATTTATCATTATTGATGACGGGTCCACTGATGATACGCTCAAAATTATAAAAACCTACAAAGACCCACGTATTATCTTGATTACTCGTGAAAATAAGGGGTTGGTTGCTTCGCTCAATGAGGGAATCAAAAAGGCTAAGGGGAGCTACATAGCTAGGCAAGACGCCGATGACATAAGTGAAGTCGATAGGATTAATCGTCAAGTAGAATATATGAAGCAGAGACCTAATGTGGGTCTGGTTGGGTCTTCAATTAGGATAATCAATGAGCGAGGTGATTCTAGGGGTGTACATTATGTTTATAGTGAATCATTAGACGTTAAGAGAGAGTTAATGATTCGTAGTCCGTTTGCCCATGGTTCAATTATGCTGAATAAAAATAAACTAAATAGGCATGATATATATAATTCGGAATATTGGCCCGCCGAAGATTATGCGGTATGGAGCTCATTAATTTCAGATGGTGTGTGTGCGGGTAATATTCATGAGGCTCTATACAGGTATAGAGATAACACTGAAGGCATCTCAAGTAGTAATCCAGAGCTACAAAAAAACAAGTCTAATATAATACGCCAATCAAACTTGGGGAATTTCGAAAAGCTATGGAGTCCGGTAGATTGGTTCAAAACAGAGAAGAGTACCGCACTAAAAAAGAGAATGTTTACTGACATGAGTTATTTAATCAGGGAGCTTAGCTGTCGCGGTATGTGCAGGGAGGCTATAATAGTAGCGATGAATTGGCTATCAAGTTTTTTTACTAGGACTCCGTATACTGTATTAATAGAGCATGCCAGGAGATATATAGGCGGTGTGCTGCATGGCTGATATTAGGGCTACAATAGTAATTCCTACCTATAATCGAGACTTTGTATTATTAGATACTATTGAAAGCTGTCTGGCTCAACGCGTGAAGGTGAAGTTAATCATTGCTGACCAGTCTGACGAAGAAAATATACAGCTGAAGGATTGGATAGCAAAGCAGAGTCAACGAAATAGGATCTCATACTATTGGATCAAGCCCGCCTCGGTGACGGCCGCTAAAAATTTCGCATTGCAGAGAGTTGATACACCAATAGTTATCTTTATTGATGACGATGTAATTCTCTCAAAAGAATTTGTACGTGAACATCTTGCAATTTTGGATTCTAAAGAAGATGTTGCAGCCGTAGCTGGACGTGTCAAGCAAAAAGGATTCCCCACTCAGGGGCCCATATTACACTTTGATAAATATGCTGTTTCAAGGGGTATATTCAATTCTCGAACCGAAGGATATACTAATTCATTCCCGGGTGGAAACGTAGCTTTATGGACAGATATTGCAAGGTCTGTCGGAGGCTTTGATACGAGATTTTCCAAGGGTGCCTTTAGGGAGGAAAGTATATTTGCTTATAAGGTGCATAGAGCAGGTCACAAGATTTTTTATAGCCATAAGCCTTGGCTACTGCATCTCGCCGCCCCAAGAGGAGGAAACAGAATAGCAAAAAACCCCTATGATAGCTGGCATTTTTATAGAAACGAGTTATTCTTTACATTATATGTGGTTAGGTCGCAGAACTTGCTGAAAGCCCTAAAAATTAAATATAGAACATATTGCAGGGCATCTAGAAGGCGACTTCCGGCGCGAAGCATAATGTTTGGTGTCGGGTTGCTGGTTGCAGTAAAGCGCATGTTTTTCGATAGGCAGATATGTGCTGGCATAAGGTAATGTGCTTGTACTTAGTTGCTTGTTAATAGGGTTTATTACAGGAGTATATTGATGAAAATAGCAATTGACTTACGACCACTACAGAGTGGCCATCAACACAGAGGAATCGGTAAATATATTGCTAATGTAGTTCCTGCCTTGTTTAAAGTCGGTAAACAGCATGAATTTTATTGTTATCATTATGGTGATACGCCACCAAAACTTTCTTATGTGTCGCCATCTGTAAAATTTATAAGTCTCGGTAATTATGATCCAGGCTCATTCAGCTCTAAGCTTTATAGAAAATTGTTTATGCATCAACCTGGACTTAAAGAGTCGGTGGAGACAGATGTATTTTTTCAGCCAGATATTGGGTTTGGACTTAGTAAAAATACTCCTACAGTAGTTACGCTGTATGATCTTATACCGATTATTTATAGAGAAAAGTATTTTGTACCGAGGAAAAAGCCGAGTTTTTTGCGACCTTTTTGGAATATGCGCAATGAGCAGGTGTTTCAACAATTTATGCGTTTGAACGCTAGATTCGCATTAGTTGATCGTATAGTCAGTATTTCTCAAGCATCTATTGATGATTTACATAAGGTTTTTCCGAACACTACCCACGTACCCTATTTGGTAACGCCGTTAGCTGCACAGAAGCTTCCAGTGCCGAGCAAAAGGAAAATTAACAATAAGCCTTACATGCTGTATGTGGGTGGGACTGATTCTCGAAAAAACCTTATCAAATTAGTGGACATGTATGAAGGTGCACTTAATGGTGGAATTGATGTTGACTTGGTCTTGATTGGGTATGATTTTGAGCAACCTAAATTTTATGACACGGCTCGTTTGTTAAAGCACATAGACAAATCTCCAGTAAAGAAAAGAATTAGAGTAGTTGGGTATGCAGATGATGCAAAATTGGCTACCTATTACTCTCAGGCTCAAGCACTGTTATTTGCTTCGGAGTATGAGGGTTTTGGTATGCCGATTCTGGAGGCGATGCAAGCTGGTTGCCCAGTAATTTGCTTTAACAATTCATCTATTCCAGAAGTTGCTGGTAATGCGGCAATAATGGTAGATACGGAAGCCGCCTTTATTGATAGTATTGTACAGCTTGCCAAGTCTGAAAAGCTACGTAAAGAGCTTATTCAGAAGGGTAAGAAACAGGTTGCAGGCTTTACGTGGGAAAATGCTGCTGAGCTTACGCTTAAGGCTTTGGAGGGATCGGCAAAAGCAAAGAACTAAACTTAGCTTAGTTCTTTAACATCGGCATCAACCATCATCTTTACGAGTTCTTCAAAGCTCACTTTTGGTTCCCATTTAAGCTGTTTTTTAGCGTGGGCTGGGTCACCGATGAGGAGATCTACTTCGGCCGGTCTGAAGTATTTTTCGCTGACTTCTACATATTTTTCCCAATCGAGCCCTACGTGTTTAAAAGCGATTTGGCAGAATTCTTTTACGGAGTGGGTTTCGTTAGTGGCAACTACGTAGTCGTCTGGGCTATCTGCTTGGAGCATGAGCCACATAGCTTCTACGTAGTCTCCGGCAAAGCCCCAGTCTCGCTTGGCATCTAGGTTGCCAAGGAGGAGTTTATCTTGTTTGCCGGCTTTAATGGCTGCAACTGCACGAGTGATTTTGCGAGTTACAAATGTTTCGCCACGGCGTGGGCTTTCGTGATTGAACAAAATTCCGTTGCACGCAAACATATCGTAGCTTTCGCGGTAATTTTTTGTAATCCAGTAAGAGTATACTTTGGCAGCACCATACGGCGATCGTGGGTAGAAAGGAGTCTGCTCTGTTTGGGGGACTTCTAATACTTTGCCAAACATTTCGCTGGAGCTAGCTTGGTAAAATTTTGCGCTTGGTGCACAGGTTCGAATCGCTTCCATAAGGCGCAGGGTGCCGGTGCCAGTAACATCGGCGGTGTATTCAGGAACATCAAACGAAACCTTTACGTGACTTTGGGCAGCGAGGTTATATACCTCATTGGGTTGTACTGCTGAAATAATGTGATGCAGGGAACTGGAATCAGCGAGATCGCCATAGTGCATTTCAATTTGGTCGAAAATATGTTCAATGCGTCCAGTAGTAAAGGTGCTATTGCGGCGCATGATTCCATGAACTTCATAGTCTTTTTCAAGAAGTAATTCCGCTAAATATGAGCCGTCTTGCCCGGTAATTCCTGTAATGAGCGCTTTCTTTGCCACGAATCCTCCTTGGTTATCTGAACATTAGGTATAATACACAGTATATATGCGCGTGGCTATTTATCACAATCTACCCGATGGAGGCGCTATAAGGGCACTTCACGAACTAGTCAGGCACTCTTATGAAGAGGTTGAGTACGACCTGTATCAACTTGCGCCAATTGATCAGGCGTCTCGGTATAATTTTCAACCTTATGTAAAAAATCATAAAAGCTATGATTATATCTATAGCCCTTCAAAAATAGACATACTCATAGAAATAGTTACTCGGTTCGCAAGGCTACGTCGTATACAGAAAAACATTGCCCATGAGATTGATAGTAAAAATTATGATGCAGTATTTGTTCATCACTGCGCCATAGCACAAACTCCATTTTTGTTGGAATATCTGAAAACAAAGAGTTTATATTTTATTCAGGAGCCTAGGCGCTTAAGTTTTGAGCAAGACTTTTATAAGAACTCAAAAGAAATGATTCCTAAAGTTCTCCGAGCGCCGTGGGTTCTCCGCCAGAAGATACTCAAGGATTTCGATATAGTAAATGCTAGTAAGTGTTCAGCTGCGCTCTGTAATTCGAAGTATGCTCAAGGAAATATTTCTAAGGCTTATAATATCAATGCCGAGGTGTGTTACTTGGGTATTGATAAAGAAAAATTTTTCTATACCAAGCAAGCTAAGAAAAATCAGATCGTTGTAGTGGGTACGTTGCATCCCGCAAAGGGTCAGGACTTGGCCATTAGGGCTGTTAAGAAAGTCGAGTCTAAAAAGGGGATGAAACTGATTTTTGTCTATGAAAATTATGATGCAAGATACAAGCGAGCGTTAGAAGTACTTTCAAAAGAGCTTGGCATTACAACTGAATTTAGGCAAGGAGTTACAGATGAGCAGCTCGCACGAATTTATCGGGAGAGTATTATGACCCTTGCTGTAGCGGCCAAAGAACCTTTTGGCTTTACCCCCATAGAGTCTGCAGCTTGCGGTACACCAACGGTTGCTGTAAAGGAAGGTGGGTATCTAGAGACTGTGGTGGATGGCCAGAACGGATTGTTGTGCAATAGGAACGCAAAAAGTATAACGCGCGCGATTGATGAAGCAATTCAAACTAAGTGGGACCCAGCTAAGATGAGTAAAAAAGCCCGACTACAGTGGAGCTGGCAGGCCTCTGCCAAGACTTACTTAACCGTATTAGAGGAGCTAGTTAATGACTAAAGCTAAAGTAACCGTGGTCTTGGTTAATTGGAATGGGGCCGAAATAATTTCGGCTGCCCTCGATTCCTTAAGAGTACAAACCTTTAAGGATTTTGATGCTGTAGTGGTAGATAATAATTCTCAGGATGACTCTATTAGTTTTATAGCTAAAAACTATCCAGAGGTAAAAGTGATCCGTGAGAGTAAAAATCATGGGTTTGCTGCGGCGGTAAATATTGCGGTCAGAAATATTCAGTCTGAGTACTTTGCACTCCTGAATACGGATGCTGTTGCTGACAAAAATTGGCTAAAACAACTTGTAGAGACTGCCGATGCCGATGATGGATTGGCCGTTGTGACGTCAGTATCTGTATTTCCCGACGGAGAGACTATTGATGCATTGGGCGATGATATGAGCCGCTGGGGAGTTGCATTTCCAAGGTTGAGAGGAAAGAGTGTTGCTTCTGCAAAAAAACAATCTAGCCAAGAAATATTTTCTGGATCGGGAGGCTATTCTCTTTATCGGGTTAAAGTATGGCGGGAGATAGGAGGTTTTGATAGTGCGTTCTTTATGTATTACGAAGACGTAGATTATTGTTACCGAGCTCGTCTCAATGGTTACGGCATAGGATTGGCGTCCGGGGCGCTCATTACACATGGTTTGGGCGTATCTTCAGGCAAGAGAGGGAAGAATTTCTCTCGTCGCTATGTAATACGTAATGCTCAGTATGTCTATTGGAAAAATACACCTACTAAAATTATCTATCGAACAGCAATTAAATTCTGTTTTGTAAATGTGTATATGGCGCTCGCTGCCATCAAATCTTTAGCTTTCAGAGAATTATTTACGGCCTATTTTGAGTTTGTTAGAGCTATACCCCGTATCTTCCGGGAAAGGAAACATATTCAAGATAGGTCGAAAGTTACTTGGCCAGAGCTCTACAGAATGATGTCCCGTCAGTGGCCATTCAGAGGTAATAGTAGTCTATGAAGCTGTCAGTTATATATGTGAACTACAACACGGAAGATTTATTGATAGATAGTTTGGCTAGCTTAAAGAAAAATTTGAGATTAAAACCAGCTGATTATGAAGTGTTAGTGATAGATAACGCATCCAGGAATCTGAATAAAAAAAGGATTCAGCAAACATTTAAGGACATTAAGATGGTGGAGCTTAACGAGAACTGCGGTTTTGGTCGGGGTAATAACGAGGGTGCAAGGCGAGCAAAAGGAGAATATATCTGGCTACTTAACACGGATACAATTGTTCCTAAGGACAACAACATAAATGAACTTTTAAATTTTCTTCGCAATAATCGAGAGTATGCAGCAGCATTACCCTTGTTATCAGATGATCAAGGGGCTGTACAGCCGGCTCAGACTGATGATTTCCCAGCGCTCTATAAGCTTATTATTTTAAAACCGTTGGGATTGTTGAGCAGGTTAGTTACAGGTAAAAAAGATGATGTACGGCCTGCAGATCAAGATGTGGATGTTGCGGTTGCGGCAGCACTCGTTATATCTAAAGATATTTTTCAGCAGATTGATGGTTTTGACGGACGTTACTTCATGTATTATGAAGATACAGACCTGTGTAGAGCGATTTCTGCAGCTGGTTACAAAATAAGATTTTTTACTTCTGCTCACATTATTCACTTATGGGGAAGAAGTATTACATCTTCCTCAAGCCGTAAAAAGTATTATTATGAGTCACAAAACAAATATTTCAAAAAGTGGCATGGAAATACAGCTGCCGCTGTACTACGAATATTTCGTGCGCCACTTTACATTAAGAATGTTATTTTAGCGGGAACACATGAGAGACAAGACGCATAAGTTTATTACATACATCCGTAGTAATCCTGACTTAACCCTCCTTCAAGTCATGGTATTGTCTTTGCCGTTTGAGCGCATACCGTCTTTAGATGTTGCATTCGTAACACTTAGGCCGAGTTTACTAATCGGGGGTATATTGATTTTCCGGGCGCTTTGGCTGCTTGGCAGGTTTCGTAAACTAGCAAAGTTGCCGCTCGAGGTATTGTTAATTGGGCTATTCATATTGTGGATAACATTACTTATCCCTGCCTCTATAAGTCAGACCCGAGCTCTGCAGGTGGTAGTTTATACAAGTTTTACAGTTAGTGTTGCTCTAAGTATTTTCTATATTTGGCAGAAGATTAATTCTCAATCTAGGAGAAAAGTAATTTTGGCATTGTATGTAGCGGCTATTGTTACTTCAATCTTTGGGCTTTATCAGTATTTTGGTGACTTTTTTGGACTAGGGCCTAACTTCACGGGACTTGCCGAAAGGTATAGCTGGAAGGTCTTTGGCTTTGCTAGAGTTCAATCGACGGGCTTAGAGCCTCTCTACTATGGTTCCTACTTATTAATGCCTACACTCATTCTCATGAATGAGATTCTTTACAGAAAAGACACTATCCCGTATAGCGCAGCAGTATTGACTTTATTCGTGACGACGCTAGGTCTCACTCTGTCGAGGGGTGCAATTTATGGCCTGATTGGTGCGACTTTAGTTACCTTTTTCTTGTCGGCGATCTTTAGGAAAAAACTCAAGCAAGGCAGATTTAAAAGAGTAGTTCTGGCAATTGTTATGGGCTTTCTGTTGTCATTGGCATGTGTCCAGCTCTTCAACCGTACGCCGCCAACCGAAGGGCCTACTGAGGGCAAGAAAGCCGCGGGTGCTTACGTGCAACAGCTTACAAACTCCGGAGTTGAAGGGGCTGGTGATGACCGAAGTCGTTTTAGGAGCAAGGCAATTAGTATGGCCACCTCCGATATTAATGTTTTGATGTTTGGTATAGGGCCAGGGCAATTTGGTCCGTATATTCAAGGGACTAATGCTGAGGGGGGCTGGGTAATCGTAAATAATCTTCCATTAGAAATTCTTTTGGAAACTGGTGTAATTGGATTTCTCATCATGCTAACTGTAATTATCCTAGTTGTTCGTCAGTCTCTTACTTTATTGTCAAAAGCTGATAGCTACGAGAGCTATCTTATCTTTGGCTTGCTTGCATATCTATTTTCTCAGTTCATTCAGGCACAAACATTTTCTACTCTTTATATTCTTCACATTTGGAGTGCGATAGGAATCTTATTGGCTGTAAATTACTCCGCGAAAAGATCTATTCAGACTAGCAAGAGAAAGCGTGCACAAGGCAGAAAGCATGCAGCTACGACCAAGTCTTAGAAAAATTAAAAGTATAGTTGGTCGCTATCCAGCAATTACGATAGTATTTGCGTGGCTAATAGTCTTGATTTTGCTACGTACTTATGTAGTAGCAGCGATTAGCCAGCCTGGTAATCTAGATTACAATCCGCCGGTCGTATCGACTATACAGGGTGCTGTGAAATGGGATGGGCACTATTATCTACAGATAATACGTCAGGGATACGATTTTTCTGGACCAACTGCTGTTTTCTATCCAATCTTCCCCCTTATTGTAGGACTACTCAGTAGACTTGGCTTAGGCATAGTTATTTCAGCGCAGATAGTGAATGCATTGGCATTAATTCTTGCCTCACAGGGGCTCTATTTGCTAACTATACTAGTTACAAAAAAACGCCAAATTGCCCTCCTAGCCGTTCTTGCTTGGCTAGCTTTTCCAGTAGCGCATTTCTTTATTGCCTTTTACACAGAGGCTCTTTTTTCTGCATTGGTAGTGTGGTCGCTTTATTTTCTTTTACGAAAAAAGTACATATGGGCAGGTGTTTTAGCTGGGTTTGCTACCGGCACACGGGGGGCTGGCGTAGTACTTGGCTTGGTGATTTTAATTCAGTATCTTGCCGATAAGGGTTGGTCCTGGAGGAAGATTGATTGGCAGATCTTGGCGGTTCCAATTTCATTTTTTGGCATCGCCGCATATTGGTTGTGGATTTACAGGGAGACGAAAATTTTACCTTGGGTTTTCTTTTCGGGGCTCTATGCTAAATTCTGGCCATACATGCGCTTTGAGTCGAATATCCTAAAAACGCTCTACGTTGAGTTGTTATCGATGGTAACGCTGATTAATTCAACGAGCTGGATGGATGCTTGGTTGAGCGAGTGGTTTACGAAGTTGCACTTCTTTGTTGCGTGGTTGACGATTGTTTATAGTGCTTGGCTCGGTTGGGTTAAAAAGTTGCCACTGGCTTTGGTGTTGTATTCGGCGCTCACTGCACTAATGCTGATATTAACCGGAAATTTTGTATCGCATTCCCGTTATATTCTGCCAGTTTTTCCGGTGTTCATCCTCATTGCAATGTGGCTCGATAAGCAGGCTGAGTGGGTGAGAACTCTATACTTTGTCGTATCTGCCATTGCACTTGGTGCCATGCTCACGCTATTTTCTAATGGCTATTGGGTTGGCTAAAAGTTGACGCGTTAACTAATTGGCGCGTACCATAAAGAGTATGACGGTCGATCAACTTACGTGGAAACAATGGCGCTGGATTCTATTGTGGCTCGTGCAAATTGTTATGATCGCTGCGGTGTGGCTTTTTAGTAGCGGCAAGCTTATCGGCACTGGCTATGTGCCTACTCTCATTGCATTCGCCAGACTTGCAGGTTTGTTCGCGGCGTTTACCGTGCTTACACAGGTAGTGCTTGTAAGTAGGGTGACGTTTATTGAAAGAGACTTTGGTCTTGATAGGCTCACTCGCATACATCGCTGGAATGGGTTTGCGGCATTAGTGCTCGTACTCATGCACGTGCCCACGCTTATTTTGGCATACTCTACCGTGTATGGCGTGCAACCTCCTGAAGTATTGCCGCTTTTCTTCCAAAACTTTGAAGACACGCTTCAAGCCTTTATTGCCGAAATACTACTCGTTATCGTTGCCGTTTCATCGCTAGTGATTGCCCGTAAAAAACTGCGTTATGAGTGGTGGTATGCAATACATCTCTTGACGTATCTGGTCGTGCTGTTTTCGTTTGGCCACCAAATAGATAATGGTAGGGAGCTCACAAAAATTGAGTGGTTCCGCATGTACTGGATTGCACTCTATGGATTGGTGTTTCTTTTGGTTGTATATTACCGGTTTGCGCGCCAGTTATTGCTCTATAAGCAGCAGGATTTTCGTGTGGCTCGAATTGTTCAAGAGGCGAGCGGTATACATAGCGTGTATATTCGTGGGAAAAATATTCGAAACTTTCACTATACTGCCGGACAGTTTGGTAAGTTTCGCTTTTTAGCCAAGGGCTTTTGGCTGCAAGAGCACCCTTTTAGTTTTTCTCTAGAGCCAAATAGTGATGAGTTGAGGATTAGTGTAAAAACGCTGGGTGATTTTACAGCAAATATTGCCCAGCTTCCGGAGAATACTCGCGTAATTGTGGATGGGCCTTACGGGCGTTTTACCACCGAAAGAATTACACAAAAACGTGCTGTATATATTGCGGGTGGCATTGGTATTACTCCAATTCGTTCTATGCTTGGCGCGTTGGCTGAAGCTGGCGCCAAAGAGAAGTTATGGCTGTTTTATAGTACTAAAGCAAGTAGTGAGAGGGTGTTTGAAAAAGAGCTTGCTCGAATTTCTCGAGACATAGATCTTACTCTGCGGAATGTGGTGCAAGAAGGTCCTAAGAAACAAGATATTGCCGGCATGATTTCTGCTGATATCCTGAAAAAAGAACTTAAGAATTTGAGCGGTACGGACTTTTATATTTGTGGCCCTCCTGGCATGATGCGCGCCATAAAAACCCAATTACTCGATGCAGGTGTGGCACCAGTAAACATTCATACAGAAGAATTTAGTTTGGTGAAATCATGAAGCAAGAATGTTTTTCCTACGCATCGGCGCTTCAGCTGAGAAAAATAATGTACCAAATGGATAAAATGGCCGAACGTGCGCTAGCCGAGCAGCATCAGCTTACGCTTTCACAGTTTTTTGTGTTAGTAAAAATACAGGGTGATGAGCCGTGCCAGCGCGATCTAGCAGAAAGTCTTGGCATCACGCCAGCGGCAGTGTCTCGACATATTGCTACGCTTACGGAGCTTGGCTATGTTGCAAGGACGCCGGGTGAGACCGACCGTCGTTTTGACTCTTTACAGCTCACCCCAGCTGGACAAACTACCTTTCGGGATGCATCTAAGTTGATAGATAAGTTTTTCTCGGAGCAATCGCAGAGTGTTACTCGGGATCAATATACGCAGATCTCTGCGGCTTTAGCAGCGCTTTCTTGTTGTTTTGATAGGGGTGGGGCGGCTAAAGTTGAGCAGAAATCTAAGAAGACATTGCGCCCAGAAAAATTGATTGCAAGCTTGGTGGTGTTAGGCACAATTCTTTCATTCGACGTGATACGATAGAATGTGATGCATAAAAAAGCCACACTCTACGTAATCGGATTTGCAACGTTTTCTTTGTTGCAATATATGTGGCTGCAAGTTGCGGCACGGGATATCTATAAACGTGCGCTTGAGCAATATGTATCGAATGAATTTTCGCTCGTATGGTTTATTTTGTTCGGGGTAATTTTTTCGGCTGGGCTAACCTATATAGCCATAACTCGCGAAAAGAAACGACCGACCATGGGGCAGTCTTTACTGCGAGCGGGTGTATTTGGCGGCTTGGTTTTTGGGCTCATCAATATAAAGAATTTGCAATTTTTGCAAGACTGGCAACTGGGAATTTCTGTAATTGACACGATATGGGGCGCTGTTGTGGCCACAGCAAGCGTGGCGCTCACACTTATTATTTTTGAAAAACTGGAGGAGACACGTAATGGAGCAAAACAACGACCCAATTCTTGAACACGCAAAGCACCGGGGAAAGATCCATATTGAATCGAATGCCGCACTTACTGAAACATCGCTTGCGACATTTTATACGCCGGGTGTGGCAGCGGTTTCGCGCGAGCTGGCAGAAAAGCCAGAGCGTGCTCGAGAGTTAACTAGTGCTGCTGGCGCTGTGGCGGTAGTGAGTGATGGCTCTGCAGTTCTAGGTCTCGGAAATGTGGGTCCACAGGCGGCTCTACCGGTTATGGAAGGCAAAGCAATGTTGTTTCGCGAGTTGGGGGGAGTCAACGCTTGGCCAATTGTACTATCTACGCAAGACCCTGATGAGGTCGTGCAGGCAGTGCGTGCAATTGCTCCAGGCTTTGGCGGCATAAATTTAGAAGACATAGCTGCACCTGGCTGCTTTGAGATAGAGAGGCGATTGCAGGCTGAGCTGGATATTCCGGTTGTACATGACGATCAGCACGCTACGGCTATTGTGGTGTTGGCTGGTATGTATAACGCGCTCAAAGTTGTTGGCAAGCAGCTGTCTGATGTGCGGGTTGTGGTTAATGGTGCCGGTGCGGCTGGCTCGGGAATTGCTAGACTTGTATATCAAGCCGGTGTACGTGAGTTGATCGTGGTTGATTCTCGCGGAATTTTGTCAGCTGATCGAGGTGATTTACGCGGCGAAAAAGCCGAGCTTGCTAAGTTGAGCGGCGCTACGGAAAACGGGGGTTTGTCTGAGGCGGTTCGGCGTGCGGACGTGCTTATTGGTGTTTCGGTAGCTGGAGCATTCACGCCTCAGATTATTCAAGGCATGAACAGTGACCCAATTGTTTTTGCACTGGCTAACCCAGAGCCAGAAATTTTACCTGAAGACGCTAAGGCGGCAGGTGTGGCTGTTATGGCAACCGGTAGATCCGACTTGCCCAATCAGATAAATAATGTATTGGTGTTTCCTGGCTTGTTTAGGGGCTTGATGGACGCGCATAAAAATACTGTTTCGTCCAACGATAAATTGCGTGTCGCCAAGGCGTTGGCTGGTCTCATTGATACACCTCGAGCAGAACACATAATTCCCGACGTGTTTGATAGTCGGGTTGCTTCGTGCGTTGCCGCGGCGATTACAGGTGATACAATAGAAGCATAAAAGGTATTTCTATGGCTCAATCGCCAAAAGTTGTTTCGTCATCTCGGGCTAAAAAACCAATGTCAAAGGGCGCCAAGCTGGCAATCATAGGCGGCGGCATTGTGGTTGTACTATTTGTTGCTGTGATTATTGCGGGCATTGTATTTGCGGCTCCAGCCTTAAACTTCTTGCGCTCTAATGGTGTAAAAGTTGATGAAAAGAGTGGCTCGGTGGAGGTTACTACAGGAGATGGGCAAGGCACGTTCTCGAGCAAGGCAGAACTTCCTAAAAACTACCCGAGTGATATTCCGGTTTATCCCGGCTCAGAAGTTATGTATTCGGTTATAAAAGATGGGCAGGGTTCTAACGTGACGTTGAGTTCTTCTGACAGTCAGCAGCAAGTTGTCTCCTATTATGAGTCGCAGCTTGCAGAAAAGGGCTGGTCGAAAACTCGCGATCAAACTACATACTTTAATTCGGGCATCGGTTTTGCTGAAAAATCATCAAGAAATCTGGCGCTTATTGTTACGAGTGAAGAGCGAGATGGTAAGGCTTCAACTGTGGTTGTGGTAACCGAGAAAGTCGGAGAATAACTTGATGAATGAAAAATATCTTGTAACTCCGCAGACCTCTGAGCAGATACAGCAAGAGGCCGTAGCGCAAGAACCTCAACTTGATTTGCAGGAAGCAAGGGCTAGAAGTTTTGCGGTTGCAACACCTGTGGGGTTCGTTGCTTACATCTTTCTAGCGATTGGCTACCTGGTAGCCGCTAATATTCAGACAATTGCTAAGGTCCTGAGCGGTAATCAGAATACAGACTCCGCTCAGCTTGCGCAGCAAATTGGTTCACAGCTTGCGGTGTATGGCGATTTGCAAATTGTATCTTGGGCTACAATTGTGTTGTTCTGGGGAGCAGTTGGACTCGGTGTATACACGCTTTTTTGGCTGGCTATGGCGTTTTTTACTACAGCACGCAATGAGCTCATTGTAGAAACTGCTTTTTCAAATAGAGGCCACTTTCAGGATCGTATTCGGGTGCCGCTCATTAAATTATTATTGTTGGTCGGTATGATTTTAACGCTTTTACTCACAGTAAAGTGGCTAGGGCCATTTTGGGCCAACTTATTTGCCCGTGGAGTTTACTCGTTTGGTAGTCAGACGGTGGTTGGAGTTGTAGAAATGCTAGCAGCAATAATTGGGACATTCCTGAATATTTATGTAGTCCGCTCGCTGATTGTGTATTTTAGGCACGCAGACGCAATATTTTAAAGCGATCTACCAAGCTTATTAATAAGGCGCTAGCTAGTTGTACCTGCGAATGAGTCCGATAACAACGCCTTGAATTTTGAGATCCATGTCTGGAGTAATGTAGATTGGGTCCATAGTGTCGTTAGCCGGTTGCAGGCGGACGCGTCCGGCTTCCTTGTAGTAGCGCTTGAGAGTCGCCTCAGATCCATTCACTAAGGCCACAACAACTTCTCCATTGGAGGGCACATCTTTTTCTTGTACGACCACATAGTCACCATTATGAATGCCGTCATTAATCATAGATTGACCCTTAACCTGTAAGACGTAGCTGTTGCGTTTGCCGACCATGAAGGGTGGAACCTCGAGGGTGTCAGGGTGGCCGGAGACGGTTTCGATAGGTGTGCCGGCAGCAATCATGCCAAGAATTGGGAGTCGCATGCCAGAGTCGGTAATTGTAGCAGCTTCAACTTCGCCAACTGGAAGGAGTGAGCGAGCAGAGTTATTGCCTTTAGTAAGGAGGCCTTTGGCCACAAGTGAGTCGATGTGCTGGGCTACGGTAGCTACAGAATTGAGCTTGAGTCCATTCGCGATTTCTCGATAGCTTGGCGAATATCCATGCTGTTCTATAAAAGAAGAAACGTAATCAAGTGTTCGCTTTTGTTTCTTGGTAAGTGGTTTGCGGATCATAATCCCTCCTTTATGAGTACTGCTTTACATCTATAATAACGAACAGGCTACGAACGTGTCAAGCCTTGTGTTTTAGCTATTTTCGGCGTTTAATGAAAAATATGAAACGTCTTGGAGTAATTCTTAGCATTTTCGTAGTCATCGCGATTGCTGCATTTGCGACTGGTGTTGCTCGCGCTGCGAATTCGAGAGCTGAATTAGCTGCTGACCAAACTGTGAATGGTGTGTATGTTCGTGCAGCTGAAAATATTTCGTTGCGGGGCACCGTGAATGGTGATGTGATTGTAGCTGGTGGCACGGTTGAGATTGAAGGAACGATAAATGGTAGTGTCTATGCAGTAGCTGAGCGGGTTATTGTACGCGGTGTAGTAACTGGTAACGTCCATGCGGCAGGATCTGAGGTGGAAGTTGCGGCCCGTGACGCTGGTAGCGTGTTTGTAGCTGCGGCAGATGTAAAGTTTGGCGACGATTTAAGGGTACAGAACCTTTTTGCTGCCGGTAGCGATGTCCGTACGCGGGGAGAGGTTGTACAGAATATGTATGTCGGCGGTTCGACTGTTCTTGTTGATAGTAAAGTCGGCGGAGATGTGGCTTTAGCTGGGGAGACTATCACAATTGCCGGCGGAGCGACGATTGGCGGGAATCTGACCTACACATCGCAGTCTGAAGCGACAATAGAAAATGACCGCTCGATTGCTGGCTCGATTAAGCGCACAGAACCGGCAAATGAAGCGACACCAGCAGAACGCATTGTAGCGCAGTTGAGCGATATGGCGTATTGGTTGGCGGCAAACATTTTCATTGCGGCAATCGTACTGTTAATGATGCCAAAAGTTTTTTTGCCAGCTGAGGATTATTTTGTGAAAAAGCCACTGAATAACTACTTTAAGGCGCTGGCGTTCGTAGTATTCGTTCCAATTTTACTCATACTATTGTTGTTTACAATTATCGGAATTCCGCTTGTATTTATCGGCGGGCTTATCTATTTACTCGTGCTCGTGTTGGCACCAACAGCTAGTGCGCACTTTGTTGGGAGCTATGTACTCAATCAAATGGCAGCCAAAAAAGCGAACACCCGCCCGCGTAATTATATGACCGAGCTTGGAGCGGCTGCGCTTGGCTTTTTCTTACTTGCTGTGGTTGGACTCGTGCCAGTTTTTGGTGGGTTTTTGACGATCGCAGCTTTCTTCTTAGGAGTTGGTATCCTATTGAGTAGAAACTTGATGCCATTAGGCTACGGCTCCATAGCAAAAACCAAGAAATAAAAAACGCCCATTGCTAGGGCGTTTTTAAAAGTTCGGCTTAGTTATTTACTATTGCTTTTAATAGCTTGGACAACCTTACCGTCGTCTTTGAGGTTTTCCCAGAACAATACTTGGTCGGCGTTTATATACATGGTGTCTTCTGGACCATGCAATTCTCCACCTAGCTTAGCCAGGGAGAGCTGCTGGTTATCTTGGGTTTTTTCTTCGGGCTGTACACCTTGCTGAACCTGCAAGTAATAGATGTCATTTAGAACAATATGCTCATCATTAATAGTCGAAATTTTTCCAAAGTAAACTTGGTTATTGTTCAAGAACACAGCTTGATATTGGCTGGTCTTTACATCTTTCATCCCGCCAGAGCGCGCTTGCGAGAGCAGCGAAGCTCCGAGCAGGATTACGCCTACCAATACGATTACGGCGATACCAATTGCAGCAAATCCAAGTACTCGTCGCTTGTTGCGGCGTGGGTGAGTTGTTGGTTGTGATGGGTGCGCGGCTGGGCGCGGGGCTTGTGCAGCTGGGCGGCGTGGTGCCGGTGTTTCCATGTATCCTCCTTATTTATCTTTCAAGCACATTAGTCTCTATTGTAGGTGTTTTTCCTCTCAGCTTCAAACCAAGTCTCTATCTGAAAATCAGATACAAAGACAAAAAAGTTAGCTCTAAGGTGTTGACAGGTTAGCTAACCTGGCCTAACCTGGAAACATAACTAGTAATAAGGAGTGAAACAAGATATGGCATACCAGCACACTAATTCAAAAGGTCAAACTTACATCCTGCACCAGCGCGATGTAACCCTTAAGGGTGGCCGTCAGCAGCGCATCTACTTCTTCGCTCGCGAAGCTAAAGATGGTGCAATCGACGCTCTTCCAGAAGGCTACATGGTTGTTGAAAACACCCGCACGGGTCTTCCAATTCTTAAGAAAGAGAACAAAGAAGGCTAGAGCCAACTTACGTAAGTTACGTACACAGCCCGCCCTAGTGGCGGGTTTTGTGTTATGGTTGGTTACCAGTAAATGAAACTGATATAATCAAGGTATTCCATTTTAAACAATTACCTAAAGGAGAATAATTATGGATCCACAGAATCAGCCAGCACCAGCAGCACCAACTCCTGGTGTAGTAACTCAACCAGACCCAGCTGCAGCACCAGTACCAGAAGCACCAGCAACTGACGCTCCAGCACCAGCTGCACCTGAGGCTCCAGCAGCTCCAGAAATGCCAGCTGCACCAGCAGAGCCAACTCCCGATCAGGCAGTTGAGGGAGCTCCAGTACCAGAAGCACCTGCAACCGATGCTCCAGCTGCACCTCCAGCCGACGGCGCCGTAGCGTAAGCTGTCTCAATAAAAAAAGCAGCCTCCGTATTGAGAGGCTGTTTTTGTTTTTTAATAATAGGCCGTAGTGGCTAGATACTAGCTTCCGTGACAACGCTTGTATTTCTTTCCACTTCCACACGGGCAGGGCCCTTTTCTTCGGGCGTTTGAGAAGTCTATCTGCCTGTTACTGGCGTCCTTTGATCCGTCTTCTGACGTAACTAATGAAATACCTACCGCACTAATTACACCTTCAGGATATTCTTGTTGCGCCGGTGTTTTGTAGTCTTCAACTAGTGTTTTGAGCAATTCGTGAGCAATCTGTCTCATGCTTGCAAATTCAACTCCACTTAAATTTCTTATTTCTGACTTTTCTTCTTTTTGCCATCCCAATGAGTTACGTCGGGAAAGTTCTACGTACTTGGCATCTAATCCTGGATCAACATGAGCACCACCGTCTTGCTCTGCGAGGTATAGAATTACATCTTTTCTTGTAAAGGATTCATTATGCTTATCAATGAAGATGACTTCGTTCCAGTACTCATCGAAGCTTATTTTCCGGTTTTCATTGATAGTGTTATCTAGGTTGGGTACATAATCTGCACCTCCTCCACCTAGTGGGATGCCAACGAGTGCCGCATAATTACCGACATGCAAAGTTCCTGTCTGTATTTCAGGGAGTCGCACAGTTGTGCTAATAAATTTTCTATTCTTAAGTCCCAGCTGTCCCAGCAAAGATTTAGAGTTCCGCGTGTCGTGGAGTAAAGTTCTGGCTTGTACTGCGAGCATTTTTGCAACTGAATGCTGGCCTTGGTCATATAGTTCAGCCAATTTGCCCAATAATTCAAGTTGTTCTTGGAGCTGTCTCTCTAAATCGTGTTGTGATTGCGAAACTTTGGACATAGATACGATTTAAATTAAGTGAAATTTTGGTGGGCCCGGCTGGATTTGAACCAGCGGCCAATCGATTATGAGTCGACTGCTC
>CAZOVH010000002.1:0-140093 GCA_964583675.1 uncultured Candidatus Saccharibacteria bacterium
TAGAGTCTGCTCAGAATAGCTAAAGGGTGTACTTGTCTTGACTACATACTCGTCGAGTAAATATTGCGCGAGGCTCTAAAAAGTGCCGTTATAACCTGGAAAAGAGCTCGTAAACGTGGTATAGTTGTTGAGTTCAAAATCTACTCGGTCCCATACTTTGTATGGACTCTCGTACCTTGGAAGCACCTTTGCAAGCAAGCTTGCAGGTATTTCACTCACTACTCGGTCCCATCGTCTAACGGTTAGGACGCCAGATTCTCAATCTGGAAATCGGAGTTCGATTCTCCGTGGGATCACCAAAAGGGAACTATCGGTTGAAGATAGTTCTTTTTTAGTACTCACTAACCTGAACAGTGGGCTAATTTCGGGAGTTCCAAATTTACCTAATTCAAAACTGTACTGTAGACCTTTTGGAAAAATGATTTCTTGTAATTTAATCTTCATTTCGGGACCAGCATCTTGCCATAGTTTAGGGGTGTTGGTCATAAAATTGATCGAGTAATCGATAGCATCTTCATCGGTTCCAATTTGCTCCTGCAAACTCCTTAATTCTCTTCTATATTGCTTCATAGCTAAATTGTCTTCTTATCCCATGCCTGCTTGTCTTCAGCATTCAAATCACCAGTTATGACTTTTTCGATAACTTTTACCTGCTGGTCCTCTATAGCTTCTATTTTGCTGCGTAGCATTCGTTCACGCTTCCTATAGTTCGCCACCTCATCCTTCCAAACCCTTAGAATTATTGTTCTAATAAGTTTTCCTGTTTCAGGGCTTGGTACTAGCTCATTAAGTAGGCTAGTGAATTTTTTCTCGAGAGCTTTTGGCTGGATTGAAGATTTCTTACACGTTGAACAGTGATATTTTGGATAACGCTTACCAGATTGTCCTGTAGAGGCACTTCCTCGTATGGGTGTTAAGCAAACATAGCATGCGATCCAATTCTTCAATGGATAATCGGGATGTATACGTTTATAGCCTTGTTGTTGCCTGGACTTTTTATTGGAGAGAATATCTTGGTTTTTATAGAAGATGTTTTCCGGGATAATACCCGGAAATATACTCTGAATATATTCATTATCAGTGAAGCTATTACACTCAAGGCCAGCATAGATCGGCTGTCTCAGTATCTTGTCTATCATTTGGTATGAAATATCTTTGCCATTCCGCTGCTTTAAACCCAGAGCGTCTGCTTTAGCCTTTATATCGCGCTTGGAATATATACCCTTAGAGAACTCGACTAGTAGAAAAGCAATGTTATCAGCTACTGGATCTATTGGGGCGAGTGTGGAGTTGCCTAGTTCATCACGGACATTTTTAAGTCCATATGGTGCCTTGTGCATACGCTGGCCTGCATTTGCGCGTCTGGTCATATTATCTTTAACTCTACGTGCTTTATCTTCATTTTCCATCTCCGCAACGATGGCCTTTATGCCACGTATGTGCTTATCTGACTTCCCGCCCTCCAGAGTGGAAGAGGGGTCTCTAAGCTCAATATTCAGGCCTTTCAAGGTTTCTACTATGTCATAGTAGTCGGATGCTTGTCGCGAAAGTCTGTCTACATCATAGATAATTAGAAAATCGATTTCTTTACCATTGCGTCGAATGAACTCAAGCATCTTCTTTAGCTCAGGTCTGTTAAGTGTTTTTGCAGACACACCTTCCTCACGAAATGTCTGCACAACCAAGACTCCATTATGTAGAGCCCACTCATTACAGCGAGATTCTTGATTATCTAAGGAAACACCCAGCTCAGCTTGCTCTCCCGTGGAGACCCTGGTGTAAACAACTGCTTTTTTATGCATAACCTCATCTTACTCCTACGTAGATTTTGGAACAATTTTCTGTCTGAGTATTACTCTCACAATCTGTTCTGAGTCTTCAATAAGCTTAAATAATTCTTCGTTGGTTAAGTCACAAGCAAGACTACCAAGAAGTTTTCGAGCCTCCTTAATGCTAATAAGGGGTTGGCCCATATTTGCGGCTTGTGGTTTTGAACTTCTCATCACTAACAAGTACTGTAATTGTTTTACAAAATCGTAAGACTATCTGAAGATAAAAAATGCTCTACAGATAAGGCATCAATAGCGAAAAAACTTCAATCAGTGCAATAGAGTAAATATGCTATGATTAATCGTTAAACATATACTCTATGTTCACCTATATCGAATTTATATGACCGATTTTCAGAGAATAGTAATTTGAGGTAGAATCGATCTATGAAGATTGGAATTAGAAAACCAAGCATTAAAGGTCGAGTATCAGCTAGACTAAGCGTCAAGCGAATGATTAGAGCTAAAGTCAGAGCTCCAAAAGGTTATGGTCTAATAACAAATCCGAAGAAAGCTATTTACAATAGGGCATACAATCGAACATCGATCAGCGCAGATCGGTTAGTAAAATACCCTTTTAAAGGTGGTACTCATAAACCCAGCAATAAAACATCAAGCACAGCATTAAGTTATAAGGATAAGAAAACGGGCTACATTCTTCTTGGAATGGGGTTAATTGGACTTTGTGGGCTACATAGAATATATCTTGGAAAAGTGGGTACCGGGCTCCTATGGTTTTTCACGTTTGGACTATTCGGCTGGGGTCAAATTTATGATGCTTTCCAGCTCGGCAAAAAAATTGATGAACACAACCAAATGGTAGCTGAGCAGTGAGTAGTTAAGGATTGATCAATTCGAATAAGAGTAATATCATAACAGGAATAAGCAAGGTGAGGACCAATGAAAGACTATAAGGCAAATAAAAGAGTATGGGGAAGGATGTTTCTAGCCTTCTTGATAGTTCATATAATTTTGCTATTTGGATTCAAAATTAGCACTGGAATTACTGAACTTATGATAATTATTAGCGGTATTATGTGGGCTATCAACGCTGTAAAAGCGAAAAGTAGTGAAAAGCGGCAGTCAAATACTAAGGCCTAAAATTACTATACAGATGAATATGGGCTGTTCTTAACTGCAATTTGCCTTTGCGATATTCGCATTCTTTGTAGCTAGAAGTTGGGCGAGATTATTCTGATGTGTGGAATTTTCATATCCTTCTTCGTTTGCCCTATAACTCGAATCGCATAAGCCCCTACCACAATAGTATCCTGCGATCCTTTGCATTTCTTTTTCATGGCGCGCATTTTCTTGTGCAACTGCTGCATTATAGCTATCAATATATGCTTGCTTTAAAGCCTCATTACAGCTTGGGCCACTATTTGAAGCGCTAGATGAAGGAACCTGACTCTGGGTTGTGCTCTTTGGCGAGTTATTCTTATTTGTTTGAGGAGAAGATGCTGCTGGGCTGGGACTTTCAGAGTTACTGGCGGTGGTGCTAGGAGATGCCAGGGGTGAAGCTGTGGTAGATTGTGAGGTTTCTACGGGTGTCGGCTTGTCATTATTTTTTGTGGCGACTTTATTTGCATAGGCAAATCCTCCGATAGCGATAGCTATACCTAGTGTCAAGCCAACTAGCAGTTGAGCTTGTCCTTTGACTGCGGATAGGACCTTAGCTTTCTTGCCGGCACTGTCAGGTTTTTGGACCGGTAGCTTATTCTCATTCATACACTAATTATACATCAGCACTTGAACTCATACCTCCCAGAATTGGGAGAGGTATGATCTCCGTAACCGACTCATGCTTTTTTGGATATCCATACTTCATAAGTAGCTCTATAGCCCTCAAATCGCCATTGATTGCCTTGATAACTACAGCTGACAATACTGCCTTCATAGGTGAACCTTCAAATAGCTGGCCATTCCTTAGATTACAGCTAAATGCCTCATCCTCAAGTAAGTTGGTGATATGTGTTGAGATATGGACCGTGCCCTTAGGTTTGCCATTAGGATTACCTGATACACCTGGTTGCCATTGAGTCTTAACGAGATGACTTGTTGTTGGTTGTGGGTTTGCCATTGCGTGATATATGCCTGTTATTTATGTTCCTATTACTGTGGGGGAATAATGTAACAGGTTATTTACTCTAGAGAAGTTAATTAGAGTTTGAATATCCCGTAAGATATAGTTCCAATTCGAAATAGTTTGGTTCACCAATGTAAGGCGCCGACTATAGTGTCGGCGTTTTGCATTGGTTGCTCTCGTAGAGAGCCAGAACTCCGAAGGAGTTCGCTAAAGTCTCATACGAGATTTTATACAAAGTATTCTCCGTGGGATCACCATGAAAAACGTCCAAGCTCGTCTTGGGCTTTTTTCATGGTAGTTTTCTCGTGAAAACTGGACTCCGCAGGAGTTCGATAGATCAGTCCACGCACAGGAACTTGTTCCGAGCATGGCCGCAATCTGCACTCAGTATTCTCCGTGAGATCACCCATGTAAGCGCCGGAAATTAATTCCGACTCTCACATCGGAGAATACTTAATTAAATGAAAAAGACCCCGGTGCCGGACCCCCGAAGGGGTCCGGTCCGTTGGTCGTGGCGTCAGCCGAGGCGGCGTTCGCCGTTGACGCTCACAAAGCGGATGTCACCTGAGTGACCTCCGTTCACACCGATCCGCTCTCCCAACTGGAAGATGCGATCGACGCGAGTGCTCATCACATCGGCGGTGATCTGGCCGAACTTGCGGCTGTTGGTCATCACCGAGACGCCGATGATCTGCGACTCGGTCGCCCGGCGCCCCTTGGCGAGGACGAATGTCCAACGCGAGCTCTTGGTGCTGACGGTGATGACATCCCCGTCCTCGAGCGTGCCGAGGTCGAGCATGGTTGCATTCCGGTTGCCCGGAGCCATGGATGTTTGGGTACTCATTGGAGCTCCTTGTCCAATATAATACCGATCGGATCGGTATCTACCTCTGCCGTGTGCAAAGATAAGTGTTATTATAGCACTATTATAGATTTATGTCAATCATTATATAATTGCCAAATCTATATTTTTATGATTAAATATGCAGTATTCAATCTCGACAGACGGAGAAGCACCTTGTACGCGATGCATGATGAAGTCGAACTCTTGGTGGTGGTGATGGATTCCACGGCACCGGAAGAGATGGTCGAAAAGATGCTCTGTGAATTCAGGTTCGTTCGAAAAATCGACATCACAAAGATCCTGGAGAAAGTCGAGAAGAAGCTCCTTCCGCAACTTGAGCGGGGGAGAGTTGGCCTCCTAACCCAGATTCAACTCAGCATCGCCATGAGGAAGGCAGTGCACCAGACGACCGGCTTCATACAGGACGTTGGCGAGAAAACACGCGTAATCGTCATTGCGCCGCCCTACATCGACCGAATGAGTCTTGGGGTGAACCTCACAATGACGTGCAAGAAACACATAACGGTGATTGGCAAGAGCTAATGATCACCCCGGCTTTTACCAGCCGGCTTTTTATTTACTAGCAGCTTTTACGCACTTTGCGCAGGTCGCTGTGTCGGCACAGTTCTCACACACCAACACTAAATCGTTACAGCTCACGTTATCGCAGTTAATGTAACGACTGGTTTTGTCACCGCAGTGACTACATTCACCAATATCGACAGACTTATCGCTAAAACGTTGTTCCATACGACCGTCAAAAATGTAAAGTGAACCTTCCCAGGCGCCCTCATCACCGTATTTTTCACCGTATTTTACAATACCGCCATCAATTTGATATACCTCATTGAAACCACGATTTTTCATGAGTGCTGAAAGAATTTCGCAACGCACGCCACCTGTGCAATAGGTGACAACTGGTTTATCCTTAAGCTCATCATACTTATTTGACTCAATTTCTTTAACAAAATCGTGCGTGGTGCGAGTCTTTGGCACAACAGCGTCGCGAAACCGACCAACCGCTGCTTCATACGCATTGCGGCCATCAAAAAAGACCACGTCATCGCCACGCTCCTCGAGCAACTTATGCAGCGCCTCGGGCTTGAGATGCTTGCCACTACCAATAACACCTTGCGCGTCCACCTGAACTTCCTCAGGCACGCCAAAAGCCACCAGCTCTGACTTTACCTTCACGCTAAGACGAGGGAACTCATTACCGCCACCCTCACTCCATTTGTACGTAATGCCACGAAATATCGCTGAGCGGTTCATCTCGCGCTTGTATTCTTTGAGGTTCTCTAAATCTCCGCCGAGAGTACCGTTGATGCCATGCTTACTCACGATAATTCGACCCTTAAGGTTCAAACGACGACACAGCTCACGCTGCCAACGCATCGCCATCGTTGGGTCTTGAACCGGCACAAATTTATAGTAAAGTATGACTTTTTTCATCGAGCTCACATTATAGCTCAAAAACCTGCTAGGATACAGATATGATACGCGTTCGCAAAGCATCCGAACGAGGCCAGTTCGACCACGGTTGGCTAAAAACCGCGCACACCTTCTCGTTTGCGGGCTACTATGACCCACGCCACATGGGCTTTTCCGCATTGCGAGTGATTAACGAAGACCATATCGCTGGCGATGGTGGCTTTCCGACGCACGGACATCGGGATATGGAGATCATAACTTATATCATGAAAGGCGAGTTGGCGCACAAAGACAGTATCGGTAACGAGGCCACAATTAAGGCTGGCGAAGTACAGTACATGACAGCTGGGAGCGGTGTGATGCACAGCGAATACAACACCTCTAAAACCGAGCCGGTACACTTACTGCAAATCTGGCTGGAAGCCGACCAACCAAATCGAAAACCTGGCTATGTTCAAAAAGAATTCTCTCGAGAAGAAAAGCTCAACAAACTTTGCCCGATTGCAACACCAGCCGGAGAGACGGGCAGTATGCAAGTACACCAGTCTGTTTCGCTTTATGCTTCGGTGCTGGAATCAACGAAAAAAATTAGCTATACATCATCTAGTGATCGCTGCCAGTGGGTACAAGTGATCAGTGGAGAGGTGAGCGTTAACGGCTCAAAGCTACTAGCGGGCGACGGGGCAGCTATTACTGAAGAGACAAAAATTACGCTATCAGCCAGAAAAGATGCTGAATTTCTACTCTTTGATTTGCCTCAATAAAAAATGGCCACTCCAGGTGAGTGACCATGAACTCTAGTCGGAGCTCGGGTGGGGGAACCGACAATGCCAACCAAAGGCATCATGGATGCGTTCGATATTCCGGTCTACCACGCTCGATGAGAACCCACGCTCTGTCCAGCTCTGAATGCAGGCATTCGCGGCAACCTGACACAGCAGACTGCCGTCCTCAACCCTAAGGGAGAGCACGCCAATCGCGTCTAGAAAAACAGCGTCGGCCAACTCTGTGACGAGTGTCTCTTGCGCCTGTTTCCACGCACGCATACTATCAAGCCGCGATCCACTGATCCCTTCAGGAGAGAAGGCTTGCTGGATATGCTCAAGCATTTTGCGCCGCAACATTGGAATTCCGTGCAGGATGCACAATTCTGCCATCAAATAGCAGGTACTGCAGAGCTGAGTAGTGTCGTGTCGTGCCAGTTCGGTCTCTGGTACTCGTCGATGGAACCAGTTTCGCCAACCCGTACTCCCGAACGCTACAAGATGCGCATCGAAATCTGGATACTGCTCCCTGGGGTATTTCTCTTCCAGCTGTGCCCGGGCGGCATGCGGCGTTATCAAAGTGCTCTCGGTCTGAGTCATCGCTTACTCCATTGGTCGAGTTGACAGCTATTTTGCTATATAATTGTAAATTTGTCAATTATTTAGTCGACGTCTGTCATCTCGCGCAATTTCGCCAAATTTATTTCAAACCCAGATTTGTGGTTACGAAATAGGCCAGATTTTGCAGGCTTGAGTACGCCACGCTTAGTCAGCTGACGCACCTGAACCGTCATTGTCTCGCGAGTGGTTCCAACCATACTGGCAAGCTGGGCGTGCGAAAGTGTGAAGGGGAGCGTAACTGTGCCCTCGGAAAGCTCCTGTCCGAAGCGCTGCACCAAAAGGGCGAGCATATTTATTAATTTCACATCCGCCTTGGCCTGCAAAATATTATCGAGCGTCTGTGCTAGCTCATCATTGCGCGTCATAAGGTAGCGCACCAAGCCGAAGAGCGCGGCCGAATCTTTTTCTAACTGCTTCTCGAGCGATTTTGCTTCTAAGATTCGCACTTTGCCATCAGTCATAGCTTCGTAATAATACCTGTGGGTAACATCATTAAATAACGCGGCCTCCAAATTCATCACATCGCCAGGCCCAAGGATGGTAATCAATTTCTCATCACCATCGTCGGCAATGGTGTAGGTCTTCACAAAACCATCAGTAATAAAGAGAACATCCTCACCGGCTTCGCCCTGATGCAGCAGAACATCAGTACGTTTGTATTCTTGCTCGGGCTGATTCATAAAAAACGCGCGCATGTGCTTCATGCCATGATTATCTCATTAAATGCCCTCTGGACGCTAGGCAAACACGAAAATTAGCCGTACAATTAAATCCTATGAACGAACTTATTAAAATCCTCAAATTCTCCTCAAAACTCAAATGGTACTACGCTGGCATCGCAATTTTGGTGGTAGTACTTGCTTTACTCAACCTCGTTGTTCCGTTTCTTACCAAGAACCTTGTGGACCTCATCACATCGTACTCGCAAGGAAACCCTGTTTCTTTCACCCAAGCACTTCCAGCTCTCAGTCTAATGCTCATAGCTTCACTCGTTGTAGCGCTACTTTCAAATGTGAATGGCTATCTGGGCGATATTATGTCGCAAAAGCTCAACACGCATCTTTCAACCAAGTACTACGAACACCTCATGAACTTGCCAATCGAATATTATGACTCTGAGCAAACAGGAAAAATCACCTCTCGCTTGGAGCGCTCAATTTCGAGCTTGTCACAACTTATGAATGCATTGGCAAACAATTTTGTGCAGTTCTTCCTTACTACTATCGTTACCCTAGTGGCGATCGCGATTTACTCATGGCCGGTTGCCTTACTGCTAGTCGTAATTTTTCCTACATATATCTGGATTACACATCTTTCAAGCGCTGCTTGGCAGAAAAAACAAGGCGACATCAATAAAACGCTCGATATCGCCAATGGCAGATTCGTTGAATCGATAGGGCAAGTGCGCGTAGTTAAGTCCTTTGTGCGCGAGATAGGCGAACTTGCCGACTTCCGCAGACGTCGCCAAAAGATCGAGTCTGTATCTCGCGAACAGTCCCGCGAGTGGCACGCCTATGACTTGGTGCGCCGGTTGGTATTGGGCGTAGTCTTTTTTGCTATTTTCGCCGTCATAGTCTGGCAGGCGCTCGAAGGTCAGTATTCAGTCGGTACCGCGGTCTTGCTTATTACGCTAGCAAATCAAGCCCAATTCCCACTGTTTGGCTCCAGCTTTATTATTGAGGGTATCCAGCGAGCTCAAGCAGACAGTAAGGACTACTTTAAGGTAATGGAGAAAAAGCCAACTATTCTCGATGAACCAGACGCAAAGACACTCAAGATCGACGGCGGAGAGGTGCGCTTTGAACACGTTTCGTTTGGCTATGAAAACGGCAGCCAAGTCCTCAACGACGTGAGTTTTACTATTCCAGCCCATAGCAAAATTGCGCTTGTTGGTGAATCTGGAGAAGGTAAGTCTACCCTCGCGAATCTCATTGTGCGCTTTTACGAAGCCAATGCTGGGACCATCACTATCGACGGCACACCAATCACCGATGTAACCCAAGCCAGCCTGCGCAAGGGGATAGGTATTGTGTTCCAGGACCCTTCACTATTTTCTGGGACTATCGAAGACAATATTACCTACGGACTCAACCGTCGATACACACAAGAAGAGCTAGGAGAAGCCGCCAAGCTTGCGAATGCTGCAGATTTTATCGCCAAGCTAGAAAAAGGCTACAAAACCCAAGTGGGCGAGCGAGGCATTAAACTCTCTGGTGGCCAAAAACAACGCATTATTATCGCCCGCGCCCTGCTGAAGAATCCTCCAATCCTGATACTAGACGAAGCTACCAGCTCGCTAGATGCTAAAGCCGAATCACAAGTGCAGCAAGCTCTGGAGCGTCTGATGAAGGGGCGTACCACTATCATTATCGCGCACCGACTGAGTACGATCTCGCACGTCGACATGATTATTGGTTTGCGCGGCGGCAAAATTGCCGAATCAGGCAGTCCCGATGAGCTGGCACACAAAAAGGGTGGTATTTACGCAGAGCTCTTGGAGCTCCAGACAGCTGGCGCCAAAGTAGCCAAGAAGAAGCTACAAAAATTTGATATCGCTGCCTAGCATAAGTACTTTGAGATTGTCTGAAATTAGGTCTACAATACTACTAGACAATAACTAAGTGTAGGAGAATCTCATTATGGCAAAAGCCAAATCCAGCGACCTAATTTCTTTGCTGGAACCTTATTTCACCAAACAAGCACCATTCCAGATACCAAAAAAGTGGCGTGAGAATCTCGTCAATTGGATCCCGTGGATCAATCTCGTAATTGGAATTCTGCTCTTGCCAGCAGTTTTAGTGGTGGTCGGACTCGGCACCATTGTTGGCGTTGTAGCCCCAACCGTTGGAGTAAGTACAGGATTGTTCTACTGGTTTGGCATTATTCTCGCCGCTGCTACAATTGCACTACTCTTTGTTACATTCCCGGGCTTGCGAGCTCGTAAACTTGCAGCTTGGAAACTTGTTTTTTGGGCAGACATCATCTACTTCTTCTACGGTATCGTATCGGCGGTTTCCACTGGAGATCTCATGGGGATCGTTACGCAGTTTATCGGCACCGCCGCTGGGCTCTATGTGCTCTTCCAAATTAAGAGCTACTACAAATAATATTGGGCGTCCAAACAATACAGCACCCCACGACAAACGGGGTGTTTTATTGTAAAATAGCTCGGTTATGAAAAAAGTCCTTAAAACTAACCACGGAGACGTGCAGTTGCCCGCATTTTTTCCAGATGCAACGCGGGCAACCATTAAGTCAGTGGATACACAGGCTGTACTGGCTACCCACACGCCTGGTATGGTCATGAACACGTATCACCTAGCTAATCTCGGTCTTGTCGATATCATCTCCAAACAGGGCGGGCTACACACTTTTACTGGCTGGAACCGTCCTATCATCACCGACTCTGGTGGCTTTCAAGCCATGAGCCTGGTGCGCGAATTTAATACCGGCGGCCGCTTTACTGAGGACGGGGTGATTTTTCAGGATGCTGCTGGTAACAAATTGGAACTGACCCCTGAGAGCTGCATCGACTACCAACTCAAGCTTGGTAGCGACATCATTATGATTTTAGATGATTGTACAAAGCCGGATATGCCGATGCCCGAACAACTCAAAAGCGTGGAGCGAACCATCCGCTGGGCGAAGCGGGCTCGCATCCACTTTGATAAGGCTACAAAAAACATGCAAGCGAAGCCTCTTCTCTTTAGTATTGTGCAGGGTGGGGCAGACAGAGAGCTACGCCGCACCTGTGCTGTAGAGCTTACAAAGCTAGGTTTTGACGGGTACGCCTTTGGTGGATTTCCAATAAATGAGGCAGGCGAGTTACAGATTGAGACCATGCAGGCAGTAGTAGACGATACACCAGCCGAGGCATTCAAATACGCCATGGGTGTTGGTACACCCGATCAAATTGTTAAAAGTGTGGCCATGGGCTACGACTTGTTTGACGTAGTTATTCCAACCCGAGAAGCACGTCATCGCAAACTGTTTGTGTGGAAAGGTAAGCCTGAAGATTTAGATCTCAATGGTGATTTTTATTCGAGCATTACCATGAAGAATCTGGCTCTCCAAGAAGACTCAGGTCCTATTGATCCTCACTGTGACTGCCACACCTGCCAAAACTACTCTCGTGCCTACGTGCATGCCCTATTCCGCGCCGACCAATCCGTTGCCGGACAGCTGGCATCGATTCACAACCTACGCTTCTACTCGAAACTTATGGAAGCCCAACAAGCCTTATGATCTGCTCCCTCCATCTGCACTACTCCTGATCCATCACATCTAAGATCAGGAGTGTAAAATATATGATCCGGTCTCGTATAGATCGAGTCGATATTTGGCTTTGTGGCCTCAGATGACACATCTCTCACGTGTTTGGCTTTTAAATTTTGGAGAAATTGCTCTGGGTGATTGTGGTTCCAGTCTCCGCACATCACGAGTTTCGAATCCTCAAGTCCGCTAAGCGCATCATTGATATGATTTGAGAAAACCCTTAAGTCAGTCGCTTCGTATCTTAACCCAAAGGAATGAACGGGTAGCAAATGTGTATTTAATACATAAATACCATTTTCCATTTTAAGCAGCTGATACCCCTTGGGATGCTTTTCGGCTGGCCGTCCATCCTGAAAAAATAAGTCAAACGTAGGCTGCTCATAATAGGCCTCCGTATAATTTTGTGCTGCTAACCTTGAAAGCACAGAGATGCCTAACTTTTTCCCTAGCTCAATGTGTGAATTTGAAAGCTGAAAAACAGATACATGCGCGTAGTTTAGCTCCAGAGCTATTTGCTCAGCCTGATTGCCACCATCCCAGCAATGCACTTCTTGCAAACAAACAATATCCGCATCAATGTCATGTAACACACGAATAAACTGCCCTATGTCTAGTCTAGGGTCATCAACTGCACTTGGTTGCACATAACCCCCACCGATATTCCAAGTAACTATTTTTACCAAATTTAGCCCTCCCATTTCTGCGGCAAGCGCAAATCGATACCCTCAAGAGGAGCTTCAGGGTCCAAGTCTACACACGCCTTAAAATCAGCTTCTAGCTTTTTTGCATCAAAGTCTGAGCCTATAAACACCATTTGTGTTTTCTTTGGCTCGTCTTTTTGCCAATTATCCCAAAAAAGCTCTGAGCGTGTACCAACCAACTGAAAAACATACTTACGATCATGCCCCTTACTGCCGAGGTCAAGAAAACCCTTAGCGCGATACACTGTCTTAGGTATTTTAGAATTCGCGAACTCCTGGAACTTCATTGGGTGCAACGGTTTATCAAGCGCAAGCGAGACGTGCTTGAACTGTTCATGAAAATGTTCGTGATCGTGTCTATCTTCATGTACATGTTTTTCCACGTGTACTTCATCCCACACGCGGTCCGGGTCGGTGAGTAGGCGAATATCTACATCCGCTCGAACTGCCTCAAAAATTCGGGCTCGTGGATTTGTCATATCAATAAGCTGACGAATTTCCACGATACGCTCCTCGCGAACAGTATCAGTCTTATTAATGATCACAAAATCGGTGAATTCAATTTGATCGGCTGCGTTCTTATGTTTCTGAGCGTTCTCAATCACATGTTCTGCATCGATTAATGTGACAATTGCATCCAGACGAACACCAATGCCGATCATGTCCCGCAGGTTTAATGCTAAATCTCGCGGTTCAGCCAAGCCAGAAGCCTCGATTACAATGAGATCAATATCGCTCCCTACATAGGCAAACTGGGCAATTGCTTCTTGTACGTCTAAAGTCTCCAAGGAACAGCAAATACAACCATTGGAGAGCTCAAGCTTAGTGTCCGTCTTGCCAGCAACAAGCTCCGAATCAATATTAATTGCACCAAAATCATTCACCACCACACCAATCTTTAAGCCGTGTGGCTCGGCGAGCAAGTGATTTACAAACGTTGTCTTGCCGCTTCCTAAAAAACCGGTAACTGCCAATATCGGAATCTTTTTTGATGCCTTCTTCTCAACCATGTATTGTTCCTCTTATGCTACAATTAATCTGATAGTATCTCGTAATTATGCCTACCGCCAAACAGCCCAACAAACCCGCCCGACAATACGTGGATGAACTTACGTATCGCTCGCTCGTGCGCCTCAGTACTGCCTTTGAAGTACTCGGGCTTGTTATTGCACTCATGATACAGATATTTCTGCCATCAGCACAGCTTGCTCCTCAATATTCTATCCCAGCCGTAGCATTGCTGGCGATAGGCCTAGGCTATAACGCTTTTGTATGGAAGGGCTGGCACAACAAGCGACCACAACTAGCCCTGCAAATCGCCGTTCTGCCACCAATTATTTCAATCCAGATAGCCGCAGCAGCAACTGGTGGTATCAATTCCGATTGGTATTACCTGTGGCTTATCGCCGTGGTATGCAGCGGTATCGCCGGTACTGTTGGCGCATATGTAGCAACACTTTTAACTACCACATTCTGGCTGTACAGCTGGCTCTTTACATCCTCTGGGGTCAGTCTCGAGGAGAGCTTCTTTAAGCTCATCGCGACGCTCATTGGCATCGCTGCAGCATTTTTTATTGGCCGTGGCGTGAATCGCATGATTAAAACCATGCGTGTTGCGGAAGGGCTCACACGACAACTCGATGGCGCCGAGATGCGCACGCAACTGATGATGAGCTCGATTGCTGATATCGTGGTGGCAGTAGATACCGATCGCAAAGTAATTATCTTTAACGAAGCTGCTCAAGCCGCCACTGGATGGGACCAAAATAGTGCCATGGGTGTGGACTACAATCTTATTTTTAAGCTAAAGGACCAAAATGATGCCGAGCTCACCGAAGCGACCGATCCGTTCTTGCAAGTTCTTAAAACTGGCCAGGCTCAATCCGTAGACAAATATTATATGCTCAACAAAAATAATCAAAAAATTTCATTTTCTATCACCATCGCACCGTCACTTGACTCAAAAGGCCAAACAAGCGGAGCCATAGCCATCTTTCACGACATTTCAGACCAGAAAGCCGTTGCCCGTGAGCGCAACGAGTTTATCTCGACCGCTTCTCACGAGATGCGCACACCTGTAGCTGCAATTGAAGGCTACCTCTCTATGGCAATGAACCCAACTCTAGCGACGATTGATGAGCGTGCCAAAACCTTTATCGGTAAGGCACACGACGCTAGCTTGCACCTTGGTAAGCTATTTCGCGACCTCTTATCAGTCACAAAAATTGAAGATAACCGTATGATTATTAATCGCCGGCGCTTTAATATAACCGAGCTCATGAACCAAGTTGTGGGTGAGATGGAAATGATCGCGAAGAATAAGAGCATTAAGATTCTGACGCATTTTGACAGCGGCGGACTTGGGCGACAGCTCGTGGTAGCACCAAGCTACGAGGTAAATGCCGACCCAGACCGCATACGGGAAGTTATCTCAAACCTCATCGATAATGCCATCAAATACTCTAAAGAAAGCACCACAATCGATGTCTCACTGAAAGCTGATAAAAAGTTTATTACCTTTTCGGTAACCGACATGGGTATTGGTATTACGCCAGAAGACCAGAAACATCTTTTTCAAAAATTCTACCGGGTTAACAATTCATTTACACGCGATGTTGGCGGCACCGGTCTGGGCCTCTACATTGCCCGCAATCTCATAGAACAATTCGGCGGCAAAATCTGGGTAAATTCACAAGAGGGGAAGGGAAGTACTTTCTCCTTCACCTTACCGCTAGATGCCGATGGGGTAGGGGTATAACTTGCGCCATCTGGCTACATTCATCTAGAATAAGCGTAAGAAATTAGCAGACAACTAGAGAGGGAAATCCATGACTAAAATTTTACTCGTCGAAGACGACGTTAACTTGCGAGATATTTACTTTGCTCGCTTTCAGGCAGAGGGCTACGAGCTTGCAGTCGCCTCGAACGGAGAAGAGGCGCTGGCAACAGCCGTAAAGGAAAAGCCAAATCTGATTATCCTAGATGTGATGATGCCGCGCATTTCAGGCTTTGATGTACTTGATATCCTGCGCTCAACACCAGAAACAGCCCACACCAAAGTAATTATGATGACAGCGCTATCCGAGCAGGCCGATAAAGACCGCGGCAAAAGCCTTGGCGTAGACGAATACCTCGTAAAAAGTCAGGTAACCCTCGAAGACGTAGTTGCTACCGTAAAAAAGACACTTGGCAGTGAAGGTGGAGCAAAAGCAGCACCAGCTGACGGCACTGCGCCAAAAGACGAGACTAAGCCAACTGCTGCATAGCTTCGTTTTCAGATAACAATCTGGTAAAATAGGTGGCATGAAAATAACACGTACTCTTGTACGCGACCTCGCCACACAAACTGACAAAACGGTCACTATTCAAGGCTGGCTCCATAAGCGCCGATTGCTTGGTGGTTTAAATTTTATTGTAGTACGCGATCGCACAGGGATTGTTCAAATTTTGGTCGAAGAAAAAGCCGAAGTCGAAAAACTGCGCGGCCTGCAGGTAGGAACAGTACTGCAAGTAACAGGTGAAGTATGGAAAGACGATCGAGCACCTGGCGGTGTAGAAATTCACGAGCCTTCACTATTGGTTATGGTGCCCGTTATCGAAGAGCCAATTATTGAAATCGACAAGCCGATTAGTCACAAACCTGAACACCTAGAGACCCTATTTGATACTCGTGTAGTTGGTCTGCGCAATCTGCAAGAGCAAAAAATCTTTAAAATTCGTTCTGGCGTAAACGCCATTTTGCGTAACTACCTCACAAGCCAAGAATATGTTGAAATCCAAACCCCCAAGCTGCTTGCCGAAGCAACTGAAGGGGGAGCTGAGGTTTTCAAATTAGACTATTTTGGAAAAGAAGCTACTCTAGCGCAAAGCCCACAGTTTTATAAGCAAATTATGGTAGGTGTTTTTGAGCGAGTTTTTGAGATTGGCCCGGTTTACCGCGCTGAGCCATCTGCCACCACGCGCCATGTCTCAGAAGTAACTATGCTCGACATCGAACTAGGATACATTACAAATCACAACGATGTACTCGAAGCCGTGCAAGCTATGACCCACAATGCCCTGACAGCAGTGTATGACCAGTTTGCAGACGAACTACGTAGCTTAAACGCACCGGCGCTGACGCTTACTGAGACATTCCCGCGCTATACCGTAGCTGAAGTACACGAACTCTACACCAAAGCCGGTAACGAAAGCACGGTTGGCGAAAAAGATCTGCGCCCAGACGAAGAACGCTTTATTTGCAACTACGCCAAAAAACATGATGGCTCCGAAGCCGTGTTTGTTACCGAGATGCCAATCGAAACACATAAGTTCTACCAAATGATTAACCCTGAAAATCCTCAGACGGTGCTCTCCGCAGACTTACTGTTTCGGGGTGTAGAAATTGCAACTTGCCCCATGCGCGAACACAACTACGATAAGCTTATCGCCCAGATGAAAGACAAAGGGCTAAATCCAAATGATGCTGGTTTTGCCCACTATTTAACTGCCTTTAAATTTGGCCTACCTCCGCACGGCGGCTGCGGCTTTGGCATTGATCGGTTCGTCGAAAAAATTATCGGCCTGGCTAACGTAAAAGAAGCCATCCTCTTCCCGCGCGATATTAACCGTCTAACTCCGTAATAGCATAACTCTTTTCGGTATACTATAACTATGACCACCGCCCAAAATTACACTGTGGCGCTACCTCACTTTGAGGGGCCACTAGAGTTGTTGCTCAATTTAATCGAACGGCGTGAATTGGAGATTACCGAATTATCCATTAGTCAGGTAACTGGCGACTATCTCGCTACCATTACCGCGCTCGAAAAAGCCCACTCCGATGACTTACGTTGGTTTTTAGACATCGGTAGCAAGCTTGTAGCATATAAGACTCAAGCCATTCGAAAAGAGCAAAGTGACTCTGAAGAAGACCTACGGAATCTTGCCGATCTGACAGGCGAGCTTGAGCGTTACCAAATGTGGCGTTTGGCCGCACACAAACTCCAAACCCTGCTTGGTAGCCCATTAGCTGTGCGACCAGCGCAACCAACACATAACAAAACTACACCGAAGAATCTTAACTTAGCATCACTCACATCGGCCTGGCGCAGTATAGCGGCTCAAAAACCTCGCAAAACTGCCCCCGTGCACAGAATCTCTATTTCGCGAGCCGATATTCAGCGCACCATGCAAGCACTGCTATCTCGTATAACCACTCGGCAAAGCCTCGAGGAAACTGTTCGCTCAGATAGCAGACGGACCAAAACCCTGAGCCTTTTAGCACTATTAGAGCTCGTCAAACAAGATTTAGTTGAACTTGTATTTGATCAAGAGAAAACCTATGTCAAAGCAGCCTAGCATCACACAGCACATCGAAGCAGCTTTGTTTGTAAGTAGCAGCCCGGTTTCCCCAGCGGAACTCGCAAAGAAACTCCACTTACAAAAAGAAGATGTGCAACTAGCGCTTGGAGAGCTTAAAAAAACACTGCATGACCGAGGTATTTGCCTCGTAAAGAGCAGTCATGGCTACGAACTGGCAGTCATACCACAGCTACGAGACACCATAGCTCCTTTCACCGGCGATAGCGCACCCATACTTTCGCAGTCAAGCTTAGAGGTCCTCACTATCATTGCCTACGAGGGGCCCTGCACAAAATCTATCATTGATGATATTCGCGGCACCCCCAGTGATAACTCACTTCGCGCCTTACTGAGTCGCGATCTGGCAACCCAAATAAAACCCCGGGGCGATGAAGCGGGTATTCGCTACGAACTGACCAGCTTTGCTTGGCGCAGCCTTGGCATAACTGGTCGAGATGCGCTACCACCAAAACCACGCACCAAAAA
The DNA here is from genome assembly GCA_964583675.1 of uncultured Candidatus Saccharibacteria bacterium. Lineage (GTDB taxonomy): Bacteria > Patescibacteriota > Saccharimonadia > CAILAD01. Next base: position 18,381 of record CAZOVH010000002.1, read on the forward strand.
TCGAGATAGCTATGCGTCTTAATAAATGGCTCGTGCTCGCTGGGGCTGCCAGTTCTCGACGTAAAGCTGATGAGCTGATCGCGGCCGGAAAAATCCTCCGCAATGGCCACGTAGCCGAGGCCGGCGAGCAAGCCCTTACCAAAGACACCATCACGCTAGATGGAGAAAACCTACGCATTACTGCAGAAGCCCCGCGAATCATCGCTTTTTATAAACCGCGCGATGTAATCTCCTCGCATACTCGACAAGGCAAGCGTAACAAAATTGTGTTTGATTTTTTGCCGCTTGGTTGGCATCGCGATATTATTGTTGGTCGCCTAGATCGCGACAGTGAAGGGCTCATGCTTCTCACAAATGATGGGGCCCTCGCGCATGAGCTGATGCACCCATCATTTGGCGTGCAGCGCGTCTATCAAGTTACCACCAAGCAGCCTCTTACCGATAATGACCTGGATTTGCTAGTCAGCGGCATTGAGCTTGAAGACGGCACCAGCCGTGCAGTCAGTGCCACGCGCGACGGCGAGAGGCGTGTGCGCATCACCCTCGAAGAAGGCCGCAATCGGCAAATCCGACGTAGCCTTGATGCGCTTGACCACACAGTAACGCGCCTTGTGCGCATTCAGCATGGCCCTTATCAACTTGAAGACCTACAGCCAGGCGAATGGCGCGAAATAAGCTTAGAGAAAATATCATGAAGGAAATTTCTGCCGCGTTAATGTCAATCAGTATTGCAGCACTCGGACTCTTGCCATTCACGCCAAACCCAAGTTCCACCGCAGTACAAACCGGCAATTACGCACCCGTCACCACCGAGCAAGCACCGTCAGACTATAATGTAAATGCTCCATCTGCCTACATCGAAGACGCTCGCACAAGGGCAGTAATATTTGAAAAAACACCAGACGAAAAGCGACCAATTGCTAGCCTCACCAAACTCATGACTGTCTATCTGATTCTGCGTGATAAAAACCTCGACGATGTGGTTACAATCCCAAAAGATGCTTCATCGGTACAAGGTGGGGGATCGGCTGTGATCAACCTAGTTCCGGGCGATAAAATGACCGCTCGTCAGCTTGTGCAAGCAGCCCTCATACCTTCCGCTAATGATGCCGCCATCACACTTGCAGTTTGGCATAGCGGCTCTGTAAATGAATTCGTTGCAAAGATGAACGATACAGCGCGAAGCCTCGGCATGGAGAGCACCAATTTCGAAAACCCCACCGGCCTTGATACCGTTGGCCATGTTTCAACCGCTCAAGATTTAGCCTTACTCACACATTATTTGCTCGAAAATGATTTTTTCCGACAAACAGTAAGCACCGAGAGCGTCACCATTACATCCGAAAAAGGCCGGAGGTATCCTCTCAATACCACCAACGAGTTACTTCTCAATGCGCCTAGCGTGCGTGGTGTGAAAACTGGCTACACACAGACTGCTGGAGAATGCCTCGTAACTCTATCCGAACGGGAGGGAAGAGAGGTGATCACAGTGGTGCTTGGGAGCAGTGACCGTTTCGGAGAATCAAGAAATATGATAAACTTGGCGTTCAGTTTAAATTATGAGTAAAACAACCCACATACCTGTCATTGCACTCGTCGGCGTACCGAATGTTGGTAAGTCGAGCTTAGTGAACCGACTTTTAGGCAGTCGAGCTACGATTATTCATGATCAAAGCCATACAACCCGAGACATAACTAGGCATATTGTCGAGTGGGAAGGGCGCACTGCCTACCTACAAGACACTCCAGGATTTGGCAGCACCAAAGATATCTTGACTCAAGCTGCACAAGGCCAACTTGCAGCATCACTGAAATCCGCTGATCTCATCTTGTTTGTGGTAGATAGCACTCAAGCGCACATCACTGAGGCCGAAAAGAAACTCGCGCGCACCATCCGATCTCTAGATAAACCAACCTTTTTACTCCTAAATAAATCGGACAAGACTCCAGTTGATACCAGTCATTTCCGGGCTCTTGGCATTGAAGACACACTATCAGTTTCCGCTAATCATGGTGAGGGAATTGAAGAGCTTAAAATCCTTGTAGCAAAAAATCTCCCAACCTCTTCCAGTGGAGGGCAGGTGACTCCACACCTAAAAATAGCCATCCTTGGCCGCCCAAACGTAGGCAAATCCAGCCTCATTAATAAACTCAGTGGCGAAGAAGCAGCCATCGTATCCGAAATCGCCGGCACCACCCGTGATCCGGTCAATATCACCATTACTCACGAGGGCAAGCAGCTGCTTATTACAGATACAGCCGGACTGCGCAAACCAGGCAAAATTGGTCGCGATATCGAGTATTTTTCATTAGCCCGCACCCGCCAAGTCGTCAATGGTGCAGATGTATGCGTATTAATTGTGGACGCCACAGAAGCAGCAACCAGCCAAGACCAACGCATCGCCGGAATTATTCGCGAATCTGGTAAAGGCCTCGTTCTCGCCGTAAATAAATCGGATGAGCTCACCGGAGAAGACCGTCAAAGCATGCGCCTGGAACGACGACTCCAGCGTGAATTCGAATTTGTGTGGTGGGCACCGTATGTGCTTATTTCCGCCCAAACCGGCAAAAACCTCGACAAACTTATCGAGCAAATCTGTGAGGTTGGCGAAAAAACTCAGCAAAAACTCCGCACTAAGGAGATAAATGATGCGTTGCAGGCCGCTATGAGCTCCAAGCCACCAGCCGCAACCGGCAATTTGCGCCCTAAACTCAACTACGCCACTCAAACTGGCAATTTACCGCTTGAGATTACCATCTATGGCACGCATCCAGATGCCATCCACTTTAGTTATCGTCGTTATCTAGAAAACCAGTTACGCGAAAAATTCGATTTGCATGGTGTGCCCATAAAGCTTATCTTTAAGAGTAAGTATGGCCACAAACTCGACAACGACTAAACCTCGACCAGCACTGATTGTAGGGCTGGGAAATCCAGGTAAAAAATATACGTATACCCGCCATAATGTTGGTTTCTTAGCGGTAGAAGCGCTCGCCAAGCAACATCATGCGAACTGGCACGACAAACCCGCCTGGTGCGCTGAAGTAGCCGAGCTAGCCCCGCAGGTATTTGCAGTAAAACCCACCACCTATATGAACGAATCAGGAAGGGCAGTACGCGCGCTAGCCGACTACTACGACATTCCACAGAGTCACATCTGCCTAATCTATGACGATCGAGACCTGCCATTTGGCAAGCTGCGATGGACGAATGGCTTTCGCACTGGGGCCAGCCATAATGGAGTTCGATCCGTAGCCCAGCTAGTTGGTAAAAGCTTCTCCAGGCTTCGCTTTGGAGTAGGGAATGCGACTATGCATCATATGCCGCTCGATAAATTTGTCTTGCAAGAGTTCAATGCTTTTGAAAAATCTGTACTCGATGAACAAATTGCGCTCACCACGACCGAGCTGACCAGTCACTTCCAGCTATAAACCGAGAGTATGCCACTCATGCTCGCTTTTTGTTCGCATTGTTTGCTACACTGGTTTTCAGATAAATGAAAAGACCACACCAGTCGAAACCAATGTGGACTTTTCATTTACCCCTTCCATATCACCATAAAGGATTTTGCGGCCGTCACTAAATATTCTATACAGCCGTGACTATGGAAGAGAGCGATCTGCTAACGCGGTTGAACCTAAAGGAGGGTGAGTTTTAGGATATGGCCCCGCAATTAGCAGATCGCTCGCTTCCAGAACAAAAGGTAAGTTGTTGCGGTACGGATGTATACTATCACGTTATGATAATTTTGTCAATAGTATTTGTCAGAGGAATTTAAGTTTACAGAATATATGACAGATAATGCAAGCACTACTACTATGCAAGTAATACAACTCTCTAGCAAGAATTATCCTGCTGATCTCAAAGCTATCTACAGCCCACCTAAAAAGCTCCACATATATGGAGCACTTCCAGTCCAGCCGATGGTGGCGATTGTTGGCTCCAGAAAACCCACTTCCTATGGAGAGATGGTGGCGTATCGGATAGCTTCAGACCTCGCAAAAGCAGGCGTGTGTATCGTGAGCGGCTTAGCCTACGGCATTGATAGTATCGTGCATCAGGCGGCGCTCGAAGCTGGCGGTACAACAATTGCGGTGCTCGGATCTGGTATAGACAAACTCTATCCTGCAGCCCATAAGCCTTTAGCGCGGCAAATAGTTCGGGCGGGCGGCGCGATCATCACCGAATATCCCAACGGAACCCCACCACTCAAACATCATTTTCCGGCACGCAATCGTATTATTGCCGGATTATCAGCAGCTACCGTGGTGCCTGAAGCGGATGCAAAATCTGGCTCACTCATTACTGCTCAACTAGCGCTGGAAGAAAATCGCGTAGTTTGCGCTGTGCCTGGCCCGATTACCAGCGCACGTTCGGCTGGCCCAAATAATCTCCTGAAGGCTGGAGCTGTTGCCACAACCTCGGCGGCCGATGTCTGCTCGCTCCTTGGCATCGATGCCGATACAGGCATGCAAAAACATCCTTCTACTACAGAACTGAGTCAATATGCCAAAGACATCCTCACAGCCCTCCAGTCTGGTGCTGCCACCACAGAAGATTTAGCGGCTTCTACCAAAATTGCCGTTCCAGCTCTCTTGAGTACACTCACACTACTCGAAATGCAAAACTATGTACGTAGTTCAAGCGGCAATTCTTGGATGAGTACGATTGAAATTTGACAAGCCCAAGCTTCGCCCCGTACAATCGGCGAGCTACGTACTACAAACGTAACTATTTTTTATGGCCAAATCTTCAAGCAAAAAAACCGTCCTTATAGTAGAAAGCCCTGCAAAGGGTAAGACAATTGAGTCTTACCTCGGCAAGGGCTATAAAGTCGTGGCCAGCTACGGCCATGTCCGTGACCTGCCCAAATCTAAGCTTGGAATTGATGTAGAAAACGACTTTGAGCCACAATATATGGTTCCACGCGGCAGCGCATCTCGCATTAAAACGCTGAAGAACGCCACTAAGGATGCTGACACAATCTTACTCGCAACCGACCTTGACCGCGAAGGAGAAGCCATTGCTTGGCACTTAGCCGCTATCTTGGAGCCCACCGAAAAACAAGAGATGAAGCGCATTACGTTTTCCGAAATTACCAAACCCGCATTAGAAGACGCAGTGGCACATCCGCGCGACATCAATCAAAACCTTGTAGACGCCCAGCAGGCCAGGCGCGTACTCGATAGACTCGTAGGCTATTCACTCTCACCAGTACTCTGGAAAAAAGTCCGCTACGGACTCTCGGCAGGACGCGTACAGAGCGTAGCGCTTAAATTTATTACCGACCGTGAAAAAGAAATCGAAGCCTTTAAAACTGAAGAATATTGGAGTATTTCGGCTCAGTTCAAAGCTCAAAAAGGTGAATTCAGCGCCAACTTAATCAGCGTCGCCGGCGATAAGATCGCTCTAGACAACTCAAAAGATACTGAGGCAATCGTCACCAGTCTAAAAACCGACGACTACACCGTACTCGACGTAGAAAAGAAGCCTCTTCGACGTACGCCGCCAGCACCATTTACTACCAGTACTCTCCAGCAAGATGCCTATCGCCGGCTTGGTTTTGGCGCTCGCCGTACCATGCGCGCTGCACAAAGCCTCTACGAAGCCGGTCTTATCTCTTATATGCGTACCGACTCGGTAACGCTTTCTGAGCAAGCCTTGGTAGCAATTTCTACCTACATCACAGGCGAGCTCGGTAAAGAGTACGGCCTCGCAAAGCCACGTGTACACAAAACTAAATCTCGGGGTGCACAGGAAGCACACGAAGCCATCCGCCCAACCAATCCCGAGCGCGCACCACATACCATTCAAGATATAGGTGGCGATGAGGCAAAACTGTATAACTTAATTTGGCAGCGCACATTAGCCTCCCAGATGGCAGTAGCTGAATTTGAGCAGACCAAAATCAATATTCAAGCCCAAAAAACTGATGCGCTACTACGTGCCAGTGGGCGAGTCCTCGTATTTGACGGTTTCACAAAGGTATACCCGCCACAGAGCAAGGAAGAAGCACCACTTTTGCCGGATGTCGCGGCCAAAGAAAATCTCACTCTTATTGATGTCGCCGGTGAACAACACTTTACTCAACCGCCAGCTCGCTATAGTGAAGCTACCCTGGTGAAAAAACTCGAAGAGGCCGGCATTGGTCGCCCAAGTACCTATGCGCCAACAATTGCCACTATCATTTCGCGTGGCTATGTATTAAACGAAGATAAGCGCCTAGTTCCACAGCCAGTAGGTATGGTTGTTTCTGATTTGCTCGCCGAAAACTTCGATTTTGTTACCGAGCCAGAATTTACGGCTGAGATGGAAGACAAGCTCGATGAAGTGGCTGCCGGAAAGCAAACCTGGAAGCCGGTTATCCGTGATTATTACGAACCAATGCATAAACTCATTGAAGAAAAAGAGCAATCCATTAAAAAAGTCGAATTGCCAGTTATTGAAACCGATGAGAAATGCGAATTATGTGGCAAGACAATGGTCATTAAATCTGGTCGTTTCGGTCAATTCCTAGCTTGTTCTGGATGGCCAGACTGTAAAAATGCCAAGCCTATCCTCAAGAAAACTGGCGTTGAATGCCCTCAGTGTAAGGAAGGGGAGGTAGTAGAACGTAAAACGAAAAAAGGTCGTCGTTTCTGGGGCTGCTCTAGATACCCTGATTGCGACTACGCAACCTGGACGAAACCAAAAAATCCTGACGCCGAAGAGGCTAGTGACTAGCCCTTCTTTAACACAAGCTTTTTGACGAATCTCCAAAAAAGTCCTCTAGTTTTATTGACCTATCTAACTTGCGATGATATAATATCTTCCAAGACCAATACTTATAGGTTTAAAGAGGGTGAGGAATATGTCTACTCAAGCTATGACGAAAACTACTACTATTGATGTTCGCCCTCTCGTCGAATCGTTGATCGACGAGAGTTTGCGTGTACTCAAAAAAGATCGCGATCGCGAAGTTGTGGCCAAGCGCCACGGCCTTAAAACCTACCAACCCCACACTCTGGAGCAAATCGGTAGTGAGCTTGGCATTACCCGCGAACGCGTTCGCCAGATTGAAAAAGCTGCTTTTCAGAAGATTCGCGAACAAGGTCTCACTGAAAGCGAGCTCCACACCGCTATGCTCGACTCAATTCAGGAGACCGGCGGTATCATCCAGCTTGACCGTCTTTTGAGTGCGCTCGAGCTTGATACTAACGAGCGCCCCAATGTCACTTACCTGGTGCGAATTATGCCGGACCTCGAACTAGTTGAGCAGAACGAAGAGCTGTCACCAGTCGTATCACTCGCTGATCCATACAGCCGCCAAACTGTTATCCAGCTCCACAGTCAGCTACACGATGCTACCAAGTCTCATGGCAAGCCTGTAAAGTTTGATAAAATCGCTGGCGCCATCGATGGACCACATGCTCGCACCGCGCTCGAAGAGCTGGCAGTTGCCTCGAAGCTCGTAACCGATCTTGATGGTCATTGGGGCTTGGCTGTGTGGCCAGAGGTAAACCCTCGCAGTATTCGCGATAAAACCTATCTGGTACTCAAAAAAGCTGGTCGGCCAATGCACTTCACTGAAATTGCCGATAAAATCTCTAAACTCGATGCCAACCCAAAGCAGGTAACCACTCAAGCTGTCCACAACGAGCTTATTAAAGACGCCCGTTTTGTGCTGATTGGCCGCGGTATTTACGCTCTCGCCGAATGGGGTTACCAGGCCGGAACTGTTTCAGATATTATTGAGCAAATCTTGCGTGAAGAAAGCCCACTCACACGTGAAGAAATTATTAAGCGCGTATTAGCTCGTCGTCAGGTAAAAGTTGCCACAATTGCCTTAAACCTCCAGGAAAAGCCGCAGTTTGAACGCGTAGGCAAGGGCCTCTATAAGCTGCAGGATGGCTATGTTGCTGAACCACGCAAACGTCGCGGTCGACCACGCAACAACGCTACTGCGTAACACTATAAAACACCGAGAGAAAGAGCGTACTGCATATAAAGTGCGGTACAATAGAACCTAATCCATGGAAGCATTATTTTCAGTAATTGGCGCCGTTTTTTCGATAATCGGCATAGCATTGTTTCAGTACTGGGGCTGGACGCTTATTGCTGCATATCTCATTTGGCAAATCTGGCAAAATAAGCGCAAAGTCGCCTATGTAGAGACTACTGAGCACACTATGCTCCAGATTATCGTACCGAAAAATAACGATAAAAAAGAACTTTCCGCCGAGCAACTTTTTGCCAGTCTTCATGGTATCTTACGGCCAAAATCGGAGATTGAAAAAGAAGGCTCAATTCAAGAACACATTAGTTTTGAGATTGTCTCTGAGCAGAATGTTATCAATTTTTATGTATGGGTACCGGTCCATCTTAAGGACTACGTCGAAAGCCAAGTGTACGCTCAGTACCCGACAGTCCAAATCTTGGCCGATGCCGAAGACTACGCCAAGCGAGATATTGGCGATCAGCTGAGCGTTATTGGCGAAATCACCACCACCAAAGACTTTATTTTTCCGATTAAGACCTTCACCACGTTCGAAGTCGACCCGCTAGCCGGCATAACAACCGTTCTTGCCACCCTAAACCCAAATGAACAAATCTGGGTTCAGTACCTCATGCGCCCGGTTGACGACTCCTGGCACGCCCGCAGTCTCTCGTATGTCTCAGAGCTGAAAAACGGCAAGAAGAAGGGGCTCCTCGACGGCTGGGAACAAAAACTCTTCTTGCTTCCGCTGGAAGCCATCCTATACTTCATTCAGGCTCTGGTTAATCCTCCGCAACCAAAAGAAAAGAAGGACGAACCAAAAAAGGAGCTGTCGCCAGGGCAAACGACTGTCGCTTCGGCTATCGAGACCAAAGCTGAAAAAATTGGCTACGAAGTAAAAATTCGCGTTGCCTATGTAGGTGACTCTGCAGACCTCGCCAAGCAACGCATGCAGGCACTCTATGGTGGCTTCAAGCAATTCAACACTATTAACCTGAATGGTTTAAACGGCGGGGGATACGACACTACTCCTGAAGGCCTTCAAGAATATCGTGCGCGCTACTTTGAGGGCGGCGGTTTTATCTTAAATGTAGAAGAACTCGCCAGCCTGTATCACTTGCCACATACCAGTGTTGAAACGCCTAATATTGCCTGGACCACTACCAAAGTAGGGGAGCCGCCAACCAACCTCCCAACCCTGGCAAATACACCGCAAGAGGCGCTCTCACTCATCGGCACTACCACATTTAGACAAACTAACGTAAAGTTTGGCATTAAACGTGACGACCGCAAGCGCCACCTCTACGTTATTGGTAAATCCGGCTCTGGTAAAAGTTTTGCGCTCCTCCTTTTAACGCTATCAGACATCTACCATAATCAGGGCTTTGCTATTGTAGACCCTCACGGTGACTTCGCTCAGGATGCGCTGAAATATATTCCAGCGCACCGCCACCAGGATGTAGTCTACTTCAACCCGTCTGACTTCGAGAACCCGATTGCTTTCAATCCAATGGAGAACGCCGACCCAAACATGCGCGCCTCAATTGCCTCAGAAATTATTGGCGTATTAAAAAAGATGTTTGCCGAGTCCTGGGGCCCTCGCTTAGAACATATTTTACGTTTTACGCTACTAGCACTCCTTGAGACACCAGATGCCAACCTGATGGGCATTACTAGAATGCTCACAGATAAAAACTTCCGTAAGAAAGTCGTTGATCAGCTCACCGACGTCACCGTAAAATCCTTCTGGGTAAATGAATTTGCAAGCTGGAATGACAAGTTTGCCACCGAAGCTGTGGCGCCAATTCTCAATAAGGTAGGGGCTTTTACGGCCAACCCGTTGGTACGAAACGTAATTGGGCAAAAGCAATCTAGCTTCGATATCCGCCAAATTATGGACGAAGGGAAGATTCTTATTTGCGACCTCTCACGCGGTCGACTCGGAGAAGATAACGCCGCCACGCTTGGAGCTCTTTTGATTACTAAAATCCAGCTAGCTGCAATGAGTCGTGCTAATATACCCCTCGATCAACGTCGTCCATTCTACCTATACGTCGACGAATTCCAAAACTTTGCTACCGACTCATTTGCCGTAATTCTCTCCGAAGCCCGTAAGTATGGACTCTACCTCACCGTTGCCAACCAATACGTAGCCCAGATGCAACAAGAAGTACGTGATGCTGTCTTTGGTAACGTCGGCTCTATGATTACCTTTAGGGTAGGGGCGGACGATGCCACTGCACTTGCGCGCTACTTTGAGCCAATTTTTGAGCCAAATGACCTCACTAATTTGTCTCTCCAAAACATTTACGTCACCATGTCCATTGATGGGGAAACAAGCATACCATTCTCTGCTAAGACCCTCCGTGTACCGGATCCAGAAGCTGATAATGCTCGAACTATCATTGAGCTCTCTAGAAAGCGCTTTAACAGCAACAGGGAAGAGGTGGAGCAAGTAATCGCCGAATGGAATAACATGGCTGAAAAACCAGAAGATAAGCAGGGAAGACACTCAACTGAAAACATCCCGACACCCGGGGAAGCCAGCCCCCAGGCAGCTCACGTACAAAACCGCCCTACTCCTGCGGTGGCTGGAGCGCAGCCCAAGAACTACTCCGAGTTGATGCGCCAGAACTCTTCAGGTCAAAAAACCCATAGTGACCGCAAGCCGTCCGGATCGAATTCGAATCGCAAACGTAAACGTCGTTAAATACAAAAAACCGCACGATAAAACGCATTTAACCCAGTCATCTACGCGCCGCTCAGAACGAATGGAGTAATAGCAAGCCAAAGTAGCATAACAAAGATGAACAAGTATACGTCTTTGTTTATTAAAAGCTATGTCGCACAATGTATATTTTGCGTCGTAAACCCAGTTTTGTTTTTTGGCGGCTAACATAGGTACTTACACGTCTTATAAGGCCTTCATTGCCGATTCTATGCACTAAGCCAACAATAAGATCCACCACCAAACTATCTGACACTAACTCATGATGTACACAGCAAAAATACATATTAAACGGAACATTATAATGCTTAAAGCCTAGCCTCAAATAGCAAAACAATCAACAGGCTAAGCACTAGAGCACCCTGAGCAAGTCCAACCACCAAAATTAGTTATTGATACTTTGCTCATGTGTTTTTTATGTCGCAAATCCTGTGAAACAAAAAAGTTTCACAGGATTGACTTTTATTTATAATATGTCCTGCCTACTACTCGCACATCAACGTACTCGCGGATCGTCTTCCCTTCTTTCTTAGCTGTCTCGATTGTTTTCAGATAAGCTTCCATCTGCTCCCCCGCCCCACGCTCTACGGCCATTTTAATAACTACGCCGCCCTGCACAGCAACCAAAATTTCTCGAGTAGTATCTCCTATAGAAACCTGCTCGATTGCCACACCTTTTTCCTCAGCAGCTCGATAAATGCCACGAGTAAAGCCAACAAAGTTCTGGTCTGCCACTCTATCGCCAACGCCTACATCTAATTGTGCGGTATCAATTACTCGCCCAAAACTCACGTCCCCCTCCTCTGCCTCTCGCAATACTCGCCCATCCTCACCAATCAACCAGGCTTTTGACCCACTTTGCCAGATGAGCGCCGGCTGGCTCTCGGTAATTACCACATTTACGCCAAGAAACAATGTTCGGTTTATGTTCACTTTTTGTAAAGTGGGGTGTTGTTGCTGAATATAAGTAGCTAGTTCTCGGGGCTGCAAAAATAGCACATTGCGCTGAGTTGGAAAGCGCTCTAAATAATCCTTAACATCACTCGCCACAGTATCTTGAGTAAGTGAATGCTTGCCCTGCAATGTAATACTCCGCATATTCAACCAGCCAGAAAAGAATACGACCCAGGCCAACGCCACGGCCAGTAGTGCCAATCCAGCACGTTTCATATACGTGCGCCACTGAAACGGCTGCTTTGGGGCTTCGTCGGCTGCAGGAGCGCATACTACTTGCCGAGCACCACGATGCACCTGCCTTTCTTTCTGGGTGGTTTCTTCGTTCACGACGCTTCCCCTAAACTTATTACGAGTTCCGCCAAACGATCAGCAGCATCGACCTGGGCTAGCCGATGAAGTGCAGCTCCCAAATATCTGCGATCGGAATCTGATTCCGCCAGTCTATCAATAGCTGCGCGCAACGCCAGTGGGGTGAGTGTATTTTGCTCTAAAATTCGAGCCGCACCACGTTGTAATAAAAATCTAGCGTTATGTAGTTGATGGTTGTTGGCAGATGTCGGCAGCGGTATGAGCAATGCTGCTTTTTTTAAGGCAGCTAGCTCGGCCAATACATTTGCCCCGCATCGAGTAATGACGATATCTGCAAGTGCATAGGCATCTGCCAGTTCAGACTGGAAGAAAGCCTGAGGTACGTAGCAGTCGCGGCGGTCCTTTACCAATCGCTGGCGTCGGAACATCGCTGCATCAATATCTTTTTCTCCAGTTTGGTGCAATATATTATAGCTTTCCACTAAGCTAGGCAGCGCCTCAAATAGCGCCTCATTGATGGCGTGAGCACCTTGCGAACCACCAATGAACAGCAGAGTTGGGCGGTCGCCCATAAACCCAAAATGTCGCAGACCGCGCGTTCGGTCTCCACGCAGAAGCTCTTGCCTAATTGGATTGCCAGTGGGCACGAACTGAGCTTTGGTTTTAACGTTTTGGAAGTGGTCCACCGGAAAACCAGTGGCTACAATACGCGCACTCGGAGCGAGTAAACGATTGGTGAGCCCCATCATCGTATCCGATTCGTGGATGATCAGGGGTAGCTTAAGCCTGCGTGCGGCCATACCTACTGGTAGCCCAACATATCCGCCTTTCACAAATACCACATCCGGCTGCAGTTCCCGAAGTATTTTGCGAGCATCAGATAACCCGCGAGAAAAACGCCAGGCATCCCGAGTATTAGCCGTAATGGTCCGAATATCAAAAAACTCACCAGCACCACGGCCATAGCGACGTAGTTTACCGCTACGCACGGCGTGATAGCGCAAACCATTCTCTTCTACGAGCCTTCGCTCCATCTCCGAGCCAGAGCCAATAAAATCTATGGTTACGGCCTTCTCAGAATGACTTCTGAGTGCCGCGCACAGGGCCAAAACCGGTGTGACGTGACCGGCGGTCCCGCCGCCCGATACGACTATCCGCATAGGACTGCTCCCTTTCTGTATAGCGTGAAATATTCTGCAAAATCCCGACTCCAACCATGGTAGCCAGGAGACTTGTGCCTCCATAGCTAATAAACGGGAGCGGGATACCGGTAAGTGGAATAATGCTGAGCATAGCTGAGATATTTACAAAAGCCTGCGTGAGAAGCCATACCGTTATGCCAACCGCGACCATACGGCTGAATCGATCGGGGGCCATTTTTGCGATCCTAAAACCACGCCAACCCAACAAGCCGAAAATCACCACGACTCCCGTGGTACCCCACATACCAAACTGCTCGCCAATAATGGCATACACCGAGTCGTTAGTAGCCTCCGGTAAATACCCGTACGACTGCAAGCTATTACCCAGCCCACGACCAATTAAGCCGCCACTACCGAGAGCAATCAGAGCCTGATTGATGTGATAATCAGCGCCCGTAACATCGTCTTTGTGATTTAAAAAAGTCGCCAAGCGCGCCAAGCGATACGGGAACATCACAATAGTTAAGACAGCGGCGCTCAACACTGCCCCTACCCCAGCTCCAAAGATCCACAAGGGTGCATCAGAAACCAACAAAACCGAAAGCGCGATACTCATAAGTACAATACCGGTACCGAGGTCTCGCTGGAGAACAACCACCAGAATCATGGTGACAGCCAAAACAGCTAGAAATGGTAACAGGCCTTTAGCTACGGACCGCAGACTATCTCGCCGATCTTCTAGCCAGGCTGCGAGATAGAGTACGAGTGAGAGCTTAAGAAACTCAGCTGGTTGAAAACTAAATGAGCCCAGCTTAATCCAGCGACTGGCACCATTCACGTTAAGCGATAAGCCCGGCACGAATACTAAAAGCATCATCACAAACGAGACAATCAGCATTGGTAGCGCCCATTTGCGCCAGTGGCTATAATGCACGCGCGAAGCAATCACCCAGCCAACCACGCCAATGCCGACACTTATTAACTGTTTTTGAAAGAAAGAGTTACGATCACTCGCTCCGCCGGTGATGTTAAAGTTTACAATTGAGCCCGTGGAGTAGATTACGATCATCCCGATGCCGATAAGCGCCAACACCAGCAATCCCAAAAGATAGTCTGGCCGGTGATGCGGCCGCTCGCGTACTTCTTCAATAAGTCTTGCGACTTTAACCACGCGCAATCAGCCCGATAAGCAACCCCAAACAGCCCATAATGGCGCCAATCACCCATAAGCGCATAGTTACCTTAGTTTCCGGCCAGCCAATGGCTTCTAGGTGATGATGGAGTGGTGCCGAACGGAATATTTTCCTACCCAAAACCTTCTTAGAAAAAATCTGAATGGCACTCGAACCAGCCTCGAGCACAAATATCATCCCAATGATTGGCAATACAAACACCGAATCGGTTAGCATCGCAATCACACCAAGCATCGCCCCGAGTGCCGTTGATCCGACCTGCCCCATAAAGAAGCGGGCAGGATAAATATTAAACCAAGTATAGGCCAAGACAGCGCCGACTACAGTCGCACAGAAGGCCGCCAGAGCGTAAAGCCCTGAGAAAAATGCAATGATAGCATACGAGCCGTAAGCGATTGAAAGAAGGCCGCCAGCTAGACCATCTAAGCCATCTGTAATTGAGACCGATTTTGCGGTTGAAAAGACAACTACCACAAATAACGGAACATACAGCCAGCCAATTGAAAAATCACCAACGGCTGGAACATGCAAAATATCATAGCCTAACTTCACATAAAACCACCAGGCACACATCAGCGACAAAATAATCAGAGCCAAAGCCTGAGTCCGCGCCTTTAATCCGCCACTTCTGTTGGCAAAGCCAAGGATGTTCGAGAGGTCATCGACTAGCCCGAGCGCACCAAATAATGCCAATGAGGCGAGCGGCAACCAAGTCTCTGCACGATTCATATTCGCTGCGAGTGTAATAATAGCGACTGCGATGAGCACAATCGAGCCAGCCATAGTTGGGATATTACGCTTATGTTTTTCGGCATGGAGCTTAGCGAAAACTTTGGCTTTTTCCCCGGTCACTGTTTCGGTTCGCTGCTTTCGCCACCATTTATAACGAAATGCCAGGGTTGTAAAAATTGGTGTTGCTACCATAGCCAGTACAAAGCCGGCAAACGCGAAGCCGAGCACCGGTAAAAGAAGATTGGTCATTGAATCAAACTGCATAAGGTTACCTTTCAAGCGTCCATTATATCACTAGCTCCCCGCCGGAGGCACCTGATAATAACTAAACAGCTGCTTTGCAATCTCAGCAAACGCCGGCACAGCACTACGTTCGGCGTACGTATTGGTCTGCGGATAATCAACCCTCACCAGCATAATAAACTTGGGATCCCCTACAGGTGCAAAGCCGATAAACGTACCAATATTCTTGTTTTCTTCATACCCTTGACCGTTTGCTTTCGGCACCTGGGCCGTTCCTGTTTTTCCGGCAATCTTATAGCCTGGCATGCGCGTTAAATAGCCCGAACCACCTTCCACTACACCGATCATCATATTGGCCACCGTATCGGCGGTCTCTTCGCTCATAATTCTCTCGGTAGAAGGGCCCTTCCTCACCGCCTCGAGCTCACCATTTGGCAAAACTTTTTTTGCCAGGACGTGAGGCTCAACTTTTGTACCACCATTCGCTATTGAGGCCACCGCAGTAATCATCTGTAAGCTGGTTGTAGCGATACCTTGGCCAAACGTCATGTTGGCGTAATCAATGTCTGCAGCCTTGGTATCTTTTACTTTGCCTGCCGCTTCACCCGCGAGTTCCACGCCAGTTTTTTGTCCAAAACCAAATTTCTGGATACCGGCGTAAAGCATCTCTTTGCCGGCCTTTGTAATTTCGTTTGGATTCCCACCCATTAGTTTCAATATGTACACCATGCCAGTATTAATGGAGTTTTTTATGACCAACGACATATCAACCTGCCCAAACTTTTTCTTGTCGGCATTATGAATAGTGTATTCACCAATCACCACTTCGCCCGTATCGTTAAAGCCGGTATTTGCCTCAACCTTGTCATTTTCTATACCAATCGACATGGTGAGCGGCTTGAAACCTGAACCTGGTTCAAATTGACTCGAAACCGCGCTATTAATAAAGCTTGCATAATTCTCCGGCTTCACCTGAGCATAGTTATTCGGATCATAGTCTGGTGTGTTCACTAATGCCTTAATCGCACCAGTGTAAGGGTCCATTACAATCACACTACCACTGGCCGCCTTATTGTCGTCTACAGCTTTCTTGAGCGCTTTTTCGGCGATACCCTGAATGTAGCGGTCTACAGTTAGTACGTACGAGGTGCCGTTGCGCGGCTCCTCGATAATATTATCTTGTGTCGAGAGCGGCACGCCCTGACTATCTGTAATCGCCTTAAGCTGCCCGTTGCGGCCGGAAAGATCTGCATTAAGGTATTCCTCAAGGCCGTATTGCCCCCTACCATCACTGTTTACGTACCCAGTCAGGTGACCAAACAATGCCCCCTCTGGATAGGCCCGGTAATCACGATCACTCAACACTACTCCCCTAATTTTCGCTTCGATGATTCTTTTTGCGAGGTCTTTATCTATTTGCTGCTTGAGTTCAACATAGCGATTCTTGCCAGTATACGTAAGTTTTTTTTCAAGATCAGTTTGATTTGCCCCCAAAAGAGGTGCCAGCTTTTCAGCGGCCTCCTTCGGATTCTCAATAAGCTGGGGATCTGCGTACATGTACTTTAGGGAGTTGTTTAACGCTACCGGATATAGTTCACCATTCTCTTCAACATACAGCTCACCCCGACTAGCTGGTATTTCAAATTGTCGAGATTGCTGAGCCGAGGCTTTTTCGGCATAAAAATTGTGCTTAAAAATCTGTACCGTCACCAAACGGCCAAAGATGATAATTGCTGGCAACAAAAATACTCCGGCTAAGACATAGAGCCGGATATTGCTCATTCCATAAACGACAGTACGTTGTCGTGTGCTGCGCAGTACACCCTCCTAAGAAATACTTCTAAAAGTTAAAAATGCTAACGCTGTGCGTAACTTACATTTTGCACTGGTGTCATGGCTTGTGCAACCTGTGAGTTACGTGCCTCAGCAATAGACTGTAAACGAGCGGCATCAATACGGAGCTGCTCCTTCTCTGCCTGAAGAGAATTTCGCTTCGCTTCCAGGGTAGAAAGACGATAATTAAGAGTCGAAGATTTAGATACTTGATTGAGATACAAAAGTGAGAGCAGCACCACAAGTGCAATCAACATAAATGAAACAGATATCGGTCCAGCCTGCACACGAGCTTCAACGCGAGTAAGATTTTGATTGCGCACTAATCGAGAAGTACTTGGGTACATGTAGTCTCCTTTTTGTATTTTTGGTGTGTTTTTGTGTTTGTTTTTTAGAATACAGTGAATCAGGGCTGTTACACCCTGATTGCAATTATTTGATTACGCGAACCTTGAGTCGGGTAGCGCGTGGGCTCATATTTCGTACTGATACGGTCATAAGACCTCCTTTTTTTGTGTTATTTTTTCTTTTCGACGGCTCGGAGCTTTGCACTCCGGGCGCGTGGATTGTAATCAATCTCATTGGGTGCCGCAGTGAGCGGCTTTTTGGTAACCAAGCTAAACTGTGATTCCTGTAATGCTTGTCCTGTAATAGTATCGCATATATCACGCGTAATGTCACGCATTTTTCGCTTAATTATGCGATCTTCTAGCGAGTGAAAGCTAACTACTGCCAATCTCCCGCCCGGGGCTAAGGCCTCCAATGCAGCATCGAGCATCGCATCGATTACTTCTAGTTCGCGATTGACGGAAATTCGCAGGGCTTGGAAGGTGCGGGTAGCAGGATCAATCCGATGGTAACCCTTGGGATACTGAGCTCTTACAATGTCAGCTAACTGCAGTGTTGTTTGGATTGATTGAGTCGCCCGCGTCTGAACAATTGCCCGTGCAATGTGGCGAGAGCGCTTCTCTTCTCCATAACGCCAGAGCAGATCGGCGATATCTCGCTCATCTAGCTCAGCAAGTAATTCTGCAGCTGTCTGCCCTTTGGTTTGATCCATGCGCATATCCAGCGGAGCATCTTGTTGAAACGAGAAACCCCGTTCGCTGTCATCTAGTTGCGCACTACTCACACCAAGATCGGCCAAAACCATATTTGGACTCGGAATACTCTTCCAGTCAATGTCCGCAAAGTTTGAGCGGTATACATGGACACGAGCATCACCTTTGAAGCTATTATGGAGTGCTTGGAGAGCTACTTGATCTTGGTCCACAAGATAGGCCTGCCCTTTCGGGCCAAGCTTATCAAGCACCAAACTAGCGTGCCCACCGAATCCCGCCGTTAAATCAACGTAGGTATCGCTTTCAGTCGGTTTCAGTACTTCCAAGACTTCTTGCTGCAATACAGGAATGTGTCGCTGTGTCATGATGTCAAGGTTACCTATTTAGCAGCCAACTGTCTATATGTGTTTTTATTTTTGAAAGTTGTGAGGTGTGTTCCACTAATTTAGTGGATGTGGCAAGGACCAGTCATGTGATTAGTCCTTGTTTTGAACTGTATGTTCAAAGAGTTGAAAGTTTGTGAGGTGGAGTTTTTGAAAAACAAGAATGTACATGTCTCTATTTGGATACGCCGAGACGACTGAAAGCGCCGTTGACTGCCAAATAGCTAACCTGATTTTTATTTTTATGTCTATTTCAAAGTTCTGATTTGAATTGTCTCAAATCCCCTCATCTAGATGCTACTTAGCCGTAATGCGAAAGTAGCGACCAGCGCGGACAGCGACAATATCGCGACCTATGCCGGCATAAGCCAGATGATGGGGTTCGAGAGTAATGCGGCCTTGCTTAGAATCAAGCTTGGCTTCTACTCGACCAGTACGGAATTTTACATTGAGATCGGCAATTCTCTCATCGAGAATGTCACCGCGCAATGCTTGCTCCATTTCCTGATCCCAAATCTTTTTTGGATACACGTGAAGGTACTGACCAAAGCCCCGGGTTATTACCACTTCCCCGCCAAACTCTTCGTGTAAAGCTGTCGGGATTGTGAGTCGGTTCTTGGTGTCAAGGCGTCGTTCGAAGTAATCCATGGGTCCCATTGTGCTCCTCGTCATTTGCGTTGTGTGAAGCAGTATCACACTTACCCACTACCATAACTATATTACCCACAAATACCCACGTCAACACATTTACATAAGTTTTTTGGTGTTATCCACAAGAATATGTAATACTAGAGCGTAACAACCATGCCTCGACACAAAAAACACCGTGCAAAACAGAAAATTAGATCAAATTACATACGATCAAGTTTTTTTGGTATCGAAGACAGCCTGGTCTCCACCACAGGCCTCATTGCCGGGATCTCAGTAGGTACCCAGGAAGTTCGGTTCATCTTGCTAGCTGGATTCGTGGCTGTGGCAGTTGAGGCAATCTCGATGGCCGCCGGAGAATTTTTATCTGAAGAGACTGAGCAAGATTTAAACAGATCAAAACAACACTCCAACCCGATAATTGGTGGTGCGATTATGTTTGTGTCCTATTTTGCAGCCGGCATGATCCCAATATTACCGATTCTATTCTTCCCCATAAATTACGCTATATACGTTTCGATGGCAGCAGCGCTCGTGGGCCTTTTCCTATTAGGCCTCATGAAAGGTGCTCTAACAAAACGCAATATACTTAAAAGCGGTATACAAGTACTGGTAGTTGGTGGAACTGCCGCGCTCATTGGGGCAGCGGTTGGTATCTTCTTTAAAGTTTAGCTAGTTTTCGCGGTAAAATTTTTCAATATAGCTAGTGAGCTCACTGATTGAGACACGCTCTTGGCTCATACTGTCGCGCTCACGAACCGTTACAGCCTTATCTTCAAGAGATTCAAAATCTACCGTCACACACAGTGGCGTGCCAATTTCATCCTGCCGACGATAGCGGCGACCGATCGACTGAGTATCGTCATATTCACAGCGCCAACTATCGGCAAGCTGACTAAATACTTCTTGTGCCAAGCCTGATAGTTCTGGCTTTTTCGAGAGTGGTAAGACCGCCACCTTAATTGGCGCGATGCTTGGCTTAAGACGCAACACCACGCGCGTATCACCATTCACCTCTTCTTCGCTATAGGCATCTGTGAGTGCAGCAATAAATAAGCGTCCGACGCCCATTGATGACTCAATTACGTTAGGCACGTAGCGCTCACCAGTCTCCTGGTTAAAGAACGTCAGATCTTTACCACTCGCTGCCATGTGCGCCTTCAGGTCGTGGTCGGTGCGATCATGTATACCTGCCAGCTCCTTAGAACCATGTGGAAATGCAAAGTACACATCGTGAGCTGCAGCCGCGTAATGAGCGCGCTCATCCTCATCGTGCTCATGCCAATCCAGACTCGATTCCTGCAAACCAACATCTTCGAGCAAAAAATTGCGTGTGGTAGTGCGCCAGTTCTCATATTCTTCCTTGCGTGTATCTGGCGCAATAAAATACTGCATCTCCATCTGCTCCAATTCGCGCACTCGAAAAATAAAGTCACGCGGGGTGATTTCATTGCGAAACGCCTTTCCTATTTGCGCAATACCAAAAGGAATCTTTGCACGTGTAGTCTCACGTACAGTTTCATAATTTACATAGATTCCACCAGCAGTTTCTGGTCTGAGATAAGCTCTAGTAGAGTCATCCACCACTGCTCCTAAATGGGTTGTGAGCATCATATTAAATTGTCGGGGTGGTGTAAAAGAGTCCTTTTTGCCGCAATTCGGACATGCCTTTCCCTCTAGTAACTTGGCGAGTTCATCCAGGTTGGTCGAATCAACTCCAGCGACGTGATCTGCACGGAAACGATGTTTACAGGCCCTGCAATCAATCATTGGGTCTACAAACCCTGCCACATGACCGCTCGCCTCCCACAGCTTAGGATGCTGGATAATCGCACTGTCGAGCCCATGAATATTGGCGTGGCGATTCACAAACGCCTTCCACCAAGCACCCTTTAAATTGTTAACCAGCTCCACGCCGTACGGTCCATAATCCCAAAAACCAGCTAGGCCTCCATAAATCTCACTTGCCTGAAAAACGAAGCCCCGTCGCTTCGCAAAACTGGTGATTTCTTCTAATGTGAGTCGCTGGTTTTTTTCTGCCATAATGCGACTTATTATATCAGATTTTCCAGATTTAGAAACCAGTCAGTGAGCGTGAGCGCAGTCGTTCAACACCTGTTTGCATGCTCCAAAAAGCCTGAACAATCGGCTCTAACTCAACCAAAGGCTCCTCTACCCCGTTAATCTGCACCAACTGCTCAATTCCATAGTCACGACAGACTCGCCACAGCTTAACAGCTGCCGCACTCAACTCAACGCCATCGGAGCTACTAAAAACTCCTTCCCGCATCTGCAGGTAGCGCAAGTCTGGTTGCAGGACTGGAGATATGCCCTGATTATGCAGATTCTTAATCAGGGCCGTTACCCAAACTAGCCGCCGCACGTTCGCATCTTGAGGATGAGCCGACATAATACCAAGTGCAGCGCGCAAAAACCCATACCAGGATGGCTCGGAGCTGTGCTCGGCCAATGTTTTTTCGGTGACCTCCAAAATACCCTGCGCGGCTACTAGTGCATCATAATCATGCATGAGAGGCTCATGTGGCTCGAGTAACGTCGCGCCAGTCACTACTGATAAGCCCTTTGATTCAACGCACTGTAGCTCTACCTCCATAGTTGGCTCCAACATACCTCGCAGCTTGGCTTGCGGTTTCCGTACGCCCCGAGCTGAAACGGCTTCGCGTCCGCGATCTTCAAAAAAAACGCGCAAAATCCTATCGGCTTCACCAACATCACGACGCGACAATATAATTGCCCTGCCTCGAAAATGCCCCTTCATGGGGTCGTTAAGCTGTAATTTACAGCCGCGATTAACTCATCTGGTGTGGATTTTTGTTTTACTAAATAGGCTCGCACACCCAATGTCTGCTGCAAACTTTGATACAAACCAATGTCTGCAGCCTCCAATACTGTTAATAAAATAATCGGCTTAGCATTACTCTGCGTGCGTACACGGATATCTTTTAAAAGCTTGAGTCCGTTTTTGCCAGGCAAGAGTACTTCCGAAACCACTGCATCTATCTCGAGCGCATCTAATTGAGCTAACGCCGCACTAGCACCATCTGCATGCGCTATCTCATATCCAGCCGCTTCTAGGGCTCTCGCATACACGGTGCGGAAGATCTCATCCTCATCAACAAGCAGTACCGTAGGTTTTTTCATCCTCACTATTGTATCACTGGCAGCTTAGATCTCCTTAAAATGGCATTTTCAGCTGACGGAAAATTTGAAAATGCATATGTATAGCCGTACCAACCACCACAATCCGCACGCCTGCCGAATGTCCTCGACGAGCTAAAATATAGCCCCGTATTGCTGCCAGTGATGGCTGCCTAGCCGCGGCGAATAACGCATGACGGCTACCGGCAATCGTCAATTCGCTCGGCAATTCATCACCGCCCCGTAATGAGACGATGAGCTCTTCCCCACGCCTCCGGAAACCCACACTACAGCGTGCTACATGCATTACTGCACGGATTTCACGCAATAATTCGAGCTGAACTCGAGCATTACCCTGAACATATGGAAGCCGTTTTTTTCGCTGAATAATTACATCTGGATCGCGCTGTAGCTCCTGCATAAGTAGTCCCCAACTATGGTTCTGCTCTGTACTACGAAATCCAAAATCTTCATAGTCACAATAGAGCTCCCGTGAGACATCCGCTACCGACATGTAGTTCTGTGCGGCGCGGTATGAAAGCTCTACATCACGCAACTGCAAGGCTGCCTCCATTGCAGCCAGCCCAGACTGTAGCTGCGCTGAAACATAACCAACTAGCACTTTTTTTGCACGCTCTTCATCACCCACCATATGTTTTAGCTTACCTGCGGCATGAGGCTGGCGGCAAGCATGTACTACTTTTAGCAGTAACTATGGGAGAATAACGCTATTGAGGGTGTTTTTATAGGCTTCATACAGTGTGGTATTTTCATTGCTATCAGCCTTAAAGAGGATTGTCTTATCTAGATATTTCACCAAGACGAGAGTGCCTACCTTCTCTGCTCGATCGATTTTTCCAACGTAGCGCACAGCGTCTCGATCAGAAACTTTAATTTCTTCGCTCGACTCAATACCATTACGTTTTTCTTTAGCATCACGATCATACTTCTCGCGTGCCTTTGTAAATAATTCATCCCGCACCGTCACTCGAATTGCCAGTTCTTTAGCATTTGTATCTACTTTGTCTGGATGTGCCAAAAGTATAAGCTGGTCTTTACCGTTCTTTGACGTAGATATACTAAAGCTCTTCGGTATACGCATCTGAAATGCGCCGAGTTCTTCTGGAGCTATATAATCACGAGTATCGCTCAAACTGGCCTTAATGGCTTCGTCTTCATCTTTCTTCTTTTGTTCTTCAGCCCCAACACCGTAGCCTTCATCATACTTTTTTGAGTTTGCAACTGAAGCATTCGCATAGAGGACGCCAAACGTAATTGCCGCAATCAGCGCTACAGAACCGAGACCAATCACGATGTAGAGAAGTGTCTTGGTGCGCTTATACTTATCTTCGGTTGTTTTGAGGTTATTCTGCACCTTCTGCTGTTCAGCAGCGGCCACTCCCGCACCAAAGCCAGTCGGCGCAACATTTTGTGGCTGTTGCGCAGGCTGAGGCTCTGGTTGCTGTGGTGTGGTCGGCGGCATCTATCTCTAAACTTCTTATGCTAGCTAGTATACCCTATTTTTTCTCGACAAGCTTCTCACCCGGATGCCAATCAATTGGGCAAAGACCACCAGTTTGTAATGCCTTTACTACGCGCAACGTTTCAGTAACAGAACGCCCAACATTACCATCTGAAAGTACTACGTAACGTACGTTTTGTTCTGGGTCAATGATAAATAGACCTCGCTCGGCTTGCCCATTGTCCTCATCCAGCACTTCATATGCCCTAGAGATTTTATGTGAAGGATCTTCCAGAATTGCATACTCTACATCTTTAAGGTCGCGCTCAAACCAAGCCTTGTGGCTCTGAATAGTGTCGGTTGAAGCTGCTAAAACTTCGCAATCTGCTTCCTGGAATTCTTTGTAATGTTTTTGGAATCCTTCAATTTCTGTTGGGCACACAAAGGTAAAATCACGTGGATAAAAGAAGAGCACAAGCCACTTGCCGGCGTAATCTTTTAAGCTCACTTCTTTATAATCTTCTGACAGTCCTTTTTGATAGACACTGGCAGAAAATTCTGGTGCTGGTTTATTGAGTTGAATCATATAATTCTCCTGGTTAAAATTACTTACTTGTTTTTGCCAAACGAGCGTTTACAGCTTGCCAATTAATAAGCTTCATAAACTCATCAATGTACGCCTTACGAGCCGTAGCATAATCGAGGAAGTAGGCGTGTTCATACACGTCAAGCACTAAGAGTGCCTGAGTATTCCATACGCCTCCTTGGTTATGAGCATCGCAGATGTAATTTTCGAGCTGCTGGTTTTCATAATCCCAGGCAAGCACTACCCATCCACGGGCCGAAAGTCCGAGGGCAGCAAAATCTGTCGCCCACTCCTCAATACTTCCCCACTGCTTTTCGATAAGTTGCGCGATATCACCACTGCACTCTTGTGTTTCGGCAGTCATATTCTCAAAATAGGCTTCGTGCAAACGAATAGCGTTGAGCGCAAATACTTTTTCGAGATTTACTTCTCGAATTTCCGCATAGGTACCATTGCTAGCGGCTGGATCTACCTTACGAGCTAACGCTGAAAGTTCATTGTATTTTTTTACATATCCCTCGTAGAGCTTATAGTGCTCAGCGAGCTGCTTCTCCGTTATACCGGGTAATTCGCTATAACCAAGAGGCTTGGCGGTTACTTCTGTCATATTTTCCTCCTCAAAGGTTACTCTTCTACTTTACCAAAGCTTGCCAGCTCATACAAAAAGCTATTGCGAGTGGTTTTGACTGGAGCCACCCCCTCAAAAGCAAACATATATGAGATCACTTTTGCTTCAGGCTCTAATTGACGTATCAGCTGCGCACGCATCCGCGGCATATGATGATGAATTAGATAGAAATACACCACATCAAACTTTCCGATATCTACCGCCCAAAAACTACGCAAGTAAACTTTGGCGCGTTTACCATAGCGCAGAAGCCTAACACGAGCGATCAACCACAAGAGCGGATTTACTTCAAATCCAGTTACGATTGCTCCTCGTCGAGCTGCAGCTGCGAGTACTTTTCCATCGCCGCAACCCAAGTCCACAAACTTTGTGCCTTTTTTCACGCCGGCCAGATCGAATAGCTCATCAAAATCCTGGCGAAAAGCCGGCACCCAGGGAGCTCCAAGAAAAGCACCCAAGCCAAAGCTCAGTACTACAATCGAGGCAATTATCCAGAACCAGTTCACTGTCAACTAAGCTTCGCCGTGCTCCAGCGCCTCTGCAGCATCAGCCTCTTCCTTAGTTTTATGGATCGTGCCTGGTGCATGTTCAGCAGGACTGTAGAGCGAATACACCTTTAAGTCACTGTCGCCAATATTTACTACGTTGTGCCAAGTACCAGCAGGGATCAGTACTGCATGATCTGGCTGTAATTCGGCAGTATCTGCTACCTCTTCCTTGGTTGCGCCAGTTACAAGCTTAGCGGCACCAGCCTCTACTCGCAGAAACTGATCTACATCACCGTGAACTTCTAAGCCAATTTCACTGCCCGCAGGAATCGACATCACTGTGAGTTGAGTATATTCACCAGTCCAAAGAGTAGTACGAAAATTTGTGTTATTCTTCGTCTCAGCTTCGATATCTAATACATACACTTTCTTGTCATGTTCTGTCATAGTTTTTTCTCCCATTACCTCCTTCTATTATAGCGCGAATTGTCTACCGTTCCTATCTGGAATCTGCTATAATTACGGCTATTGCTATAAAGGGGTGTAGCTCAGCTGGCTAGAGCGTCGGTCTCCAAAACCGAAGGCCGCGGGTTCGATTCCTGCCACCCCTGCCAAACTTCCACCATCATGGTGGTTTTTTTATTGGCTAAATACACAACATAACAGCTATAATACCTAGCATGAGCAGCGAAGAAATCAACCAACAGCTCAATGAACACACTGTAGAAGCCAAAATTGCCGGGCCACTCGTCTTCACAATTGTAGTAATTATTCTGTTGGATTTTTTACTTGGTAAAACTTATTCCACCAATCCCTGGGTCATTGGCGGAATCCTGGCTGGCAGCTTACTCTTCTCGCTCAGTCATAGCATTCCGGCACTCAAATTTGTCAAACGTCATGGAGTGTACCTCCTCCTGTATCACTTTCTCCTAGCCGCTTCCCTCATATTTATTGTGCCTACGCTATCTTACTACTTGCTTATCTGGACTATATTGGCCTATTTAAGTGAGTATTACTACCAAGCGAAAGGCATATATGTAAGTCTTACTGGGCTACTTTTGACGATTGCTGCCGGTACCTGGTACCAATACAAGCCGGTAACGACCGACGAACTTTGGGGCGCCATCACCTGGTTTGTTGTGCTTTCAGTTATTATTCTTATGCTAAGTCGCGTCATGCTCGGTAATCGCACGAAAAGACTTGAGCTTTCTGAAAAAATTATTCATGCCGAATACGAACACGAACGCATGATCAACCTAATAAATAGCATGAGTGAAGCCGTGCTGGCTATGGATGAAAAAGGCACAATCAATATCTATAACGCTGCGGCTATGGACCTTCTAGACACCAATGTGGAGCTGGCTGGGAAAAATATAGACGAGGTCGTACACTTGTATGATGCACAAAAGCACCCGATTAGTGCCCTGCAGATCTCGCAAGAAACTCGTTACCTGCAAAAGCGTTCTGATGTCTTTTTACACTTTGGCGAAAATGATGAAGTCGCTCTCGAACTTAATATCAGTCGTACTTCTCTCCAATCGGCTCTTTCCAAGAAGCAAGGTTTCACTTTACTACTACGCGACATAACTCAACAAAAGAGCTTGGATGAAGAGCGTGATGAATTTATCTCAGTGGTTAGCCATGAACTACGCACTCCAATTACTATTGCCGAAGCCAATGTGTCGATGGCCGAACTTCTTGTTAAAAAGTCTGATAAGAAACCTGAAGAAGTGCACGCTGCCCTTGATAAGGCTCACAAGCAAGTGCTTTTTCTGTCAGATATGGTTAATGATCTCTCCACTCTCTCACGCGCAGAAAGAACCGATAAAGAGATGGAACTCGAAACCTTTGATATTGGAGATATTCTAACGGAGCTAGCCAGTACGTATCGCCCACAAGCTGAGGCAAAATCTTTGTATCTCAAACTAGATGCCGATCAAAACTTCCCCAAGGTTACCACTTCTCGCCTTTATTTAAAGGAAATTCTTCAAAACTTCATCACTAACGCCATTAAATATACTCAAGCCGGGGGCATAACCGTAGTGGCCCATGGTGAGAATGGGCTCCTAAGGATTAGTGTTGCCGACACCGGTATAGGTATTTCTAAGAGTGAACATGAGAAAGTTTTTGATAAATTCTGGCGTTCGGAAGATCCACTTACCCGCCAAACTGGCGGAACTGGTCTTGGGCTCTACATTACGGCCAAGCTTGCTCGACGTATCGGTGCTCAAATAGATTTCCGAAGTGAACCAAAAAAAGGCTCCGTCTTTACCCTGAGCCTACCAGTCGTTGCGGTACAAGATATTGATAAAAAGAACGTCGTCAAGAAAGAGGTAGAAAATATACTCGACTAAGTCTTCTTGTCGGGCCGGATGAAGAATGTAATAGCCATAAATATACCTAAGAGTGAAATACCTACCATAAGCTGTATGGACTGTGCAATTGTCAAAACTCCATCGCTACCAGCGCTGCTGAATGGCAGTAAGCCAAGAACGACAAATACGACGGCGAACATCACGCTTAGCACCCTCAGTCGAACTTTATCGCGCTGTATACTCACAGCCCTACTCTGACGCCAAAACGCGATCGACAAGAATAAACTGCTCATATACTGCAAAGATAGAACGCTTGTGTATACTCGAGAAACTGGGCTATACAATATGTATGTAGCTCCATCCTGCACTAGAGTTACCGGAATAAGCATCAAGTCTCGAAGCGCTAAATACGCCGCGGCTAGAGCAGCTACGACGCTTAATGAAACAATTACGCCGCGGGCAAAATCTGACTTAGGTGCATAGAGACGTGCAACTAACACCCAGAGCGTGACACCTGCAATCAGCTCAAAGAATGAACCAATCATCATCGCTAGCGTCAGAACTTTCGTGTTCTGTGTAATTACCGCTGGAAAGGCCGAAAGTGAGAGCGTAACCGTATAGCACACCACCGCGACACCCAAATACAGCGTAACTTTATTTTTAGTTTTCACATAGGAGCGAATGCTGGCAATTGCGAAGACAATAAATAGCGGGACTGCTAAAAGCGCATGAACATAATTCGCTGGAAAATTACTCACGCAGCTCCTTGTCTTCTACGCTGCAGCCAAAATGCTGAGAATAAGAACACAACGCCAAGCAAGAAGGCGGCTGCCAAGACGTAAGAAGTGCTGTTAAGGTTCGCACTAAAATCAAAAATAGGCCTTAAGACATAAAGTCCACCAACTATCAAAAACAAGATTGCTAACACAAATAATCGAATTTTTTTTGCAACGTCCTGAGTTCCCCACCCTTGTGCAAGAAAGCGAGCAGCAATCAAGGGTAAACTAAGATATTGAACCGCTGTAACGAGCTGATACCCTCGAGAAAAAGCAAACTCTATCTGCCAGGCCCCATTAACATACTGCATAATTACTGGGTTTGCCAGATTTTCCTGAACGGAAAACCACATGCCGATACAAATAACAATTGCATCCAGGGCCGCGACAACATACATAACACCCTTGCGGTCTGGGAAATAGATACGAGCGACAGCCAACCAGATCCAGAACAACGCCAGAAATTGCAGAGCATCACCAATAATAGTAGCATACGTAAGCAGTATGCTTGTCTCAGGAACGACTAGTGGAGTAATTCCGTAGAAAACTAGTGAAAAAAAGAATGTGATGGCACTTAGACCAAAAAAAGTGTTCAGTAGATTAGGTCCACTTTTTTGAGACTGAAAGCTCTTATATGCCACAAAGGCTAAAAGTGGCAAAGCTACATACCAATGTATTGCATTAAGCGGAAGACGCATCTGCATGGATTATAGCACTTATGCTTCCTAAATAAAATGGAGCCCGCGAAGGGACTCGAACCCATAACCTACGGTTTACAAAACCGTTGCTCTACCAATTGAGCTACGCGGGCTGGTGCAGCATCCTAGCCGAAGTTAGAACTTTGCTACTCAACTATTCTATAACCTAACCTGATATGGCGCAACAGATTATTTGTACCCCCTACCCTTTCCTATATATTGAATGATATCTTTCAATTACCATTATCCTATATCGGTAAAGTAGACTAGCTTATTGTGTATGTTTTTATATGTAGTTGTGCTAAGTAGCCACTTTCATATTTTGTTATGTTTTGTTAGGTTTTTTGAGGTTATATGTGCCATACGTAATTGAGGATATTAATAATCAAAATAGATTGAAGATTAGAACTATATTCAAACTTGAAAGGTAGGTTGATAACAAGACTATCAATCATATCGCTATTCTAAAAGATACCTTACCTCTTAGAATTTTTTAGGGCATTTATTTGCTTCTGCAAGCTTTCTAGCTCTTCTTTAATATTTTCAATATCATCCTCTATACTTTCCTGGTCACCACCAAGCAACCTGACTGCCTCCTCTAGCTTTACGTCTGCTCGTGCATTATTAGTGAGGTTTTGATCAGTTTTATATAGCCAAATAACCAATAAAACGATTACTACTGCCAATACGAACTCCATTTAAAACTCCTTTTTATTATGGGTACCTAATTGTAATCATCACTACTCAAACCTCATCCGTTGGTCAACTTCCATCTATATAATAACTACAGAGCCGTAGCTACAGTGCACTCTCCATAACTTTTAGCATTTCCTGCTGCTGGGTCGCAGTATAGTTGCTAGATACACGCAAAACTACATTACCATTCACCTTATAAGCGCCTGCACTAATTGCCCCTGTCTGGAATTGTTCAAGATATTCACCCCTTGTTGCTGCATCTGCCCCAGAAGCAAATACTTCTATTGTGCCACCAGCATCTGTCCCATAATTATCCTTACTGATGTCTATTTGGTTTCCATTCTCGTCGACAGGCTGATAGCCAGTACGTGTGTCATAGAAGCTCCCAGCGTATTGATACTCACCCTTTTTACCAAGTAAGTTGTTTGAGTCTGTAGCCTCAGTTACAACATAAACAGATTGAACTGTTGGGGTTTCAGCTTTTACTTTATCTAATACATCTTGTACTAATTCATTACCAGTCTTATTTTCTGCCTCGTTTTGAGTTTGATCTGTAGTTACAGAGCGAGGTTGCACGCTATTATTATTTGTATTGAAGTAGTACATCCCCGCGACCGCAGCTACAACTACCACCAAAACTACCACGCCTACTAGTACTTTCTTATTCATACAACACTCCTATAATTTACAATTTCATTGCTTACTCTATCATGCATGATTTTCTTTTCAAATATCTACTGCATTCTAATCACCAATATACTAAGGTCGAATTAATATGACTCACAGCCATATCCATCTCCATCTCTATCAAAGCGATGCTTATCGACACCGATAACAGTTACGCTGAAACCAATGTCTCCACAATCGAGATCGTATGAAACATTCGGGACACAGGGACTGTAGTTTGGATCACAATTTCCCGCTGGTACTTGAGCTTTGGGCTGTGTCGCTGGCTGCTGGGTAACTGGGGCTGGCGGTGCTTGAGGAGTAGGAGTTGCAGCTGGCGTTACTACAGCTGCAACCTTAGTACCCTTAGCAATACGCTTTACCGAGGGCTGCTCTACAATGACCTCACCTACTCTTTCTTTTTCTTCTTCAACTCCACCCGATATTAGTACTCTATATGTAACTGCTTTCTTCCCTTCACGACCTTCCTGTAAAACTTTCGTTGTGCCTTCTTCTAGGTTCGAGTCATCTACTGTTTCAGTCGCATATCCAACTGTCTCGAAATCTGTATATTCCTTAAAACTATCTGGAGAAGACCCTGCGAACATACCTAGATAGAAAAGCATCATGATGGCAGACAATACGCTCAACGATACTTTTTGCCAAGTTGGCCGCAAAGACACGATCCATAAATACCAGAGAATAAATGGCGGGAAAAAGACGATCGCAGCTATGAACCCTGCAGGTCGTAAGTACCAAGGTCTTTTACTTTGAGCGTTCATCTATCTACCTTTCCGTTACAGGTGTTTGCAGCCCAAAGCCCTCTAGTAGCATCTTTTGCCTGTTGCTCCAAGCTTATAAAATCATTTAGCTTAGCAGTAGGATATTTTCTGTACGCAAAAGCATAACCTTCCTCGACCATTACTGCATTGACTAAAGTTCCATCGGCTAGATATACATACCGCAACAAGCGACCGTATTTGTCTTTATCGCCCTGGCTCTCATCTACTACCAATACAACTGGCTTACCCTCTACGAGCTCTTTCATCTTGCGAGAAGCTTCAAACCCATAGCACTGCACTGGCTTCCGAGGATCTTTTGTCTCTGGAGTGTCGATTCCTAGCAACCTAACCTTATAGGTTACGCCATCTGAGACCACTGTTATCGTGTCGCCATCCACAACGTTTTTGACGACCGCAGAAGAATCGGGCAGAGACTGATCAATTATCGCCTTGTCCTGCTTCTCTAAGACTTGGCTACTTGCCTCTTTCTCTAGACTAGCTATAGGTTGAGATGATATGGATTTATCATCTGGGGTTTCATATTCATCAGGGTCAGTAGTAAGAGAGCTGGCGTACAGTTGATTCATTTGAGCAACTTCTCTGGGTTGAAGCACAAAACTATACCATATGGTGTATAGTGTCATAACTAATATTAAGTGAAATACCAACATTAGCCATATTGTTGCTTTATGCTTTTTCCGACCTCGTGCCATTAATTGAATTCTACCCCTATATACTCAAATCGTATACTAAATGCGTTATTGGTATAGCCACCCGCAGTTAAAGATACTCCTTCCGCTCCGCTTATATATAGACTGGAGGAGTAGCTATTAAGAGCTGCTGTGACGGGGGGTGTTCATCTGCAGGTAGTTGTCCAGCCCCCAAACGGATTATAGGTGGAGTTACAGGTTGTGGACGGTACAGGTGATGGACTAGGCAAGGGTTGTAGTTGTAATGGAGCCGTGTAACTCGGTTGGGCTTGAGAAGTGCTGGTTGGTTTAGTGTTTGCATCATTTAGTAGCTGCCAGTAACCCTTCTTAAGGTCGGCCAGCTCCGTACCATATTTGGCAATTAAATTATTCCTAGCATCCACTGTCTTTATTAATTGTTCGTTCTCCGCTGTCGCCTTTTCTTTTTCCGCAGTTATCTTAGATAGCTGGTCCAGTCCAGTCTTCTGGAGTCTGACAGTGTATACCGATAAACCCAACAAAGATACTAGTAATACATAAAAGCCGATCTGGTAAAATTTTGTTGTCCTGCTAGATTTTCTGGGATCCGAATTCCTTTTCAGCTCGGCAACTTCCGCCTCAAGTTTTTCAATATTTACTCGTTGGCCCTTCATAGCGCGTTCTCTCTAGTGCTTGATAAATGTAAATAAAAAATATTGGATATATACGACATTCGCATATGAACACTGCTACTCATCCAGCGACTCACTCAGCTTTTTTAACCCTTTTTTATAGTATTTCATTTGGGTGTCTTGTGGCAGTTTTTGAATATCATCATCAGAGATATTAATTTTATTCACCTCTCGAAATCCTAGGCGAATAACGCTCATCTTCGCTAGGTCTTCATCGTTATGCGGACCGCTTTCTGTAGCAGTATTTTTCTTATCTATCAAGCCAGTCGAAGAGTTGCTAATACGACTCTTTGGCATCTTGGCTAACTGCTTGTTTTTATTGTAATACGCTACCCAACTAAGTAATGGCAATACCCAAATCGAGAAGCCACCCAAAAGAAATAAAATCATATTTGCTATTGCTGCAATGTTCTCCATCAGAGCTCGTGAATCAGCTGATTCACTACTATTTTGACCAAGTATAAAGTTGATTAGAGCATACAGTGCCACTGTAAGGCCAAACATTATAAAAGGAGACCACAACCACCTATACATGCTGGTTACGAGCCTCTTTCTATCGGGTTGCATCTTAGAGAGTTGGCCAGCCGTGAAAGCCAGCTGAAACAATAAGAATATGTTTACGAAGAGCGCAACTATAATCATGGGGAAAGAGGAGTTTTCCATGCACTGAATTATACACCACCAAGATCTAAGCGCTGAATGCTATCTATCTACAAACAGCTTTCACTTGTTGATCTTTTTGCGATACTCGATTTGGTGATATAAAGCTACCAGAGTATAAAAAAACCCACCGATAAGGAAAGCGAAGCCGCCTGCCCAGAAAAATGAGATTACAATTGCAATTGCAAAAGCACTTAATCCAACCTTCAATTCCCTATTAGCTTTTTCCTTAATTAATGAAGGATTATCCGTTTCTTCTTTTTTCGTTTCATTGGTGACAATACTAATATACTCAAGGGCCTTCTCTTTTGATCCAGCCTGTTTCTTAATTGCTCTGACTATGCTTCCTTTTGAATAAAACTGTGATTTTAAACTTTTTATTTTCTCTTCGATCTCTGGTGGCACTGATTGATTCATGATGTAATCCTTACCTCCTATTCACCCTTACGAAATGTAGAAAACTCACCCAGGTTTGCCAATATATCTCTATCTATCGATTCGATAAATGCACCGAACATCTTTTTATCATATCCGTAGTATTCAGACTCTACTACCAACGTAAGGTCCTCAGGGTCACCATCATCCTTTGACTCTTCATAAAACCATTTACTATATACTGCTTGATTAACCGTATTTATTGCATTAAAAAAATCTTTACTTCCTAGCGCCTTAGGGTTGAAGCCCGACCATCTCATCGTGACAGTAAGCATATCGCCATTAAAATTTAATAGATAGGAAGCTCCACGGTCTCGCTCAGCAAAATACAATGATCCTTTATTTTTGCCTATATCTTCGGTTTCAAAACCTAAAAACTCCATGTGTTCAAGAATCTTGTCTTTGTTGCTTGCCTTATCTGTCATTACCTTGTCCTTTCTTAATCGTGTCCCAGTCACGCAATTTTTCACTTGGGCGGATAGTTTTTAGATTATCATTTTTTACAGCTTCGGAAGAGTGCTTTTTGCTGGACGCCTGAAAGTCATCTTGTCCCTCTAAATAATCTCTACGCTCGTCCCCTGCTAAATAACTTTCAATAGCCTCCGCCTTAAGCTTATTAACACTAAATATGATCATTATCCCCGCCCATAAGCTACCATACATGAACGTAGTAGAAAATGCAGAAACGACTATTAGTACAAGGCTAGACCATACAATTGGGACTATAATAACTGGCCAATTCATTTTTTTTATCTCCCCCGTTCTAAGAAGTTTCCTTCTAAGGGGCAGTGTTGCAAATATACTTCCCAATATATTTGACCATAAGAATAAACCGACGACCCAACCAATAAAACCTATTAATAGACCTGTCACTTCAGCATCCTCAATCCAGCTTGATAATATTTATCTAGTTCCTTTTCTGGCATTTTTTCGATATCTTCAGTAGCTACAGAAAAATTATTCACATGCTTAAATCCCAGTTTAATTATTTCTAGCTTTACCCGTAACTCATCTCCACTGATCTTTTCTTCATTTGTCGGGCTTAGCGCGTGTTTTCTATAGTTACTAACCCTCATGCCTTCTTCCAGGTATGATTCTAGCTCTCTCTTGGAAAGATTTTCTAATACCTCTGGAAAAACATTCTTTACATTGTGACGATGCGAATAACCGCGCCTAATTAGCATTTCCTTCTCATCCACTGTCAAGCCTGCAGCCGCTGCCCTATCCAGCTTAGCTACTCTCTTTTCAAGAGCTGAGGCATCCAATTTTTTGATTTTATGAACTGAGTGTATGGCAATTATCGTCCACACTAAAACTATCAAGGGTATAATTCCTCCCGAAACTAGAATTGTAGACATTAACAAAATCCACAGTTTCGCTAGCAAGAATTGATTATTGCTGCGAATTGAACGTCCAAGCATTATGAAGTAGGTTCCTAGAAGCAAGATAATAATAAATGCAACTAAATAGCTCGGCAAATCACCCCCTTCAGGACCTGAAAGCAACAATAACCCTGACGATATAATAATTATTGCAAACCCCATTTGATAACTTCCATCTCCCGCCCGAGTTATCAAACGTAAATAACGCTCCACCTTTTTTTCTTCTGGTGATAATGCCCTTATAGGCTGTTTCAAGGGCTCATTCAGTTCACGTAGTGCCTGGTAGGTTACATACCAGCTATAAAACGGCAATATAAATGCCGCTATGAAGCCCAGGAGAAACAGTATTGTGTTCAGAATTGTGCTGATGTTCGCACCCAAATCACTATCAGCATCAATGACCGCATTGGTGAAGCCATATAATAACAAGCAAGACAAAACGATAATTATTGGAAGCCAAAGCCAGAAGTAAGCCTTTTTCAATCGTTTTCGCTGAATTGGGTTTTTCTTCTTCTGTACTAAAGACCTAAACTCTAGAACTACAAGGATTATCAGATTTATTAAAAACATTCTAGTTATTCCTACATCTAACTATATACCCAGTAAACCAAGCATACAATTATACTTGATATGGTGTTAAGACCAGCCTTAAGCTGATATCATTGCTTCGAGATGACTCCACAGCCCAATAAACAGTATATGCCAAGCTTAAAGTACAGGAGCGATTGGCACAGGTATTTGGTCTTCAATGACCCCGAGTTTATTAATGCTTATAATTCGATTGATCAAGACGATAAGCAAAGTATGTATCAGAAATCTTGTGCATTCGAGCTGCTTGCCAGATCTTTCGCACTCACGACTTCCGATATGAACATTTTTAAATTATCTAAATCTATATACATAGAGGGTAAAACCACGGGAGCTAACTTAGAGTTTGATCCGATGTCTGGAAAGTATTCAATTGTTTTTCAGCCAGATACTCCTCTAGTCGAAATACAGGATGAGCTAAACAAATTTAAAAACTTGAGAGACTCACTCTTCCCGATTAAGCAAACTAAGCGAAAGCCACCACACGACCCTGCACTTATATATGCCATCTTCAAAGCTCGGCAACAAAAGCTAACTTTCAATAAAATTTTCGAGCTATATGAGAACAGCACACTGCCCTACTATGGCGGCGACAATCAAAAGTATCAGAGCCGTGAAGATCTCGAGAAGTACTACGACAACAATAAGCCAATAAGAACTTTAAACAAATCTTAGATTGGTTATACAACTAGTTTTCCACCTGCTTTAATGGCATCTGAGATGACATTGGTAGTCCCCTGAGAAATAGTCATCTCCTCGGGGGACTACCTATTAACAATAGGTATCAGACGTAGCCTAGCCACGGGGAAAGCTATGAAACTTAGCGATGATAATATCACTCAGCTTCAACACATACTGAAAAGCCAAAACGATATTGATGCAACCGACTTGGAGGCTCAGCAAATTGGCCTGGCAGTAATGCGCTTCGTGTTAGCCAAGCATCTAAATACTTTCAAGGATACCTCGGAGGAAAAGAGAGATGAAAATAACGCCGTTGAGCATCCTACAAAGCCAACATATTGAGTACCAAGAAATACAAAACGAGTTAGTCATTAAATGTCAGTTTAGTGATTGCGACGATGACAGTAGGGGCAAAGAAGCTCATATGTATGTAAATAAAGATTCAGGCGCATACTACTGTCATAAGTGCTATGCAAAGGGCGGCTTGCAAGATCTATTGGAGCACTTCGGTATAGATGCTAAATCCATTGGGAGTGATCCTAAGAATGACCTGAAACAAACCGCAATCAAATACCACCTCGGCCTGCCTCCGTATATAAAAGATTACTTAGTGAAAGATAGGCTTCTTCATGATGAAGAGATCAATGATCGATTACTTGGTTTTATGGTAGACCAATCTGGAGTTGGCTGGATTACCATTCCTGTGTTTAGTCAGCATAACGATATATTATTCATCAAAATGAGAAAAGACCCATCGTTGCCCAATTCCATTAGCCCCAAATATAAGTCGTCTGGTGGATCAGCAGCCATATATAATGCGCAAATCATCAATGATCAGCCAGAACGACTAGTTATCTGTGAGGGTGAATTTGACTGCATGCTTTTGTCATCCCTTGGCGTTCCAGCGATTAGCTCAACTGCTGGCGCAGGTACCTTTAAGGATCAGTGGGTAGACCAACTGTCATTCGTACGTGAGTTCTATGTAATTATGGATAATGATGACCCAGGAAGAAAAGGAGCTGAAGCCTTAATTCAGAAGCTACATGCAGCGCATCCCGACGCATCGATTATGAACGTCCAGTTGCCGTCCGTTTTAGGGAAAGGTGGAGATATTACTGACTTCATCAAGCATGAACTTGGAGATATCGATGATTTACTCAGTCCAGATAGTAAGCTTGTGAGTCTCGCAGCTGGATCAAGACCGATTAACCCCTCCTCTTTTAGTGAAATGAGTCTAGATGAGCTAGTTGAGATATTATCCATGACTATCAAATTCGATCGAGAAAACAAACTTATAACTTTTTTCGCATGCCTATCAGCTTACACCCTCTCAGATCAGATCAATGTTAGCTATAACGCACCAAGCTCATCGGGCAAAACATATATCGTCAACGAAGTGGCTAAACTATTTCCAGATGCCGATAAAATCGAATCAAATGGTGCAAGCCCAACTTCCTTTTTCCACGGTTCAGGCAAAATCGATGAGAAAAGAAATGCAAAAATCATTAACCTCTCTCGGAAAATCCTTATCTTCTACGAACTCCCAAACCCAATACTGCAATCTAAACTGCGATCCGTTTTATCCCATGACAGCTGGGAGATAAATCACCGTATTACCAATAAAGACAAAAAGGGTGCCCATCGAGTCGAACATATAATTCTTGAGGGCTTCCCTGCCACTATATTTTGCTCTGCCAATATGCGGCTAGACGAACAAGAAGCAACCAGAGCAATACTCTTAAGCCCTGAAGTAAGCCAGGAGAAGTTGAGCGAAGCTGTGCATCTACAAGCTCTAAAAGCCGCAAACCCCGAAAAGTACCATACAGACCTTGACTCCGATCCAAGACGGAAGTTACTTAAAGATCGCATACTCGCGATCAAGCGTGAGCGAGTAGATCATGTAACTCTAAACCCCTCAAGTACTAGAGAAATAGAAAAACGTTTTATGGCGAGCTTCCATAGATTTAAGCCAAGACACATGAGAGATGTTGGGCATTTGATACAACTCATTAAAGCTATTACCCTACTGAATATTTGGCACAGACAAGATTCTGATGGGAAAATTGTCGTGTCACAAATAGACATTGAACAGGGATTAAACCTTTGGATGCACTATCGAGAAAGCCAGGATCTTAATATTAGCCCTATTGCCACCTCATTCTACAAGCAATATATATTACCAGCATATTTAGAAAAACGTGGAGACAATTATGAGTTCAGTGAAGGTGTCACACGGCAAGAAGTATGTAAATACTATCTCAAAATTGAGCGCGCTCCATACAACGATGAGTACCTAAGAAAACAAATCCTGCCCCAGCTTGAGAATAGCGGACTAGTATCGCAAGAACAGCCGCAGAGCGGCGATAAGCGTACAAAGCACATCATTCCTAAGTGGTTCTTCCGCGATGAAGATATATAGGAATGCATGGTGGGTACCCTTACCGAAAGATAAATAAACGGATATAATGGCTATGTTGAAACACCCAGTAATTATGCGTGAAGTCTTTTTATTTCCGCTCGTTAAGGGCGGCTTGGTACGGAAAGTGGCTTTGTGCTACTGGATGTTTCAACAGCCGAGCCGTCCTTTTTGATTGGAGAAATTATGAGTAATTTAAAGTATATCGCTTATGTACGCAAGTCTACCGAAGATGAAGAACGGCAAGTTCTATCCAGAGCTGCTCAACGAGACAAGATTAATGAAATATTCGGCGAACTTACTATAATTGACTACCTCGATGAGAGTAAAAGTGCGTTTGAGCCAGGGAAAAGGCCTATTTTTGATCAAGTTTTGGCCAAGTTAGATTCTGGCGAAGCTGATGGGATAATTGCTTGGCATCCAGATCGACTTTCACGAAACGCCATAGATGCTGCTGCCATAAGCCATCGTATTAGCAAAGGAACAATTAAGGATCTGAAGTTCGCGAGCTTCAGCTTTGACAACTCACCAGAAGGCATCATGATGCTTCAGATGACGATGTCTCAATCTCAATACTTTTCAGCAAAGCTGAGTAAAGATATTAGACGAGGCAATGAAAAAAAGCGTCAGCTAGGTGGCTTAACAGGAAAAGCTATGGAGGGCTACCTGAATGATCGCATGAATAAGACAACCATTATTGATCCAGCTCGATTCCCGTTAATCCGTAAGGCGTTTGACCTATATTTAACTGGAGAATATAGCGTCCAAGCAATTCTACGTATACTCAATGATGAATGGGGCTATACGACCCTTAAGCGAAAAAGGACTGGAGGGGGCCCACTCTCTCGAACATCTCTATACAATATATTTCGAAACGTGCGATACGCTGGACTAATACCAGACCCTTACGACCCAGAAAAGCTGTATAAATCTGAGTATCCAGCAATGATTACGATTGAAGAGTATGACCAAGTTCAGCTACTGCTAGGTAGAAAAGGACTTCCTCGATTGGTAGCAAAGAAAGAATTTGCACTACGTGGGCTAATTCGCTGTGGTGAATGTGGATGCAGCATTACCGCTCAAACCAAAAAGAAGAAAATGAAGTGCGGGACGATAAAGCCTTATACGTACTATCATTGTACTGGTAAACGACCTGGCTGCAGCCAAAAAAGTATATATGTAAGAGAAGAGCAGCTATATAAGGAGCTGACAATTCTACTAGATAAATATCAGCTAGACGAACGTCTATTTGACTGGGCCCTAGAGGCCTTTAAGGATATGGCGGCAGCTGAAGTGACTGAAAGAAATCATGTGCAATTGATACAGGACAATAAAATCCATGATACTCAACGTCAACTGGATAAACTGCTAGATTTAGCAACCAAAGAACTTATAACTACTGAAGAATATTCACTGAAAAGCGAACAGTTGAAAGCAGCACTAAATACACTTCAGAAAGATCAAACAAATACTGCAGCCCGCACTAAGAACTGGTATGAGTTTGCTACAAATACCCTACACACACTCTGCGATGCTGAAAATAGGTTCATTAACGGAGATATAGTGGTAAAGAAAGAAATACTACTGGCTATTGGTCAGAACCCTACCTTATTGGATGGAAAATTGCATATCACACCAGTAAAATGGTTGAATCCAGTCGCAAACTCAACTGAGCATATTACAAAGGAGCTTAATAAGGTTAGAACCTTATCTCTACAGATGCAAAAAGCCTCCGAAGAGGCTGTTCGTCATCAATGGTGCAGGGGGAGGGATTCGAACCCCCGAAGGCATAAAGCCGACAGATTTACAGTCTGTTGCGTTTGACCGCTTCGCTACCCCTGCATGCTTGATCTGGAGCCCAAACCGAGGATTGAACTCGGGACCTCTTCCTTACCATGGAAGCGCTCTACCACTGAGCTATTTGGGCGTGCATTTACTCCGAGTAAACAGAGCCTAGTCTATCATTTTTGCTCATGATTTTCAATGCTTACGCTGCAAATCGAGCAGCCTGCTTCTTCACTGCTGAACTATCAGGATCGAGCCGACGGGCTTCATCTAGTGCTCCAGCAATTTTATCGTTTCTGCCTGTCGCCTCATAGAGCCTTACTAGTGCCAGCAGTCTACTAACCGATGCCTCTAGCCCATTCGCTTTTTCCATAGCCACAATCGCCTCTTCATAGCCCTTCTCGCGATACAATACGGTAGCTAAATTCTGCCAGTCAGAAGCTGTGTTTTGTGATTTTGCGACCATTTCAAAACACTCCGTGGCATCCTCATAATTTTGCACATGTGAATACACCATGCCAAGGCGACGATATGCCAAGATGTTTTTATGATCTAGCTTTAACACCTTTAAGTAGGCCTTCTCGGCAGCGACCCATTTACGCTCATCATAATAACGTCCTGCCGCTGAGAGCAGCCGCTCCAACTGACTTTCGTGCGTAATCGCCTCATTATCCATGCCGGCATTTAAATAATGGGCAAGCTGGTTGTAGTTTGAGCGAATAATGCGCCAAGTTACAAAAGCCACAAGCATAAAAGCTATCAGCTCAAACACGACTCTCACCTCCCGCTTGTACTGCGCTAGCTTCAAGTAAGAGTCTCATGTTGCCACTTTTTTGTGTCTTTACAAATTTTTCTTGCAGCCAGGCCGCTAAGGAATAATTCTTGCGCTGCTGACTATAAAATAAAAGTCCTTCTGCAAAAGCCAGCTGTTCTCCTCTATCTGTCAGTTGAGCGATTTGCGCAAACCTTCCCGGAATACCCTGTGTAAAAAAATGCGTTGCAGCCGATGACATCACCTCATCCTGCGAGGATGTCATCACTCCAGCAGATACTATCTGAGATCTAGAACGTAGCGTTGGCATGAGTCGTGCAACGGTAGGGGTCAGCAACATAAATACCACATGTTCAGAAGGCTCTTCTAACGACTTAAGCAGCGCATTCCCAGCCTCGGGCGTGAGCTGCTCAGCACCTTCTATAACAATAATTCGGTAGTCGCCGCCAAACGCAGTCATTGATAGATCATGTAAGACGCCGGCAATGCGCTCCCGCGAGATACTCTTTTCGGGAACAACATAAGTAAATGCGGTTGGGGCTACGGCCTGCCCCGCGCGAGCTAAAATTTCACCCGCTAAAGCCTCGGCCCGCGCACGCCGATTAGTCTCGTCACTGCCCGTAATAATATAAGCGTGTGTCGTCGTATGCGACTTACTCATTTGGTTCATACTCGCAATCATATACTCTCATTGTAGCCCGAAAGTCATCTGGTAGAGAAGCATAAAATGTTTTGCGTTCACCGCTTGGGAGCACTAGCCCCAAACTATACGCATGCAACATATGCCGTACCACATTATCGCGTCGTCCATAGGTAGCATCTCCAAGAATAGGGTGACCAATTGCGGCTAAGTGAACACGAATTTGATGCGTGCGGCCAGTTCGCGGCTTTGCTTCGACCAACGAAACCCCGTCACCGTACACTAACTGACGCACTAATGTTTCGGATGGTTTACCGAGCGGATCCACGCGCATTGTACCAACCCGCTTACCTGCCGGTGACAGCGCAAACTGCAAGCGCTTAACACCAACGCCAAACTCTCCCCAGGCTAGTGCCCAATACGTCTTCTCAACCCGTCTTGCCCGAAAAGCCGCTTCAAGGTGGCTCCGGGCTTCAGGGTTTCTTGCTAGTATCGTAACCCCAGATGTATCTCGATCAAGGCGATGAATGATACCGGGTCGCATTGGCCTATCATCAATTACTTCACCTGCAAACGTGCCAGCCAAGCTTGGCTCCTCTTTCCCCGGCTTAGGATGCGCAATCATGCCTGCAGGCTTATTGACAACAATCACATCATCATCTTGGTAGATAATTTCGGGGCGCAAATCGGCGACCAATTTAACTACTTCATGTTGCGGCCGCTTGAGAATGGTAAGCCTCGAACCAAATAGTACTTTTTGTGATGCACGCGAGGTACGGCCGTCAAGCAATACTTCTCCATCACTAATGGCCCGCTGCCAAAGGTTTCGACTTATCTGCGGCACTAAACTAGCTAGGACACTATCAAGACGCTGCCCGGCCTTACTTCCGTCGATAACGAAAGTCTCTTCCCCCTGAACTTTTCCCCCAGCCATCAAACTAAGCCGTTCACCTCAGCTAGCTGGTCCTTATTACCCAGTACAATGAGTGTATCGCCAGCGTAAATAACTTCGTGCCCAGAAGGATTCACTTTACTGAGTCCATCCGCTGAGTTCATCGCCAATACAGTTGCACCTAATTTATTCGCATACATATGGCTCAGCTGCTTGCCAGCCAAAGCACTGTGCTCATCAATTTTTATTTCCTGCACTGCAAGCT
Source organism: uncultured Candidatus Saccharibacteria bacterium (assembly GCA_964583675.1). GTDB lineage: Bacteria > Patescibacteriota > Saccharimonadia > CAILAD01. The sequence continues at coordinate 61,718 of CAZOVH010000002.1, forward strand.
CACTGTTATTATTTGTAGCCAAAATTTCTAAGAAATCCACAACACTTGGACGAGTTAGGGTTGTTGCCATGTGATAGGCGCCAATTTGATATGGCATGGTGGTACGGTCGGCACCGGCCCGCAACATTCTGTCGCGGTTCTCGTCGCGATTTACACGCGCCACGATGAAGATATTTGGATTGAGCTGCCGACTAGCGAGTACGATAAATAAATTCGCACTATCAGAGCCTAATGATGCCACAATCCCCTTCGCGCGCTCGATGCCACAACTTTTAAGTACTTCTTCTTTGGTTGTGTCGCCAACTATAGCTGTGTACCCCTTGGCAATCATTGCCTTGACGCGTTCTTCATCCTTATCAACGCACACAAATGGTACGCCGTCATCGGCTAGCTCTTCAGCTACCTGAGAGCCAACTCGACCGAGGCCACAAATAATGTAGTGATTATGGATTTTTGCTGTGATTCTTTTCATATGCTTCCGACGTAAACCATCGCCTAAACTCACTATATAGTCCGCCAGCACTTTGAGCAAATAGGCCACAACAACAAAGGAGCTTAAAACCAGGAAGAGAACCATCCACCGACTTTGCGGATCCTTAAAGCCATAATGATCAAAGTGCGATAGAAGAATAAGCACTGTCTCATAAAGCGCCTCAGTAAATGAAAGGCCTGCAGTCGACATAAACGTAACCGTTCCCAACAAAATGAGCCCAAGAGTTACCAATACAATATTACGAAGGAGTCGCCGGTCTAACACGCTAAAATCTTTTTTATCATAACCATTATACGGGTTTTTGTCGCCAGAAGCAGTACTAAAAAAAGAGGTCCACGCGGGCCTCTTTTTTGAACTTAACGCTTTGAGAACTGTGGAGCTTTTCGAGCCTTCTTAAGGCCGTATTTCTTGCGCTCTTTTTCGCGCGGATCGCGAGTGAGAAGCCCAGCTTTTTTCAGGGTAAGCTTAAAATCTTCACTCATTTCAACAAGTGCACGCGCAATGCCAAGACGAATGGCGTCAACCTGACCGCGCTTACCGCCACCTTCAACACGCACCACTGCATCTAAGGCTCCAGCCTTACTAACAAGCTCTAAAGGAGCTGCGATGAGCTTAGAAAGTGCCGTATTATTAAAGTACTCGCCCGATGGCTGACCATTCACAGTTATTACACCCTTGCCGTCCATTAAACGCACAGTTGCTACTGCAGTTTTGCGTCGCCCAACGGCGTAGTAGTAGTTCTTCTTTTCTGCCATTATTTCACCTTCAATTCCTTAGGCTGCTGTGGTGCATGTGGGTGCTCGGTGCCAGGATATACATGCAATCGACCCATCATGTGTCGAGCTAGTTTGTTTTTAGGAAGCATGCCACGAACCGCATGCTCAATAACGCGACGCGGATCTTTTTCAAGTTGCTCTTCCAAAGTAGTCTCAGTCAAGCCACCTGGATAACCGCTATGACGGTAATACTTCTTATCGGTCATCTTGGCGCCTGTTACAGCAATTTTTTTTGCATTAAGCACAATAATACTGTCGCCAGTGAGAACATGAGGGCTGTACTGCGGCTTGTCTTTGCCAGTTAACTTAGTGGCGATGATAGTAGCTAAGCGACCCAGAACTACATCGCTGGCATCGATGACGTACCAATCGGATGAAACTTCACCAACCTTAGCCTGATATGTTCGTGTAGTGGTCATTACTTAGTCCCCTTTTCTTGCTTTGCGGGCTTCTTAGCGGCTTGAGCTTCGCTAGCTTTAGTTTCCTGAAGCTTTTTGAGCTTGTCTTCAAAGTCTGTATCTAATACTAGTTCTACAAGCACCATCTCTGCAGCATCACCTCGACGCCATCCTGTTTTCGTAAGACGAGTGTAACCAGAGTTGCGACTCTCAAAACCATGCACCAATTCTTGGATCATCTTATCGGCTGCAACCTTAGAGCCGAGCTCAGCGTGGATGGTACGAATGTCGTGCAGACTCCCTCGCTTGGCCTTAGTTACCAACTTATCAAAAGCTGGCTTGACAGCCTTGGCCTTAGCCTCGGTTGTCTCGATGCGTTCATACAAAACCAATGATTCGAGAAGACCTTTCATAACGGCCTTGCGCGGTCCAATCTTGCGAGACAGCTTTGATGTTGTGTGGTAGTGAGCGTGCATAATAAATTCCTTGGCGGCTTTTAGGTAAGCTTAATGCCAATCTCCTCGAGTTTTTCCAATACTTCTTCAAAAGCCTTCTGGCCAAATCCCTTGAGAGACTTCAGCTCCATCTTGGTAAGCTGACTCAAGTCGCCAACAGTTGCGATGTCGTTATTGATTAGGGCATTTGTAGTGCGCTGAGAGAGTGAAAGCTCCTCAATCGCTACGGCACCATGTTCCGCTTCAGCCTTAGCCTCGGCGGTCATAATACCTTCAGCCCCAACAGATACTACATCCATTCCAGCAATTACCTGGAAGTGACCAACTAGGATTTCACCAGCCTGACGCATTGCAGCCTCCGGAGTAATCGACCCATCGGTCTCGACTTCCATCACAAGACTATCGAGGTTTGTCATCTGACCAACACGAGTGTTCTCAATATTGAAGCGTACGCGCTTGATTGGAGTATAAATAGCGTCAACCGCAATCCAACCTACTGGAAGACTATCTGCCTGGCGAGTTTCAACTGGGCTATACCCACGTCCCTGCTCAACCTTAAATTCAATCTCGAGCTTTGTTTTAGCATTGTCGATTGTGCAGAGCTCGAGGCTCTTATTCACAACTTCCATATCGCCCGTAGTCTTGATGTCGCCCGCAGTAACCACTCCTTTGCCACTCTTGGAGAGTGTCATGGTGGCTGGTTCTGTGCCGGTGTAACTTACCTTTAGCTGCTTGATATTTAGAATAAGATTAATTACATCTTCCTGAATGCCATCAATAGTGGTGAATTCATGATCTACACCTTCAATGCGGACTGCAGTCACTGCAGAACCAGCGAGGCTAGAAAGAATAACACGACGCATCGAGTTACCGATGGTCATACCGTAACCTGGGTATAGCGGAGCAATCGTAAAGCGACTAGTGCTTTCGTTTACTTGCTCTTCTTTCATTTCTGGAAGGTTGATATCGTATAAGGCCATGATGACTCCTCTTATTACTTACTTAGCGCGAGTAGAACTCGATGATTAATTGCTCTTCAATGAAATTGTCACTATCTTCACGAACTGGTTGACCCGTGACAGTGCCTACCATTTTCTTTGCATCTAGCTTGAGCCAGCTTGGCATCTCGCGAGCGTCATTCTTAAGCTGCTCAGCCAATTCTGCAAACAAAGCTTTCTTCTTGCTAGACTCTTTAATGGTAATGATGTCACCAGCTTTAACCTGAATGGATGGCACATCAACCTTTTTATCGTTAAGGCGAATATGCGCATGAGTTACCATTTGGCGTGCTGCCTGACGTGATGGCGCAAGACCCAAACGATATACTACATTATCGAGGCGCTGCTCCAAAAGACGGAGCAGATTTTCACCAGAGACACCTTCACGGCGCTCAGCTTCACCAACGTAACGACGGAATTGTTTTTCCATCACGCCATATAATCGCTTTACCTTCTGCTTTTCACGCAGCTGCACCGCATAGTCTGATGGCTTTGGTCGACGAGCCTGTCCGTGCTGGCCTGGAGCAAAGTTACGCTTAGCGAGAGCTTTTGCAGCCTTTGGGTGCAGCTGAACACCTTCACGGCGAGATAGTTTACTAATTGGAGTAAGATTACGTGCCATGATTAATTCCTCTTTGCCTTACGTGGACGGCAGCCATTGTGTGGCACACCAGTAATATCGCGAATTGAAGTAACACCTACGCCAGTGTTCTGTAGCGCACGAATGGCGCTTTCTCGACCAGAACCAATGCCCTGTACGATAACCGATACTTGCTTCAAGCCAAAGTCCTTAGCCTTCTCGAGTGCTTTTTCTGTAGCAATTTGAGCCGCATATGGAGTACTTTTACGTGAACCCTTAAATCCAGCCGACCCAGAAGAAGCCCAGCTTACCACATTACCTGTCTCATCGGTAACACTAATAATAGTGTTATTAAATGTAGACTGAATGTGCACCTGTCCCTTAGGGAGATTGCGCTTGATCTTACGACGTCGAGTTTTTGCTTTCGCTTGTGCCATGATATTCCGTTTCCTCTAGTCTTACCGCTACGTCTTAGACGCTGCCTTCTTACGTCCTGAACCCTGAGTCTGCTTGCGCCCTCGGCGGGTTCGTCCATTTGTTTTTGTACGCTGACCGCGACTTGGCAGTCCAGCATTGTGACGTAGGCCACGATAGGCCTTAATCTCTTTGAGACGCTTGATGTTAAGCATTACCTTACGAGCAAGATCGGCTTCCACTTCGTAGTTCACATCGATTTCGTTACGTAAAGCAGTTAGTTCTGCTTCTGTTAAATCCTTCACGCGTGTGTCGGGATTAATCTTGGTATTTTCCAAAATCTTATGACTTGAAGTCAGCCCAATACCTTGCACATATGTCAAAGCAATCTCGATGCGCTTTTCATTTGGAATGTTTGTACCTGCAATACGTGCCATATCTATCCCTGCCGCTGCTTATGTTTAGGATTTTCACAGATAACCCGCACTACACCTTTACGGCGTACTACTTTGCACTTGGCGCACATTGGCTTAACTCCTGCTCGTACTTTCACGGGTATCTGTTCTTTCCTTAATTTCGCTTATCTGTGCCGATACGTAATTCTTCCCTTATTGAGATCGTATGGTGTCATTTCAATAGTCACCTTATCTCCAGGAAGAATTTTTATATAATGCATCCGCATCTTACCCGATACATGAGCAAGAACAACATGACCATTCTCGAGCTCGACCTTAAAGGTCACATTTGGGAGCGCTTCGAGAACAGTCCCTTCAACTTCGATTACTTCCTTTGTACTTGTCATATATCTAATGGGCTACAGTTGATTAGTTTACCTGATTTCGACTCGGATGTAAAGGGTTTACAGGAGAAAACCTAGTATTTTTCATAAGTCGCCATCGTTACGCGGCTTTCGACCTGTCTTTTTGTCTCGATTGCGACCGAAACCAAGATAAATAAGCTGGTCCCGCCAATCGCCACCGCTTGACTCATATTGAGATAGCGCTCAACAACAAGCGGCAGAATAGCTATCACACCGAGAGCAGTGGCTCCAGTGAGGTTGAGTCGACCAATCACTCCCTTAAGATACTTAGATGTCTCGTTACCTGGACGAATACCAGGAATGAATCCTCCTTGCTTCTGAAGGTTTTCGGCGATATCCTTCGGCTTAAATATGATCGACGTATAGATATAGGTAAATACGAAGATGAGCAAAAAGTATGAAACCAGATAGATGGTACTTGTTGAGGCAAACCACTGTGTCATCTTCTGAGCAAGGTTTGCTACCCACTGCGTACTAGCATTCTGAAGTAACTGACCTAGAAACGTCGGTATCGAGAGAAATGTGAGGGCAAAAATCACCGGAATTACACCTGCAGTAATGAGCCTGAGCGGCAAATGCGTATCAACACTACCATATTTACCGATGGCTGCACTCCGACGCGCATACGAAATTGGAATATTGCGCTGAGCTTCATTCACCATCACCACACCAAAAGTAGTCACCAGGAACATTCCACCTAATATCAAAACTTTAATCAGCTGCGAGCTATCCCCTTGTACCAGAGCCGCCTGCTGACTAACAAGTCCGGGTAGCGAGGCAATAATGCCAGCAGCGATAATCATAGAAATACCGTTACCAAAACCTTTTTCGGTAATCAACTCACCGAGCCACATGAGGAACATACTGCCGGCAGTGAGCGACAAGATCATCAAAGCCCATTGCCCAATGCTTGGGCTGCCAATTAAATCGGTTCCGGCGCTTTGATTAGAAAGTTGGCGAACGAGCGTGATAACAGTGAATGACTGAATAATGGCAAGCGGCACAGTTAGCACGCGCATGTACTGATTCAGCTTTGCCCGACCACGCTCACCTTCCTTAGAGAGAGCTTCCCAGCTTGGAATAACCTGCTGCATTAGCTGCACAATAATTGAGGCTGTAATATAGGGACCAATCCCCATCGCAATAATAGAAAAGTTTGCCAGCGCACCCCCGGTGAATAAATTGGCAAACCCAAGAATTGGCGTTTGATTAAACACTGAGAGTAAGAATGTCTGCAGACGTTCAACATCCGGCACTGGCGCCGGAACATGCGTGAGCAGACTATACACTACAAGAATGCCGAGAACGACCAAGAGACGTCCGCGTAACTCCTTGTTCTTCCAGAAAAACTTAAGTGTATCTTTTTTCATACCCCTCCAGTATACCGTATCTTACCCTCACCAGAGAGGCTTGCGAATATGTTTCGCAAGCCTTTTCTCTAGTTCTGCTCTTTAGCCTTTTTCTTGTTATTCTTGGGGCGCACCACAGCAGTCACTGTGAACGTACCACCGGCTTTCTCAATCGCTGCGATCGCCGAAGCAGTTGCAGCTTGAAGTTCAACAGTAAGCTTCTTAGCTACTTCACCGCCACCTAAAATCTTCACAGATTGAGCTTCGGTCGTAATCAAGCCGGCTTTCTTCAAGGCAGCATTGGTTACTTTTTCTTGGCCCAAGTTTGTAAGCTGTTCTAGGGTAACTTCTACATAATTCACTTTGCGTGCATGAGTGAAACCACGTGCCTTTGGCAAGCGCATTGAAAGTTTTGTTTGACCACCTTCAAATCCTGGCTTAATTTTTTTACCAGTTCGAGCCTTCTGACCTTTTGTACCGCGACCTGCGGTCTTTCCACCACCAGCAGAAATTCCACGACCAACTCGCTTGCGCGAAGTTTTTGCAGCAACTTCTAGTTCATGATACTTCATGCCTTTGCCTCCTGCTGTTTCTTAGCCGAAGGAACTTCGTCAGTCTTAAGCATAGAAAGACCTGAAATGGTTGCGTAGGCATTATTGATTTTATTGGTGCTGCCAAGAGACTTGGTAAATACGTCGCGCACACCGGCTACTTCCAATACAGACCGAACGGCACCGCCGGCGATTACGCCAGTTCCTTCTGGTGCAGGCTTCATAAATACTCGTGCACCACCCTGCTTAATCATCACCTCATGAGCAATTGTCGTACCAACGAGCTGAACGTTGATCATATTCTTACGGGCAACTGAGGTAGCCTTCTGGATGGCGCTAGCGACATCTCGTCCCTTACCAACTCCAACACCTACTTGTCCTTGACCGTCGCCAACTACCACAACAGCACGGAAACGGAAACGACGTCCACCTTTAACCACACGAGCAACACGATCGAGCGAGATCATACGCTCGGTTAGCTCTGGGCCTTGATTTTCTGTCATCGCAACTTGAGGGTTCATATCTTAAGTCCTTTCTCGCGAGCTGCGTCTGCAAGTGCAGCCATGCGTCCGTGGTATTTTTTAGCGCCGCGGTCAAAGATGGCCTGCTTAACACCGGCAGCCTGGGCCTTCGTAGCAATTTCTCCACCAACCCATGCAGCCTTTTCTGTCATAGTCTTGCCAGCAAACTTCTGGCTAATCGTAGAAACACCTATAATCGTACGGTTTTCATCATCATTAATCAGCTGAGCAGCTACATGATGCAATGAAACCTGAACCGAGAGACGTGGCTTTACGGCCGTACCGTGCAGACGTGCGCGAGTGCGATGTGCACGTCGCAGTGTATTAGCTTGTTTGGCTTTTAATTCTTTCGTACTCATAGCTTAAGCTCCCTTCGCCGCTGCTTTACCAGCCTTACGTCGAACTCGTTCATCAATATAGCGAATTCCCTTGCCCTTATACGGCTCTGGCTTCTTGAGCGCCCGAATCTGAGCAGCAGTTTGACCAACAAGTTGTTTATCAATTCCCGCAACCGAGATAATATTTCCTTCTACCGAGAGTGCAATACCAGGCTGCGGTACAAAGTCGATCTTATGTGAAAAGCCAAGTGAGAATACCAGCCCTTCACCTTTTTTCTCTACGCGAAAACCAACACCGTTCATTTCAAGTTTCTTCTCAAATCCAGTGTGTACTCCGATTACTGCATTGGCCACCAAGGTACGGAGCAAGCCATAGCGGGCATTAGTTTCGCGATTTTCAATTTCTTGCACAACAGAAAGCTGAGCATCTTCTTGCTTGAGATTAAACCCGGCTGGCAAAGCTACGGTGAGCTCGCCTTTCGGACCTTTCACTAAGATATCTTCGCCCTGCACTTCTACAGTGACGCCGGCAGGAACAGTAATAATGGATCGTCCAATTCTACTCATCTTTCACCTACCATACCTTACAAATTAATTCACCACCAAGGCCCTTAGCGCGTGCCTCGTAGCCTGTCATAAGCCCAGCTGAGGTAGAGACAATAACCATGCCTCGACCACCTAGAATGCGTGGGATCTCATCACGCTTGGCGTACATGCGACGACCCGGTTTGGATACACGGATCAATGCGGTAAATGGCTTCTTTGTCTTCTGCTGGTCGATATCCAACACCAGCTGGCGAAAACCGCCCTGTTCTTCTGAGCTTAGAGCCACAATGTAGCCATCACCGACCAAGATCTTTGCAATTTGCTCTTTCATCTTGGAGTACGGCAAACGAACTTCCGTTTTGCCAGCAGCTGCGGCATTGCGGATGCGGGTAAGCATATCTGCGATTGGATCAGTTGTTATCATAATATTCCTTCCTACCAACTAGCCTTTCGTACGCCAGGGATTTCCCCCTTGGAGGCGTGTTCACGGAATGTGATGCGCGAAAGACCAAAACGGCGTATGTAACCACGACTACGTCCAGTAATTTCACAGCGGTTACGCTGTCGATTTGGATTCGAGTTGCGTGGCAACTTAGCCAAACCTTCTAAATCACCAGCGGCCTTTAATTCGACTCGCTTAGCAGCATATTTGTCGGCCAATTTTGCACGCTTTAATTCGCGCTGCACAAGTGCTTTTCTAGCCATTATTTGGCCTCCTTTCTTTCGAGCGGCATGCCCATTGCACGGAGCAAGGCTTCGCCTTCGGTCTTATTTTGAGCGGTTGTTACAAGCGTTATCTGAACACCGTGCGTAAGTTGAGCGTCTTCGTAACCAATTTCTGGAAACAGAGTCTGTTCGGCAAGACCAATTGAGTAATTACCCTGTGGGTCAAAACCTTTTACCGAAAGACCATGAAAATCACGCAACCGTGGCAGGACTACGGCAATCAAACGATCTAAGAAGTCATACATGCGCTCACCGCGCAAGGTAACTTTTGCACCGATCGACTGACCTTCACGAAGCTTGAAACCAGCGATAGAGAGACGAGCCTTGGTGATAATTGGCTTTTGACCGGTAATCTTGGTAAGTGTAGCTACGGCGTTATCGAGATACTTCTGATCCATAACAGCACGACCAACACCAACAGATACCACAACTTTTGTGAGTTTTGGCACACGATGTGCATTCTTCACACCGAGTTCGTCTGTAAGAGACTTAATCATCTCGGTTTTGTAGCGTTCTTGTAGGCGATTCACTTCTTCACCTCTTTCTTATCAGCGTCTTTCTTTGGCGCTTCGGTCTTGGTTGCCTTCTTCTTATTTGAGAACTTAGACACGTTAAATACACGCTCTTTGGAGCCATCTGCACGCTTTTCAAAGCTCACACGAGCCGGCTTGCCGCTTTTTGGATCAAGCACCTGTACCTTTGAGGCTTCAATTGGCTTTGTGAGCTCAACAATACCGCCACTTGGATTCTGGGTGGTTGGTTTTTGATGTCGCTTCACAGTATTTAGGCCAGCAATCACTACCTTGTTCTCACGAGGCAGTACGGCAACTACTTCGCCAGTCTTACCCTTATCACGACCGGTGACAATCATTACCTTATCTTTTAGGCGAATCTTAAACATTAGAGTACCTCCGGTGCGAGTGAAACAATCTTCATGTATCCGCGATCGCGCAATTCTCGAGCAACTGGTCCGAAAATACGAGTTCCGCGAGGTTGGCCCTGCTTGTCGATAATTACTGCAGCATTTTCATCAAAACGGATAGCACTACCATCGGCGCGGGTGGTAATTTTTGTGGCTCGCACTACAACCGCCTGGACAACTTCTTTTTTCTTGACAGTGCCATTAGGAGTTGCCTGTTTTACAGAAGCTACAATAATGTCACCCACCATTGCATAACGACGACGTGAGCCACCAAGTACCTTGATGCACATAATCTTTTTAGCTCCAGTGTTGTCGGCAAGCTTAAGCATAGTCTGCGGCTGAATCATTTTCCAGACTCCTTTTTAGCGGACTTCTTCGCATCACCGTTCAGAACTTTAGCAACCGTAAAACGCTTCATGCGGCTCATTGGACGAGTTTCTTCAATTTCTACCATCGTGCCAACAGCCAACTCGTTAGTTTCATCATGTGCGTGAAAACGAGCAGTGGTTTTGTACTGCTTCCTGTAGATAGGGTGTGTCTTCAAAGCTTCAACAGCCACAACTACGGTGTTCTGCATTTTGTTTGAAACTACTTTACCTGTAAGTTTTCTAGCCATTATTTTTCTCCAGTTCCGCTAGTTCGCGCTCGCTTGTAATAGTAAGAGCTCGAGCCAGGTCGGTTTTTAGGTTGCGAATTGCTCGCACTTGCTTAACATCTTTGGTTTTAATTTCTACATAGCCTTCAGCAATTTTCTGGCGAGTATCAGTAATAAACTTTGCCAGTTCAGCATCTGATTGCAGGCGGATTTCACGAATCTTCATAACTATTCTCCAACTCCCTCACGAACAATAAAACGAGTCTTCATTGGAAGCTTTCGTCCAGCCAAACGCATGGCCTCTTTCGCAACATCTTCACTAACTCCATCGAGTTCAAACACGATTTTGCCGGCCTGAACCTTGGCAACGTAATGATCAACGGCACCTTTACCAGATCCCATGCGAACTTCGTTTGGCTTCTTGGTAACTGGCGTATGTGGAAACACACGAATCCAAACCTTACCACCACGCTTGATGTAGCGAGTCATGGCACGACGAGCAGCTTCGATTTGACGAGATGTCAGGCGCTCATTTTCAAGAGCACGCAAACCATAGCGCCCGAACGAAATCTCGGTGCCGCGAGTTGCCTCACCGCGATTCTTGCCCTTAAAGGTTTTACGGAATTTAGTCTTGCGCGGAAGTAACATTACTTATCCTCTCCCGTATAGATCCAGGCCTTCACGCCGATAATACCAAAAGTCGTATGGGCTTCTGCACTAGCATAACTAATGTTGGCGCGGATGGTGTGAAGCGGGATGGAGCCCAATGCAACACTTTCAGTACGAGCCATGTCGGCGCCGTTCAAACGACCACCAACCTGAACCTTGGCACCAAGTGCTCCGGCTTTCATGGAGTTTTCGGCAGCATTCTTGAGTACGCGGCGGAATGGCATGCGGCGCTCGAGGGCACTAGCAATATTATTGGCAACCAATTGAGCTTCGAGATCTGGCTGGCGAATTTCTTCTATATTTACACGCAACTTGCCTTCAACAACTTTGGTGAGTTCTTTCTTGAGAGCTTCGGCACCAGAGCCACCACGACCAATAACAACACCAGGTTTGGCAGTATAAATGCTCACCACTACTTCACCCGTGTTGCGCTCAATTTCCACACGAGCTACGGATGCACGAAAACCGAGCATCTTACCAATAATTTCGCGAATTTTAAGGTCTTCCTTTAAGAGGGTGCGGTATTCACGACCAGCAAACCAGCGACTGCGCCAATTACGGTCAGCCTGCAATCGCATTGAAATTGGATTAATTTTTTGTCCCATAACTTACGCTTCCTTCCCACTTGCAGTTAGTTGCTTCTTAGGAGTTTTTTCCACTTTTTTAGCTGAACGCTTTTTTTCAACAGCAGCCTCATCGGTAACTACAACCGTAAGATGTGACATACGGTGCAAGATTGGTGCAGCCATACCACGAGAACGTGGACGGAAACGCTTCAGAGTTGGACCCTCATCAACCTTAATTTCGGCGACACGTAGACTACTTTTGCGAGCATTGTGATTATTTTCGGCATTAGCAACAGCGCTCTTCAGCGCTTCAGCTACCATGACTGAACCTTTTTTTGGCGTAGCTGCAAGCACCTGTTCAGCTTGAGCAACCTGCAGGCCGCGCACTAAATCAGCCGACAATCGCAGCTTGCGTGATGAAATCTTGAGATATTTGATAGAAGCGTGAGTTTTCATAGTTTAACCTTGCTGTTTCGCCAGCTTACCGCCGTGCCCTTTAAACTTACGAGTTGGAGAAAATTCACCAAGCTTATGTCCAACCATGTTTTCGGTCACAAATACAGGAACATGAGTTTTGCCGTTATGTACGGCAATCGTCTTACCAACCATTTCAGGAGAAATTGAGCTAGCGCGCGCCCAGGTCTTGATGACGGTTTTGTCACTTGGACCAAGTGCAAGCACTTTTTTGAGAAGTTTGGCGTCTACGTATGGGCCTTTTTTCAGTGAACGGCTCATTTATTTTCCTTTCCTATGGCGGATTATGTACTTATCAGTTGCCTTGCGACGACGAGTCTTGGCGCCGAGTGCAGGCTTACCCCATGGTGTAACAGGACGCTTCAGACCAATTGAAGTACCACCTTCACCACCACCGTGCCGGTGATCGTTCGGGTTCATAGCCTTACCACGTACGGTTGGGCGAATACCCATGCGGCGCTTACGACCAGCAGAACCAACCTTAATGAGACTGTGACTTTCATTGCCAACACCACCGATTGTTGCGTAACACTCAACACGAACCATGCGCATTTCGCCAGATGGGAGCTTAATTGTCGCCATTTCGCCTTCTTTGGCGGCAAGCTGAGCTTTGGTGCCAGCAGAACGAACAAGCTGTCCCCCCTTACCTGGAGTAAGTTCGATATTATATACTACGCTACCCACTGGGATTTCAGACAACGGCAAGCGGTTGTGTTCGCGAATTTCACCTTCGGCTGCAGCGGTAATAGTAGCGCCTACCTGCATACCAGAACCGGCGATAATGTAAGCCTTACGGCCTTTTTCGTCGCGAATGAGAGCAATGTTTGCCGATCGACCGGGATCATATTCGATAGCAACAATAGTTGCACTCTTCATGCCAGCTTGACGGAAGTCAACAATGCGAATGGCGCGCTTAGCACCACCACCGCGGTGACGAACAGTAATCTTACCCTGATTATTACGACCAGCCTTTTGCTTGCGCTTAAGGATAAGAGATTTTTCTGGCTTCGTCTTGGTAATTTCATCAAAACGATCAACGCTCATGCCACGACGAGCAGAAGTATTACGCTTGAGTACGCGAATTGCCATTACTTCTTCTCCTCTTTCTTAGCTTTTTCAGCAGCTTTTTTAGCCTTCTTGTCTTCCTTAGCTGGCTCTTCCTGACCAAGATCAAAAGCAGCAATCTTCTGACCTGCAGCAATCTGAACATAGGCCTTCTTCACGTCTACGCGGCGACCCTTCACCTGACGGAAACGCTTCTCTTTACCTTTGGCGATCGAAATACGTACATCGATAGGGTCAACTTTAAACTGATCTTTTACGGCACGAGCAACTTCGATTTTGTTAGTACTCATTGGAACAGTAAAGGTGTACACACCCTTAGTGGCCTGCATAAGTGTTTTTTCTGTAATTTTGGGTACAATTACAAGACTCATTTCTGACCTCCTAGCCAGGTAGAAATTGCTTCGAGTCCAGGCTTATCAACGAGAATAGTATCAGCGTTCATAATATCAAAAGCTGTCAGCTGGCTCACGAGGCGGTACTGCACTTGAGTAAGATTGGCAACTGAACGAACAGTCTTTTGATCAACTACTGCAACTACCACAAGAATACTTCCAGTAAAACCAAGCTTGGCAATTAATGCTTGCGCATCCTTTGTTTTACCACTAGCAACTTCAAACGCTTCGATAGTCGATACTTGCTTAGCTTTTGCCGAAAGAGCATGCGCAATACTGGCACGAATAGCCTTCTTTGGCATTTCTACTGAGTAATTCTGCTCACCGGTTGGCCCAAAAATAGTACCACCACCACGCCAGAGCGGGTTGCGAATAGAGCCGGTACGGGCGCGACCAGTACCTTTTTGTCGCCATGGCTTTTTACCACCACCACGAACTTCGCCGCGCGTCTTAGTCTTAGCCGTTGCCTGACGGGCGTTAGAGAGAGTACGGAGATATGCCTGCTTCAATAGTTCAGGAGTTACTTCGCGACCAAATACGGCCTTATCAAGGGTAACTTCAGCCGAAGCTTTTGAGCCAGTTTTGGTGTATGCTGCTACCTTCATGCTTGCGCTCCTCGAATAAGAATTAAACTCTTATTTGGGCCAGGAACGGCGCCCTTTACAGCAATAAGATTCTGCTCAACATCTACTAAAGCGACCTTGAGATTCTTCACAGTTACTTGCTCGTGACCCATGTGGCCGGCCATCTTAATACCCTTCATAACGTGCTGCGGGTAACCAGCGCCGATCGAACCAGGTGCGCGATAATTACGTGAACCGTGAGTTTTAGGTCCGCGATGGAAGTTATGGCGCTTAATGGTTCCAGCAAAGCCTTTACCCTTAGATACACCAGTTACAGCAACCATTTCTCCAGCTTCAAAAATATCAGCCTGAATTGTATCACCTACTTTTGGAGCCGTTTCTCCCTCAACGTCAGTTGTGCGAACCTCTACAAGGTGTTTAGATTTCGCGCCACTGGCCTTGAGGTGACCAGCCTTAGATTTCGCATGACCCTTAAGGATTTGCTTATCTTCACCGAACCCAATTTGAGCTGCGGTATAGCCATCATTTTCCATGGTCTTAAGCTGAGTCACTACACAAGGACCAGCCTGAAGTACGGTTACAGGCTGCAAACGACCTTCGGCATCAAAGATCTGTGTCATTCCAACTTTTTTGGCCAAGATGGCTTTCATTATGGTGTTAGTTCGCTTTCTTCTTAAAACAAAGGCTGGCAAGCGGATTGGTTTCCAGGTATCTGGACCTAATCACTTCCCAGAAATATTTAGTCAACGAGAGATAGTTTATCAGGTTTACACCAGATATGTCAAGAAGAAACACTGATTATTTCACACTCAAGCGAATAAGCATTGACAAAACCTTTTTTTTATTGCTATATTTGGAGTCGCATTTGTACCTACAACTCGAGGATTGTACACCATGCCCGACGAAACTCTCCCTATCGACTTCAGGTTTGCCGTCAATATCGGCCGCGTGAACGGTTACCCAGTGCAGGTCCGCTACTTCGTTCGCAAGCCTCATGACATCGGTGCTCTCTCCAAGACAGTGGACCTTCAGCACCAGAATCCTCGCCTACGCAGCATGGTGGAGGAGAGCATCAAGCAGCGATACGGCACAGACACCCAGCCACTTCGCGTTTCTGCGCAGAACCGACGAGGATTGGAGATGACTATCGAGCAGGACATCCCGCGTCACTTCTCCATCATCATGCTCACCGACGAGGATGATAGCCGCATCGTTGAAGCTGTCAGGGTCTTGATGACGGCTATCACGCCCAGCCTGGATGCGGCCGAGATGCTCGAGCTCACCCAAACCATACCGCTTTCATAGCGGCTCCCCAGACTATACACAGTCTGGGGTATTTTATTACTAAAAAATCCCCAACTGAACGGGGATTTTTTAGATAAACTGCTGGTTGCAGACTACATTTTGATTTCGATATCGACGCCAGCTGGCAAAGATAGATTCATAAGCGAGTCAATAGTCTTTGGAGTTGGCTCGGTGATGTCGATAAGCCGCTTGTGCGTTCGCATCTCGAAAGCCTCGTGGCTGTCCTTAAAGATGTGAGGACTACGGATGACAGTGGTGGTGTGCCGATCGGTTGGCAACGGAACTGGACCAGCAACCTGGGCACCAGTGCGGATTGCGGTGTCGATAATTTGCTTTGTCGACTGATCAATCACCTTATTGTCATAGGCTTTGAGTCGGATGCGGATGCGTTGAGCGGTTTTTTCTACCATAGTGTTGCTTTACTTAGTAATCTTCGTTACAACACCAGCGCCAACGGTACGCCCACCTTCGCGAATCGCAAAGCGGAGACCTTCATCCATGGCAATAGGAGCGAGGAGCTTAACCGAACAGTTGATGTTATCACCTGGCATTACCATCTTAGTACCTTCTGGAAGCTTCACTTCACCAGTAACATCGGTGGTACGGAAGTAGAACTGTGGCTTGTAGCCGTCTACGAAAGGAGTGTGGCGTCCGCCTTCATCCTTAGTAAGTACGTATACTTCAGCTTCAAACTCAGTGTGAGGAGTGATTGAACCTGGCTTAGAGATAACCTGACCACGCTCAATCTGGGTGCGCTCAATACCACGAAGCAAGAGACCAACGTTATCACCAGCCTGACCTTCGTTCAGCATCTTGCGGAACATTTCTACACCGGTAACAACTGTCTTTTGATTGTCTTTAATACCAACAATCTCAACTTCTTCGTTAACGTTTACCTTACCTTGCTCAATACGACCGGTGGCAACAGTACCACGACCTTTAATGGAGAATACGTCTTCGATTGGCATAAGGAATGGCTTATCAAGTTCGCGCTCTGGCTGTGGAAGGTACTCATCCATAGCCTTAACGAGCTCCATGATTGAGTCTTCGGCAGCTGCATCACCTTCGAGAGCCTTAAGCGCCGAACCCTTAACGATTGGGCAGTCAGCGTCGAATTCGTTCTTTTCGAGAAGTTCACGAATTTCAACTTCTACGAGCTCTGCAAGCTCTGGGTCGGCCTGATCCATTTTGTTCATGTATACGAGAATCTTTGGAACACCAACCTGACGAGCCAAGAGAACGTGCTCGCGGGTCTGAGGCATTGGACCGTCAGCAGCAGAAACCACCAAGATAGCGCCGTCAACCTGGGCAGCGCCGGTGATCATGTTTTTAACATAGTCAGCGTGACCTGGCATATCGACGTGTGCGTAGTGACGGTTCTCCGATTCATACTCCTGGTGGGAGGTAGCAATGGTAATACCACGCTCTCGCTCTTCTGGGGCCTTATCGATTTCGTCGTAAGCAACTGATTTGTTTACGTCTGATGGTAGTTTCTTTGCAAGTACAGCAGTAATTGCTGCTGTAAGAGTGGTCTTACCATGGTCAACGTGACCCATGGTACCAACGTTAATGTGCGGTTTGTCGCGCTTAAATTCTGCAGCCACGAACTTCTCCTTTGTATACAATTAGTGATTAATGATTAATTTTGTGACTAAGACAAGAAAAATTGCCTGTTTGTCACAGGACTGACTCATTGTAAGGGTTTTTCTTGTATTTGTAAAGAGAAAACGTCTCGAGTACTCCTCGAGACGCACTATTGATTCACTCACCATTTTCAAACTCATCGAAAATAGCCACTTCTTCGACTCGACCGTGACTATTAAGGATCCATGCATCCTCAATACGAGCCTGCCCGTAACTCGCCACCCAGATGCGTACTCCATAAAAAGCCAGCCAGCGTGAGATGAGAACAGCCGGACCCAAGGTAGCCAGCGCAATAACCATGAATTCGCGGTAGGTATACTCGTCGACATAGTCCAGCTGCACAATGAACATGCCAAGAACAACAATACTGGCCATCACACCAGCGATCGGAATCAGAATCACTTCATCGAATTCTTTCTGAAACCCGGAGAAATCTCCATCGATAAAGCGCTGCCACTTCCACTTCTCAAGGCGAGGACCAAGCGCCCGCTCACGGCGTCGTGCTGCCTTCACCTGATCGTGAAACTTTCGATCGAACTCATGCTGTTCTGCATCAGTATCCACACGACTTGGATAGATACTGAAGAGCCTCATCATCTCAAAGTTTTCCCAAGGAAACACGGCTCCTCCTAAGGTACAAGATGGACAAGACTATACGCCAAAAGCGCCCCGACTTTCAAGGGCGCTTTTATTTTTTGAGAAAACAATATATCTGTTACTCAGATTTTGCGGCGGCACTCTTGCCGATAAGCTCCTCCGCAATATTGTGTGGAACTTCGGCGTAGTGGTCAAATTCCATCGAGTAACTGGCTCGACCCTGAGTCATAGAACGAACAGTTGTGGCATAACCAAACATTTCGGAAAGCGGAACAAAGCCGTCGATAATTTTTGCACCCAAACGATCTTCCATCTTTTCGATGCGACCGCGCTTAGAGTTCATATCACCCACTACGTCACCCATGAATTCTTCAGGAGTCGTTACTTCAACTTTCATAACAGGCTCGAGAATGACTGGGTCGGCCTTCCGCACACCTTCTTGTAATGCCATCGATCCAGCGATCTTGAAAGCCATTTCTGACGAGTCAACTTCGTGGTATGAGCCGTCATACAACTTAGCTTTTACGTCAACTACCGGGTAACCAGCAAGCACACCATTGCCCATGGCTTCTTTAATGCCTTCATCGACCGGCTTAATGTATTCACGAGGAACTACACCGCCAACAATGGCATTTTCAAACTCGTAGGTTGGCTTATCACCTTCAATGTCCTCAGCATGCACGAGCGGACTCACTTCAATCCAAACGTGTCCGTACTGACCGCGACCACCAGATTGGCGTACAAACTTTCCTTCTACCTGAACCGTCTTACGGATAGTCTCACGATATGCAACTTGCGGACGACCGACATTTGCCTCTACCTTAAATTCTCGCTTCATACGATCAACAAGCACTTCGAGGTGAAGCTCACCCATTCCAGAGATGAGAGTCTGTCCAGCTTCGTTATCGGAGCTCACGCGGAAAGTCGGATCTTCTTCCGCCAGACGCGAGAGCGCCAATGACATCTTTTCTTGGTCGGCCTTAGTCTTTGGCTCTACAGCAATCTGAATAACTGGCTCAGGGAACGTAATTTGTTCGAGGATTACCGCATGTCCAACCTCACACAAGGTGTGACCAGTCATAGTGTTCTTAAGACCAACTGCTGCAGCAATTTCACCGGCATACACCTCCTGCACTTCTTCACGCTGATTAGCATGCATACGCAAGATACGACCGATACGCTCTTTTTCTCCCGTTGAGCTATTGAGAACATACGAACCACTCTTAAGAGTCCCAGCATAAATGCGGAAGAAGCAGAGCTTACCTACAAATGGGTCTGTCGCAATCTTGAAAGCCAAACCAACGAATGGTACATCATCGGCAACCTTGAGCACTTCCTGTTCGCCAGTCTTGACGTTGTCAGCTAGTGGAGCGGCAATATCAAGTGGAGTTGGTAAGTAGTCTACAACAATATCCAAAAGCTTCTCGACGATTACGCCGCGGCCATCACCACCGGATACGATGAAGAATTCACCCGAGAGTACGCTCTTACGAATGCAAGACTTAATCTCATCTTCGCTAAGCTCAGTACCTTCGAGGTATTTTTCCATAATCGCGTCATCAGCTTCCACAGCAGCTTCAATGAGGTGTTGACGGTAGCGCTCGGCTTTTTCCTTCATATCTTCAGGAATTTCACCTTCAACCAGCTCTTTGTCCTTATATTCGGTATAGGTGTAAGCCTTCATGGCAATCAGGTCAACAATGCCATTGATAGACTGCTCTTCGCCAATTGGCAGGTGGATTGGATAGGCTCGCTTGGTTAGACGAGCATGAATTGACTCAAGGCTCTTATAAAAATCTCCACCAGTCTGATTGATCTTATTGATAAAACAAATGCGAGGCACGCCATACTTGTTAGCCTGGCGCCATACAGTTTCAGACTGTGGCTCTACACCCATTTTACCGTCAAAAACCGTTACCGCTCCGTCGAGTACACGTAAAGAACGCTCAACTTCTACAGTAAAGTCGATGTGGCCAGGTGTATCAATAATATTAATGCGCTTACCATTCCAGAAGCAGGTGGTCGCAGCCGAAGTAATAGTAATTCCACGCTCGCGTTCCTGCTCCATCCAGTCCATGGTGGCTTCACCTTCGTGCACTTCACCAATCTTGTGAGTCTTACCCGTACGGTAAAGCACACCTTCAGTAACGGTCGTTTTACCAGCATCGATGTGAGCAATAATACCAATGTTACGTGTGTTTTCGAGAGAATATTCGCGAGCCATAAAAATCCTTATTTATCTATATTAGTGATGAATAGCGCAAACCAAAAAAATAGCGCGTGGCGCGTATCAGATACATACTAGCATATAACCAACGCTCCGACAACTCTATAAGTGTTTGACAGACATGCCTTTTCCTCGTATAGTTAGCCGTTGAAATCGCACCTTCATTTCTGGAGAGGAATTCCCCATGACCTCAGCAGTCCGCAAGTCGACACCAACCAAGCGAGTCAACCCCAAGATCCATTTCGAGACGAGCTCACGCCCCTCATCGGGCGCGATGAACCTCCTGGGCTGGGTCGCTGACAACCCACTGATTACCCACGTCTCTGTCGAAGCTGGGAAGCGTACCGCTCGGGCCGCTGGCCCAGTCAGGCTACGCATCATTGGCGGCACAGCGGATGCAGTGAAGATCACTATCTGCTGTGATGGCCTGCAGCATACTGCCAGGATGACGTATCAACGAGGAGAAACAAGATCAGTTCTCGAATATCTTCGCAAAACGTCAGCGCTAGAGTACGATCGGACTACTCGACAGGATTTCTGCGCCTTCTGTGACAGCCTGCTGCCCGCTAACCACGGCGGAAACCGTAACCACCCCTGGCGTATCAGCAACTGCCATCGAATCTTCATCAAGCCCGATGAACCGATGTGCGACAGCTGTCTTGATCGAGAACAAGAGTACGCCGCTGATGAGGATGGACCCACAGCTGAGGATAATGATTTCTCGCCTGAGGCAGCCTACCCGGGGCGAGCTCAATCAGCTGCTAATGCTCCGCGCATGACTTCCGAGGAATTCCAGGAGCAACTTCGTTCTGAAGTTGTGGCCGCTGCGGATCGCGAAGCCGCAAAGAAGCGCAAGCCCTGGTGGCGCCGACTTCGTAGCAAGTAATCCCCGCCCCGACACATTGTCGGGGTTATTTTTTACCAACAAAACGCTCTTCGCCACCAATGTTCTTAGCAAAAAAGCTATCGTGCGAGATATAGAGAATTGCCCCTTCGTAGCGTTTTAAGGCATTTTCTAGCTCCTCAATAGAGGGCAAATCTAGATGGTTGGTTGGTTCATCGAGAATAAGCACGTTCGGACGCTGTGCAAACAGTGCAATTAGCTGAATTCTGGCTTTTTGACCACCCGACAGCTGCTCAACTGGAATAGCACCATCGTGCCTTTCAAACAGATATTCTCGCAGAGTTTTTGCTATTGCCTCATCATTAACCGCCCTACCGGCTCGCGAATAAACATCGGCCACCGCTTCGGCGAGCGTCATGGTGAGATACCGAGCATCAATTTCTTGCTCATATCTACCCAACACCAAAGACGACGAACACTCAATGACACCAGCAAACACCGTACTCTCAAGAGCACCCCCTTTGGCAGTTGCCGTAATTGCATCCACAAGTGTTGTTTTTCCAGCACCATTACGACCCACAATATGCACCCTCTCACCTGCGCGCAACTCAAAACCCATATCTGCAAACAATGGTTCGACGTAGCCCAAAGACAGCTCATCAATGCGAACAAGGCTCGCTGCGTTGCCAGCAACCGACTCGCGCGCACCACGTAAGTTAATTGATTTAGCCTTATATTTTTCGTATTGTTCACTTTGACCACGCTTCAAGCCCTGTACCGACTCTTGATCAATCCAGATTGTTGGCTTAGAGATACGTTCTTCCAGCTCAGCAATTTCCCGTTGCAAACGGCGCACAAGTGGAATAAAGGGGTTGGGGCTTTGTTTTGTGCGAACTTTTTTTAGTTCAGCCTGCTTGAGGGCTTCCCGTCGATTTTCTAAGGTTTTTACATCAACCTCATACTGATGCATCGCGCTCGCTGAGCTGACAGTGTTCTGCTTGAGATAGGCTTCATAATTTCCTGGATAACTCTGCAATTTTTGATCTTTTAGCTCAAGTACCCTATCCGTACAGGCAAGCACATCTCGGTCGTGCGAGATAACCAATACAGCCGAGCGAACCTCTTTGAGCCAGGCCGTAAAACTAGCCTTCGCGACATAATCCATGTGGTTAGTTGGCTCATCTAGAATTAACAGATCGGCGTTTGAATATTCAATTTGCACCAGTTGCGCAAAACGCTTTTGCCCACCGGAAAGATCACCAAACTTACCAGCGATCTGCCCTGTAGTAAGCTGATAGGCTTTGAGCGATTCAACCACCTGATCTTTCACATGATAATAGCCCAACTCATCATAGCGCTCGAGCGCATTAGTATATTCTTCGATGAGCTTCATATCATCACTCATCATATCCGGATAAGTGTCAATTATCTGGGTAAGACGAGTATAGTCGCGTAAGCCAGCCAAAACGTAATCCACAACCGATAGATCGGCATCTACCGAGTGCTGTTCCTGCTCGGTAGTAAGAATAACCACACCCTTGCGCAATCGAACCGAGCCGATATAATCAGCATCTTCTCCAGTAATAATTCGTGCAAGCGTAGACTTACCTACCCCATTGCGCCCGATAAATCCCACAACTTCACCAGCCTGGATTTGTAGCTCGGTATTTTTGAGAAGCACGTTTGCGCCAGCTTGTTTCTCATCAATCTTGACTTCTAGTAACATAGTTTTTCTAGTATATCTGTAAAGCATTATTTGCGCAAAAGAAATACGACCAGAATATATCCTGGTCGTAAAATGCACTACGGCTTATGAGCACCTCGCTGGCCAATCCTGGGAAGACTGGTGTCAACAACACCATGCGGTTGGCCGGCTGCGTCGTAGCACCTCTCGTGAAAGTGCTCAACTCGATTCCACTTGCCACGCTTGTAGACGTTGCAGATCACCTTCTTCAGCCGAACCCTTGCCTTAAAACGCAGTGGCTGATCGCAGTATTGGCACCTGGTGGTGTCACCAGGATCGATGTAGCGCAACACAGCCCGAGTACCAAGCTTTTTTGTCACCCGACTCGCGCCACCCCCATTCGCTCTTGCCATAATCCCTCCGAAGGTACAGATTGAGTGGGCACATTTTAGTATGTAAGTACTGAGATGTCAATCACTAGCGATAGTAGAGTTCTGCAAAGAAGCGGCCATCTTCAGGGTCTTCAAGTAAGCGCATAAGATCCGGCATACTTCGCATGTAATTTGAGTCCGTCCAATCCGGCTGCAGGTCACTCCAAAAAACTTCACCAGCGGCATGCGCTTCATAAAACTGATCCGTTTGGGCTGTACCGCGGAACATATGGAAGAAAATTTCGCTCACAGGTGCCCCATTTTCTTCAATTGTGACGTAGCCATCACCTACATGCTTGAGTTCACTTTTTAAGCCGGTCTTCTCAAATAGCTCACGATGAGCTGCCTCGTGCACCGTTTCGCCGAGATGGAGTTTACCGTATGGTAAACCAACTTGCCCCAAGAGCGGCTGTACTTTCCGCTTCATAAGTAGCCAGCGACCAAGACGATCACGGATAGCCAGCAAAATAACGATCTTGGGCTGCAAGCGTGGTTTGAGCGATTCCAGAGAAAGCGTATCAACGTAACGCTTGCCGTCTGCCGTGAGCGTATAATGCTTATCCGCTGTCTGCTCAACATAGCCTTCTTGCATGAGTGATTTTAAGTGGTAGGCAAAAAGATTGCTCTCTACGCCAGCAGGTTTGATATCTCGATAACGTAGAGAGTCTCCACGCATTAAGTTGCGCAATATAGTTCGTTGAATGTGGTGCATCATACCTTCAAGTATACCATGCCTCAAATTGAGTTGAGTCAAAAAGTCTGGCCTAGATTACACCTTCCAGCTGCGAGATAGTGAGGGTGTTCCCAGTACCTTGAGACTAAAGGAAAAACAATGCCGGACGGGTACCACCTAGCTAGTTCAAAAATCCGCAAAGGAGAGCTAGGAGAAATTTCAAAGATCCAGGAAGAACTCGATGAGCTCAGCGATGCTATGACTCAAGAATGTCGAATTATGGCACTCCTTGAGCTCTCGGACCTTGTCGGAACCATTGAGCTTTTTCTAGAGAAACATTTCTCTGATTTCACAATTGAAGATGTCCTCACAATGCAGCGCATTACCAAGCGAGCCTTTCAGAATGGAGCTAGAACATGAACGAGTGGTACTTTGCACAGCCCGCAATTGACTATCGCCTACTGGCCGAAGCTATCGATTTCTACTCGCAACGTGGCTATACCTACATAGAAACGCCATGGGTTGTCGAACATCGGTACGCAAATGCCACCAAGCCGGCTGATCGGAGAGATTTCTTCTGTCTCGATGGCTATCTCGTCGCCTCTGGCGAGCAAAGCTTTATGAGTGCTATGCATTCTGGCGAACTTCAGCCCGGAGGTAAATATCAAACCGTAACACCTTGCTTCCGCGATGAAGCTGTCGACAAGCTGCATCAAACGTGGTTCTTGAAACTCGAACTAATTTGGTACCGTCCGACTCTTCCTGTTCGTTACGGCACGGTATACGAAGTTATGAACGACGCCAACACATTCATGAGTCGTTACATCAAGACGCAGCGCACGAGCCCGTGGGTTTTCGATGAAGACCCAACTTCCGAACATGGTGCCTACACCTATGATCTGGAATCAATTGACGGAATTGAGCTCGGTTCATATGGATATCGCCACCTGCTTAGCGAACACTGGATCTACGGGACTGGGCTAGCTCTACCTCGATTTACCATCGCGAAAAATACCCAACGCACAGGAGAAACAGCATGATGCACCACATTACCATTAAGGTTACGAGAGTCGATGGTGTTGGCTACGGTGGGTTTGGTACCCGTACCGACTACTATCTCACCTGCACGTGTGGCTTCTCGCGCTACGCAGACCCTATCGGTAAAAGAGACGCAACTGCACTCCATGCCACCCAACACCTCCTGGAGAGCATCATCGCTGAACTGGGTCTCGACTGCTCCATGAACCTCAGCTACCACTAACCCCTTAAACGAGTAAGCCCCTCGCTTGAGGGGTTTACTTTTGGATATACATTGCGGTTAAGACCAGCTTATCTCGATGTGAAGCAAGGCAGACTAAAACCCATTTCGTAAGGCGTACTAGAACGTACGGTGTCGAAATGGGTTTTAAGTTTAACGCAGCTAAACGCGAGAGAGGCTGGTCGGATTACTAGTACCGGGCAAAGTGCGCAAACGCCTTGTTAGCCTCAGCCATCTGATGAGTATCAGCCTTCTTCTTGATGGCATCACCCTGGTTGTTGTAGGCATCCAAGAGTTCGTTTGCGAGACGCTTATCGAAGCTCTTACCTTCTTTGGCGCGAGCAGCATCCAAGATCCAAACCATTGCGTAATGAATGCGTCGATCTGGCTTCACTTCCATCGGCACCTGATAGTTTGCACCACCAACACGACGGGAACGAACCTGTACGTGTGGGCTGGCATTTTTAATAGCGCCTTCGAAGATTTCCATCGCGTCAGCTTTACCTTTTGTAGAAGCTTCTGTGAGAGCATCATACACGAGGTTTTCGGCAAGACGCTTTTTACCGCTCTTCATCACCTTGTTAATCATGCGTGTTACAAGCACAGAGTTGTACTGCATGTCTGGAGCGAGTTCGCGCTTGAGGGATTTAGTCTTTTTTCGTGGCATACTATTCTCCCTTCGCCTTCTCGAGCTTAGCGCCATACTTAGATCGGCCCTGCTTACGGTTGGCGACACCGGCTGTGTCGAACGAACCACGCACTACGTGATAACGAACACCTGGAAGGTCTTTTACTCGACCACCGCGCACGAGCACTACTGAGTGCTCCTGCAGGTTGTGGCCAATTCCACCAATGTAGGCAGTTACTTCCATGCCGTTAGTGAGGCGCACACGGGCAACCTTACGGAGCGCTGAGTTTGGTTTCTTTGGAGTTTGGGTGAATACCTTGGTACACACACCGCGCTTCAAAGGTGCGTCCAATGGACGAACGCGACCTTTGAGAGCGTTGAGACTACGGCTCAAGGCTGGCGACTTACTTTTGCGTCGAGCCTTGGCGCGTGGTTTGCGAATGAGTTGGTTAATCGTTGGCATAAAACCTCAGTATCTTATCAGATTTACGCCTTCTGGTCAACCTGGTCATCGTCGTCTGTACGAAAACCGGTACCTACTGGGATCAATCGACCAATGATCACATTCTCTTTCAGGCCACGAAGCTTATCGACCTTACCGCGCAAAGCTGCTCCAATCAGCACCTTCATCGTCTCCTGGAAGGAAGCGGCAGAGAGCCAGCTATCAGATGAGATGGAGATCTTAGAGATTGGCATAAGCAGCTGCTCATAGGTTGCTGGTGTCTTCTTAGCTTCCTCGGCGGCACGATTAGCCTCCCACAGAGCTGTCTTGGAGATAACATCTCCAGCGATAAACTCAGTGTCATTTGGCTCTTCGATGCGTACGCGACTAAACATCTGACGAATGATCACTTCGATGTGCTTAGAAGCAATCGTCTGTCCCTGTGAAGCATAGATAGCCTGCACTTCGTCAACGATGTAGCGCTCTACAGCTTCGGCACCCAAGAGTCGGAGCATGTCCTGTAGGTTCACAGAACCTTCAGAGAGACGCTGACCAACAGTTACGAGGTCACCATTCTTCACCTTGAGGGTCACGTAATCAGGGAGTGTGTATTCCTTGATATTGCCACCTTCGTGGGTTAGCTCGATTCGACCTTTTGCAACCTTTACGGTTCCATCGGCACCCGCTTTAACGGTACGCTTACCAGTTTCGTTCTGGGCCAATACGTCACCCTTGGCTACTTCCGCGCCAGTCTTAACGGTCGGCTTCATGCCTTCCTTGAGGTCATATGGAGTGATCTTAAGATCAGCTGGGGCAATACGTAGTACTTGCTTACCTTCGGTAGCCTTAAGTGTAACCACACCATCGATTTCAGCAAGGATCGCTTCACCACGTGGGTTACGGGCTTCAAAGATTTCCTCAACACGTGGGAGACCCTGCGTGATGTCGGCAGCCGAGGCTACACCACCGGCGTGGAAGGTACGCATGGTGAGCTGTGTCCCTGGTTCACCGATAGACTGAGCGGCCATAATTCCCACGGCTTCACCGGTTTCTACCAAGTGACCACGAGCAAGATCAGTACCATAACAGTGCTTACAAATTCCCCAAGCGAGGGTACATTTGAGGATCGAGCGAATGGTTACGGTTTCGATACCAGTATCGGTAATTTCGCGAGCCATCTCATCGGTTACCAGCTCGCCGGCCTTCACGATTGTGCGGCGTCCATCTTTTACATCGGCAGCAACATAGCGACCAACAATCCATGGAGCTAAGCTATCCTGACCAGCAGCCTGAGCTTCTGAGAGGTGTACCTTATAGCCTTCCTTATCGCCACAGTCGTCGGCAGCAATCATCACGTCCTGTGCCACATCTACGAGACGACGAGTGAGATATCCCGATTCTGCAGTCTTGAGGGCTGTGTCGGTAAGACCCTTACGAGCACCGTGTGAGGAGATGAAGTATTCGAGGATCGAAAGACCTTCTTTATAGTTGCTCTTCACCGGAAGCTCGATAGTTCCACCAGTCGAGTTGAGCACCAAGCCCTTCATGCCGGCCATCTGGTTGGCCTGTCCAACGGTCGCACGAGCACCGCTTTCAATGTCCATCGCGAGGGTTGAGCTGTTTGGATTAAGCTCGGCTGTAAGTTCAGCTTCAATCTGTTCGCCAACCTCTTTCCAAGTCTCAACAGTGCGCTCTTTACGCTCTTCGTTAGTGATCAGACCCTGCTGATACTGCGAGGTAATCGCCAAGGTTCGCTTTTCACCGTCATCGAGCAGTTGAGCTTTCTTCTTCGGAGTTTGGAGATCATCCATACCAAGCGAGAAGCCAGATTCGGTGGCAAACTGATAGCCAATCTCTTTAATGCGGTCGGCCACCTGAGCGGTTTCTTCACCACCAAAGCCCGTGAAGACTTTTGCGAGCACACCCTTAAGCTTCGACTTGGTCATAGCATCGTTCTGGAAGGACATACCTTCTGGAAGCACTTCGTTAAAGAGAATACGTCCAGCTGAACTTTCCAGCACTTCGCCCTGAATCTTTACACGAATTTTAGCGCGCAAGTGTACAGCTGCCTGCTGATACGCCATTATTGCTTCTTCTACCGAGGTAAATGCCTTGCCTTCACCCTTCGCACCATCGTCAAAACTGGTCATATAGAAACAGCCGAGTACGATTTCGTGTGATGGATTTACAATCGGCTCACCTGAAGATGGCTTCAAGAGGTTGCGGCTAGCAAGCATGATTTCGCGAGCTTCTTTCTGAGCAGCATCCGAGAGTGGAACATGCACAGCCATCTGGTCACCATCGAAGTCGGCGTTAAAGGCCGCACACACCAATGGATGGAGCTGAATAGCCTTACCTTCGATCAATACCGGCTTGAAAGCCTGGATAGAAAGTCGGTGCAAGGTCGGTGCGCGGTTGAGGAGCACATACTTACCAGTAATCACTTCTTCCAAAGTGTCCCACACTTCTGTGCGAGCGCGTTCAATCATTCGAGCGGCGCTCTTTACGTTGTGGGCATACTCTTTTTCGATAAGCTTAGAGATAACAAATGGCTTGAAGAGCTCCAGTGCCATCATCTTTGGCAAACCACACTCGTCGAGTTTGAGGTGTGGACCAACTACGATTACCGAACGGCCCGAGTAGTCTACGCGCTTACCCAAGAGGTTCTGACGGAAGCGACCCTGCTTACCTTTGAGGAGGTCTGTAAGGCTCTTGAGCTTCTTGCGTGAACCACCAACGGCAGTAACAGCGCGCTCACGACGAGCATTGTTGTCGATGAGAGCGTCGACAGCTTCTTGAAGCATACGCTTTTCGTTACGGCAAATTACCTCTGGAGCAGCCAAATCGTAGAGTTTTTTCAGACGATTGTTGCGATTAATCACACGACGGTAGAGATCATTCAGGTCGGAAGCAGCAAAACGACCACCATCCAGCTGTACCATTGGGCGCAAGTCTGGTGGAATAACCGGCAATTCAGAAATTACCATCCACTCTGGCTTAAGTCCGGCCTGCTGCATACCCTCTACGGCCTTGAGACGCTTCAAAGCCTTACGCTTACGCTGACCAGCTGTAGTTGCAGCCTCTTCACGCAATTCTTCGGCGAGCTTATCAAGCTCAACTTCTGAGAGGAGCTCACGAATGGCCTCAGCACCGATACCGGCCTTAAATACGTTGCCGTACTTAATGTTGAGTTCACGATACATACCTTCTGGCAAGAGCTGGTACTTAGCGAGTGCTTCAAGCTCATTTTTTGCAGTGAGATAGTTGGTTTCGAGATCAGCTAGCTCCTTAGCAGCTTCTTCTGTGAGATTCGACTCATCGGTAACTTCATGCTTGGTGATGATTTCTTTCTTGTAGCCCTGGTAGTCAGAGTTAAGATCAGTCAAAGCCTTTTCACGAGCTTCATCATCAACTGATTGCACGATGAAGTTTGCAAAGTAAGTTACACGTTCCAAGTCACGCACGCTCATATTAAGAAGCGTACCAATCGAGCTTGGGGTACCGCGCAGGAACCAAATGTGGCTCACTGGGACTGCCAAGTGGATGTGACCCATGCGCTCGCGTCGTACGATTGAACGAGTTACGAGTACGCCACACTTATCACAAACAATACCCTTGTAGCGAATACCTTTGTATTTACCACAGTAACACTGCCAGTCCTTGGTTGGCCCAAAGATCTTTTCGCAGAACAAGCCGTCTTTTTCTGGTTTTTGTGTGCGGTAGTTAATGGTTTCTGGCTTGGTAACTTCACCATGGCTCCAGTCCAAGATGTGCTCTGGGCTAGCCAGCGCCAACTTGATGGAAGTGAAGTCGATGGTTGGTTGGTTAAAGTCCTGTTGCATGACTATACCTCCTCCTCTTTAGTTTCTGCTGGCGCTTCCTCGGCGAGTACTTCAAAGTCGTCAACGGCACCGTCTTCAGCAAGATCAACCACGGCGGTATCAGGGGCAGTACCCATCAACAATTCATCGTCGGCTAAATCGACAGCTTCTTCGTTCACTTCTTTGTCGATTGCTTCATCAGCGTCAATTTCTACATGATTGTGTTCAAGCTCAACCGCGAGTCCGAGTGACTGCAACTCTTTTACAAGTACGTTGAAGCTTTCCGGAACACGAGGACCCTTAATCTCTTCAGACTTAATGATGGCCTCGTAAGCCTTCGAGCGACCAATCACATCGTCAGACTTAATGGTGAGCACTTCTTGGAGGGTGTGAGCAGCACCGTAAGCTTCGAGCGCCCATACTTCCATCTCTCCAAAACGCTGACCACCCATCATGGCCTTACCACCGAGTGGCTGCTGTGTAACCATCGCGTACGGTCCAGTGGATCGAGCGTGGATCTTGTCATCAACCATGTGGTGAAGCTTCAGCATGTATTTCACACCAATCGTGGTCTTTTGGTCGAATGGTTCACCCGAGAAGCCGTGGTAGAGCTGAGCCTTACCATCTTCTGGCAAACCAGCACGCTTGAGTTCAGACTTGATGGTTTCGATATCAACACCATCAAGAACTGGGCTAGCCACCTTGTAGCCAAGCGCCTGAGCAGCCCAACCAAGGTGAGTTTCCAAAATCTGTCCGATGTTCATACGAGCACCAATTCCGAGAGGATTCAAAACAATATCAACCGGAGTGCCGTCTTCGAGGTATGGCATATCTTCAACCGGCATTACCTTCGAGATAACACCCTTGTTACCGTGACGACCGGCCATCTTGTCTCCAACCGAAATCTTACGGAGCTGAGCGACAGCAACATAAATCTGCTGAGTTACGCCACTTGGGAGGTCATCGCCGTTTTCTCCTGAGAGAATCTTAACGCCAACAATCTTACCAGAGCTACCGTTTGGCATGCGCAAGCTCGAGTCTTTCACTTCGCGAGCCTTTTCACCAAAGATAGCGCGCAAGAGTCGCTCTTCGGAGCTGAGTTCGGTTTCACCCTTCGGGCTAATCTTTCCGACCAAAATATCTCCGGCGGTTACTTCGGCACCAATACGGACGATTCCGTCTTCATTGAGATCCTTGAGTGCTTCGTCACCAACATTTGGAATGTCGCGAGTTACGAGCTCTGGTCCAAGCTTAGTGTCACGTACATCAATCTGGAAGGTTTCAATGTGGATTGAGCTATAGCGATCATCCTGCACGAGACGTTCAGAAATGATAATCGCATCTTCGAAGTTGTGTCCGTCAAAACTCATGAAAGCTACAAGCACGTTCTGACCGAGAGCTAGCTCACCATCGATGGTAGACATTCCGTCAGCTAGTACGTCGCCCTTCTTCACCTTCTCGCCAGCCGTTACAGCACAGCGCTGAGTCATAGCTTCACCTTGGTTTGAGCGGATAAATGTCATCAGCTCGTAGGTCTTCGACTTACCGTCTTTGTATTTTACGGTAATTGTTTTAGCAGTAGCGCTAGTGACTTCACCGTCGCCTTCCGCCAAAATTACCTGACCAGAGTCTTCAGCCACACGGCGCTCAACACCAGTACCAACCACAGGAGCTTGCGGTCGCACCAAAGCGACTGCCTGCTTTTGCATGTTTGCGCCCATCAAGGCACGACGAGCATCATCGTGTTCCATGAATGGAATAAGGGCCGCAGATACGCCAACGATTTGCTGTGAAGAAATATCAACGTAGTTTACATCATCAGCAGAAAGCTCGGCAGCTTCACCGCCTATGCCACGAGCCGAGAAAACACTCTCTGCAAAGTAGCCATCTTCCTGCACCTTGGTGTTTGCCGGAGCAATTACCGCACGCTCTTCATCAAAAGCGTCGAGATATACAACTTCCTTGGTAACGCGAGCCTTCACCGGTACGGCTTCTACACCAGCCTTATCAAGTTTTTTCGCAACAGCATCGGTAATTTTTTCACCAGCTTTTACAAGTACAGTGCCCTTGCTGTCTTTCACCTGACGACGAGCAATTTCGCCTACAGCCTTAGTCGGAGCAGCTTCGTTTACTACCTTGAGGTATGGAGTTTCAATAAAGCCATACTCATTCACTTTGGCGTAACTAGCCATAGTAGAAACCAAACCAATATTCGGTCCTTCTGGAGTTTCAATCGGGCAAATACGGCCGTAGTGAGTACGGTGTACGTCACGCACTTCAAAGCCAGCACGTTCACGGTTCAAGCCACCAGGACCCATCGCGTTCAAGCGGCGCTTGTGCACAATTTCATCAAGTGGGTTGGTCTGCTGTAAGAACTGTGAGAGTTGGTGCGAAGCAAAGAATTCCTTCACGCTTGCAACCACTGGGCGCACGTTAATCATGAGCGATGGAGTTACGTTTTCTGGGTCTGCAACCGACATACGGTCTTTTACAATGCGCTCCATACGAGCAATACCTATGCGGAAACGGGCCTGCATAAGCTCACCTACCATCTTCAGACGGCGGTTACCCAAGTGATCGATGTCTTCAGAAGGAGCTCCTTCGTTGGTCATGCGGATCACTTCCTTGAGGATTGCAACAAAGTCCTCAACACGTAGTACACGATTTTCACGGGTATTTTTCACATTTACACCAAGTCGCTTGTTCATCTTGTAACGACCAACCTTCGAGAGGTCGTAACGCTTAAAGTCGAAGAACATTGAGTCAATCAAGCTCTTAGAGTTCTCAACCGTCGCCAAATCACCAGGCCGAATTCGCTTATATACTTCCATCAACGCTTCAGCAGTCGAGCTTGATGGATCTTTTGCGATAGTTTCTGAGATAAAGCGCACTTCGCCGTTATCTACATCGCTAAACAGTTCCAGAAGATCACTATCAGAACCGTAACCAAAAGCACGGAGCAAAGTGGTTACTGGAAGCTTACGCTTGCGGTCAATCTTTACGCTAATTACGCCATTGGCTGCAGTCTCAACCTCGAGCCATGCACCACGGGAAGGAATAATCTTTGCTCCAAAGTAACCAGAGTTTGAGTCATTGGTGAAAAATACACCAGCAGAGCGCACAAGCTGAGAAACAACTACGCGCTCAACCCCATTGATGATGAACGTACCGCGGGCGGTCATAATTGGGTAGTCACCCAAGAAGATTTCCTGCTTACGAACTTCACCAGTTTCTTTAATTAAGAGCTCCATCTGAGCACGGAGGCTAGCTTCGTAGGTAGCGTTCTTTTCTTTAGCTTCAGCTTCTGTCAGCTTTGGTTGCTCGTAGTGATAGTCCTTAAAAGAAAGTTCGTAGAGCTTTCCAGTAAAGTCTTCAATCGGGCTAATTTCTTCAAAAAGTTCGGCGAGACCTTCGCGAACAAACCAGTCAT
This sequence comes from uncultured Candidatus Saccharibacteria bacterium, assembly GCA_964583675.1. Classification (GTDB taxonomy): domain Bacteria; phylum Patescibacteriota; class Saccharimonadia; order CAILAD01. The sequence goes on from CAZOVH010000002.1 coordinate 94,934, forward strand.
AACTTGTGTGCTGAATCTCAACGAGATTAGGCAATGGCAAGATATCGGTGTGGTCCTTGAGGTACACGCGCTTTGCAGCAGCTTGTTTTGGCATACGTATCAGGCTCCTAAATTAAGTAAATTGTTGATGCTTATGTGGTGAGATAGGGTTAGCCCGGCTTTATGTAGGGCCGAGCTTCTATCTGAAAAATGTTTGTTTGGGGTTTAAGTTGTTGGATGAAATGGCGACGAGGGGTTTCTAAACACAAAAAACGCCTGCACACAAAAGTTGCAGCTTGATGTGATCAGCGTTTGAGTAAAAGTTTAAGCATCCTCTTACCACCCATTGTAGGGGGTATTTTCCAGGTTTGTCAAGCGTATTCGGCGGAGATTCCGCGAAATCGCAAAACTAGGAATGCACCAACAATAAACAGCATAGCTCCAACTCCAGCAATCACCGCCAATGCGTTAAAGGTATCAGCCAGCAAACCGGCAGCAAAAACCGGCACTAATGCGGCAATATTTATCATCATATTGAGTGTTCCAAACACCTGTCCACGCAAGCGATCTGTAGATGCGTACTGCAAAAGCGTCTGTGCCGAGACCAAAATCATGGCATTAAAGGCACCGAGCGTGAAGGTCATAATAATACTCATTGCCTTCAGGAAAGTGCCCTGGGAGCTGGCGCCAACAATCGGTAACGCAACCAATATAGCCGAGGCGCAGAAAAGTGACACAAAAATAACCTTCACCTTATTGCGATGCTGCAAGAGCTTGGCCGCGAACACCGAACCGAGCACCAACCCAATACCGGCCGGCATAACGAGCCAATAACTTGATTGCTCTAGCCCCACCTGGAAGAATGACTCTGATAAGGCCGGCGCCAGTGCCGAAACGACACCAACGATTGTTTGCGCTAAGGCGATAAGTACCATCGGGAACAGCAATACCTTAGAGCCAACAATCTCACCAAAGTGACCCTTAAGATCTCGAGCGATGGACCGACTAATCCCCTTGAGGTCAAACCTGCCCTCATGCACGGCCGGGATACGTGGCAAGAGAAGCGAAAGCATCGTCGCCACCAAGAAAGCGATGGTCACAATAACATATACGGCGTGAATGCCAGACTTCGCGATGACCGGGCCGGCCAGCGAATACCCAATAATAAAGCTGGCATTCAGCGTAAAGATAAACAGCGAGTTGGCCGCCACCAGCTCTTTTTTAGATACAAGTTTTGGCAACGCGGCACCTTCTGCGGGTACAAAAAATTGCGAGAATATCGAGATGAGAAAAACCAACATATATACCGCTAGTATTTGCGTGTCCAGGAAAATCAGCATCGGAACCAAAAGTGCCCGAAAGGCGTTCGTCCACACCAAAACTGTTTTGCGGTCACGATGATCTACGTACGCCCCAGCTGGAACAGCGAGAAAAATCGCCGGCAAACCAATCGCTACAATCAGTAACGATACCGCGCTATTCGCAAACGAGGTCTGTGAAGCGATATCGTAAATGCGAATCAACAGCGCATAATTGAGCAGCTGAGCCGCAATCTGACTCGTAAGTTGTGCGCCCCAAAGTTTGAGAAATTGTCGGTTCTTGAGAACCTTAGAATACATAGCGCGCTTCCATCACCTCTATTGTATGGGAGTTTACAGAAGAAGAGAAGCTTACTTGTCCTGTTTCGTAGGTGTTTTGGTGATTACCTTATCAACCAGGCCGTACTTCGCAGCTTCATCGGCGCTCATCCAGTAATCGCGATCCGAGTCTGAAGCAATTTTTTCAACCGACTGCCCAGAGCGATCAGCCAACATCGCGTTGAGCTTTTCACGAATTTTGATGATTTCCTTGGCGGTAATCTCAATATCTGCCGCCGTACCCTCAAAACCACCGCTGGGCTGATGAATCATCACTCGGCTATTCGGCAAGGCAAAACGCTTACCCTTGGCACCCATTGCGAGGAGAAACGCGCCCATTGATGCGGCCATGCCAACACAAATAGTCGAAACATCCGGCTTGATGTGCTCCATGGTGTCAAAAATCGCCAGACCAGCTGAAACACTGCCGCCCGGGGAATTGATGTAGAGCGTGATGTCCTGGTTTGGGTCTTCGCTTTGCAGAAATAGTAACTGAGCGATGATAAGATTCGCCACGGTGTCATCTACGCCCGTACCCAAAAAGATAATGCGCTCTTTTAAGAGCCGCGAATAAATGTCGTAGGCCCGCTCACCCATCGCGGTCTTCTCAATTACCGTTGGCACCAAAAGTGAATTGTGAATCGTATCCATATACCCTCCTCGCTTGTTACTTCTTCTGCTTCGCCTGATCGCACAGCCAATCGACGGCTTTTTGCGTTACGATGCGGTTCGAAAGATCATTCTTAAACTCGTCGCGGTCTAGTTCTGCCAAAATCTTCGGATCAGAGTAGTTCATGCGCATTTTCTCAAGGCTATCGGTCACTTCGTCAACAGTGGCGGTAAACTTCTGCTTTTCAATAATGTCGCGAATAATCAGGCCAATGGCGATACGGCGGCGTGCCTCCACGTGGAGTTCTTCGTGGAATTCTTTTGGATCTTTACCCTGAACTTTCAGCCAGTCTTCTAGCTTCATGCCAGATGATTCAACCTGGTGTTCGTACTGATGCTCCAGTTCGTGCGCCTGATTGTCTTCTAGCATCTTAGAAACTGGCAATTTCGTTTCTGTAATCACCTTGTCGAGCACTTCTGTTTCGTAAGTCTTCCGGTAATCGTCATCTTTACCAGTCTGAATGTTACTCTTAACATCATTTTTCAGGTCAGCGAGTTTTTCAAACTTCATATCTAGGCTTTTAGCAAAAGCATCGTCAAGCTTTGGCAACGCAATCTCGCGTACTTCATGCACTTTGGCAGTAAAGGTTACTACTTTCCCTGCAAGATCGGCGGCGTGATACTCTTCTGGAAATGTAATATCAAAGGTCTTCTCGTCGCCCTTTTTCATGCCAACCAGCTCTTCTTCGTAGCCCGGGATAAACTTACCACTTCCAAGCTCCAAAAGATGATTCATTCCGGCAGCGCCTTCAACTGGCTTGCCTTCACGCACACCTTCAAAGTCAAAACGTACTTCATCGCCCATTTTCGCAGCCCGGCTTACGCTCTTGCGCTCGGCGGCCTGACGCTGCAATTCTTCCAAAGCAGTCTTCACTTCATCTTCACTGGTCTGTGGCGGATCGTATTTTACGCGTACCTTGGTGTAGTCATAGTCAATCGTTGGAACAATCGCGATTTTTGCTACGTATTCCATTTCATCAAACGGTACAAACTTTGTTACTTCTACCTTTGGCTCGGCCAGTGGCTGAATGTCGTGCCCCTGAATTGCTTCGGTGTAGGTTGCAGCCAGAACTTTTTCTACAACTTCTAGCTGAAGTTTAGCTTGGTCAAGCTCACGCTCCACCATCTCGTCTGGCGCTTTGCCCGGACGAAACCCAGCTACTTTTACACCAGCTTTTAGCTTCTGCAATACAGCAGCTTTGGCGCTCTGCAGCTCCTCTTTAGTTACTACTACAGTTAATTCAAGTTCAGCGGCTTCCCGCTTGGAAATGGTTGCTTTTGTCATAATAGCTAAATTTTACCAAACTGTGGATAAATAATCTAGCACTCTGTGGGGATGAGTGCTAGTTCAAACTTAAAACACCCCTTGCGGAGTGCCTTAAGTTTGGTGAGATTTTACAACCTCGCTAGAACCTATTTTGAGGAAAATTGCTAAATTGCAGCCCCGCCGCCTAGCGGGTGCTTGCACCCGCTGCGCCCCGCCAGAAAAAACCGTCCTTTGCATTTTTTGAGATTTCCCCCGCCGATATTTTTTGGATTTGGGAAAGGTCGGTTTTTCTGTTGGGTCGCCTGCCATAAATGGCAGAGGCGGACGGGGCTTCGCCGAGCAGCGACAACTAAGGGAGCTGAATTAAACCGATAGGATTGCCATCTATATCTTTGACGGTGGCCATGAGTATACCGCCGCCAACGTCTTTGGCGTCTTGGTGTGTTGTTGCACCAGCAGCCAAGAAGGACTTAATAGCTTTTTGTATATCGTCAACTTTCCAGTAACTTACTGGCCCAGTCATACCATCGGTGTGGCCGTTGGGGTCAAGACCGATTTCTTGGCTGTCGCCTACTTGAAAACCAACATAAAACGGCTCGTCAAAATACGGCTCAACACCGAGTAATTTGCGATACAACCCTTTGGCTTTCGCCAAGTCTTTAACTGGATAAATAACCGATTTGATACCCTGCATAGTTTCTCCTTTATTTAATCTTTCCAGTTCCACCATAGTAGCTTGCCCGGGTCGGGGTGTGTTGTACTAGCGTAATACACCGCACCACGAAAGACATACAAAATACAGCGGTCAATATGGCCGCCAACTTGCGCCATAAGCCGCTCGTACATCTCCTCTGGGTTTTGGTCTTTGAGGTCAGACGGCTGCTTATAGCCCAACGATATTAAATCGGCAGCTATCGACTTGCCGACACCCGGAATATTAGTAAACTTGGTTGCTTGCTGGATGGGAACTGCCTTCATGCTCTGCTAGTATGCACCTTATATGGCCAATCGTATTGTAAAAATCCGTCATATTCATCGTGCAAGGCTTTTGGTGTCGTACCAGAAAGCAAACGAATATCATGGGTCATGTGTGCTTGGTCTACATAGTCGAAGTCGGCGGCCAGACTGCCAAGACGAGGCTGTTCTTGTAAAAGCAGCTCACCTGCTACGGCCAGTTGGCGGTTGATACGGACAAATTGCTTGGGGGCGAGGCCAACATATCGGCGGAACTTCCGTTCTATGGTTCGTGGGCTGAGTAGCTGGTGAGAAACAAAGTTTGTATCGCCTGTTCGCACTAGCGCTACGAGTATGTCATCTAGCGCTTTATCTGTCGTTAAAACTTTCTGCAATACCAACGTTTTCACAAGCACCGCAAGCTGTGGGAGTATCGGCTTTGCGATTTGTAAGGAGGCATTAGGCAGGAGTTGCGTAAGCGGAACAGACCCGTCTTGATAGCCTGCCAAATCGGACTCAAGCGCTGCAAAATAGACACCTGGCCGAAAACGAACACCGTAACTACGAACGCTGGAGTCTAGTGGCATAACAATGGCTTTCGTCATCGGTCCGACAAACTCAAACTCATAGCTATCGCCGCACACATGCACCACGAGATCCCATGAACCGTCTGGCAAAACACGCAGCTCCGCGTCGTTTGTCGTGGATACTTCCCAGAAGCGATGCACGAAAGGCTTGAGGTCATCGGACGGTTTGATGTGTTTAATAATTATGGGCATATGTATCTATTTTACATGAACTGAGGAACTTTCGTTGTAAATCGGAGCTATGGCGACCCAACAGAAAAACCGACCTTTCCCAAATCCAAAAAATATCGGCGGGGGAAATCTCAAAAAATGCAAAGGACGGTTTTTTCTGGCGGGGCGCAGCGGGTGCAAGCACCCGCTAGGCGGCGGGGCTGCAATTTAGCAATTTTCCTCAAAATAGGTTCTAGCGAGGTTGTAAAATCTCACCAGAAATGGACTAAAGTCAGAATTAGCGGCGCGTTGCGCCGTTTTTTCTTTGGCTGCGCGGAGCGCAGACCAAATGTTTTCAGGGGGGAGAAAAGAACTTTGGGCAGCCCTTGGCTGCGCCTTTTTGGTTTTTAGCCGCCATAGGCGGTTTCTGGTAAAATAGTAAGTGGACACAAACTAATTTCGGCAAATCTTTTTCGATGGCTTTAATAGCCGTCCCGTACAAATTGGGTTTGCCTAGTTTGTGTCCAGCGGGGCGGCTATTTAAGTTGAGGGGGTGTCATGCAAAACAATAAATATTATCTGTACGCCAGAAAGTCTACTGACGTAGAGGACAAACAGGTTTTGTCCATTGAGGCGCAACTGGTAGAGTTGCGAGAGTATGCCAAAAGAGAAAACTTATATATTGCAGCCGAGTTCATAGAGAAAAAGTCAGCCAAAACGACAGGCAGACCAGTATTTGGCAAACTGTTGGCTGAAATCGAAAAAGATGGCGGCAATATTTTGGCGTGGCACCCTGACAGACTTGCTAGAAATAGCGTAGACGGTGGGCAGATTGTCTATTTGCTAGACAGCGGACAACTCGGCACGCTCAAGTTTCCCTCTTTTTGGTTTGAGAACACGTCACAGGGCAAGTTTATGCTCTCAATAGCTTTTGGACAGTCCAAATATTATGTAGACAATCTGTCCGAGAACACTAAAAGAGGTTTGCGCCAAAAAGTGCGGCGGGGCGAACGTCCTGGGCTTGCGCCTGTGGGCTACATAAATGATGTTAGGACAAAAACGGTTGTCGTAGACAAACGGCGTTCGCCGATTGTCATTGAGGCTTTTTCGTTGTACGTCAAAGGCGATCAACGGCTTGAGGATATCGCCACTTTTCTAGCAAGTAAAGGAATACTAACGAAGTCTGGCAAACAGTTTCCGAAAGATAAAATTAAGCGCATACTCACCAATCCGTTTTACTATGGGCATTTCCGTTATTTTGGCGAGATACACGAGGGCAAACATACAGCCATAATTTCCAAGAAACTTTTTGACGAGGTGCAAGCTACGCTTGCAAAGCGTGGGCGACCGCAAAAAGGCGCAACTGCGCCGCAAATATTTTGCGGTTTGCTCAAATGTGCAACGTGTAAACTGTCCGTTACTGCCGAGAAAAAGATAAAGCACCAAAAGAACGGCAATATTCACGAGTATGTGTATTATCGTTGCACAAGAAAGCACAAAACAATCCGTTGCACCGAGCCAGCCGTAACTGAGCATGATTTAGTAGCGCAGTTGGCGGACATTTTGTATAGCTACGCTATGCCACAAGCGTGGGCGATTACGCTGGGCAAAATGCTGGACGAGGACGAAAAGAAAACCAACCAAACATCTGGCTTGTTTGTGGCGGGCGCACAAACACGACTTGCGAGCTTGCAGGGCAAGCTCCAGCGACTTTTAGACAGTTATTTAGACCAAGATATCGACCAGAACTCTTATCGCAGTAAACAGGGCGAGCTAATGTCCGAGAAAAAGTCGCTGGAGGAGCAAGTCAGCAAGCTAACGCTTGCCGCCGGAAGTTGGGTTGAACCTATGCACCAGTGGCTCAAACAATCCGTTTCTCTCTGTGAAGTTGCTAAAAATGGAAGTTATGCAGACATTAAGCAGGCATTTCTTGAAATGGACGGATTGAACCTGTTTCTAAAATCCAAAAAAGCGCAGCCAACGGCTGCCCCAAACGCAGCTCTCCCCCCTGAAAACATTTGGTCTGCGCTCCGCGCAGCCAAAGAAAAAACGGCGCAACGCGCCGCTAATTCTGACTTTAGTCCATTTCTGGTGCGGATGAAAGGACTCGAACCTTCACGTCTTGCGACACTAGCTCCTAAGGCTAGCGTGTCTACCAGTTCCACCACATCCGCTCGTCGCAAGCGAATTCACTTTGTCTTGCTCAGTGGCGATAATTAATCTTAACACCACTGAGCAAGACACGTTCCATGCGACGCTCCTCTCAAATTCAAATTACCAATTTGAATTTAGGGGCTCAAGCTTTGTAATACGCGATTTGCGTTTCGCCATACTCGCGAGTTTTCACAAGTTTAGCAGGCCCTAGTATATCAGCTAATTTCTCTCGAGACGAGCATGATATCACCAGCACCCCACCCTCCGCCAGCTTACCGGCAGCGAGCTCCGCAATACTGGCGTCAAAACTCGCATATGGTGGGTCAAAAAAGATGATGTCGTAACTATCTTCGGTATGCCCCAAGAAAGCCTTAACATCTTCCTGTGCAATCTTGTATTCCGACTGCACGCCCAGCTCTGCGGCATTTGTTTGCAGGCACTTAGCGGCCGCATGTGCCTTTTCTACCGCCACCACGCTTTCGGCCTCACGACTGAGCGCTTCAAACCCCAAGGCACCACTTCCCGCATACAAATCCAACACCGCGAGGCCCGAGAGCTCTTCGCCCAACACGCTCATAATTGCCTGCCGCACTTTTTGCGAGATCGGCCGAGTGCCTTCGCCAGGCTGGCGGATCATCCTATAGCGAAGCGTGCCGGCCGTAATGCGCGTGGAATAATCTGGCATAACTTCTACCTCGTGCCAGCTAGTTGTCGGGCCGGCTTGTTTGCCCAAGCTTCTTCATAGGCGGCGAGCCAGGCGGCAGCAATCATCTGCGGGATTTTTGGTACCACTGTTGCACGAACAGATTTAGCAAGCTTGGTGGTCCAGCCATGAGCAATAAAATCTTCGTACAAACCAAGCTTGGCAATCTTGAGCGATTCTTCCTTAATAGCAGCTTCAATGCCCTTTTCTTTAATGAGATCCACGAGCGCCATATCGAACTTTACGCGCAGTGGCGAAAACATCGTAGCGGTAGAAATGCCAGACTCAAATGCGATGTGCGAACTCTTCCAACCCTTCGTGCCCCACGTCTTCCAGCGTCGTGTCATTTTAGAGGCTTCAGCATATTCTTCGGCAATCAGCTTATAGCTAATGTGGTGCGCGGGCGTGAGTGAATCGGTAATGTAGTGCGCCATCCAGCCAGCGTGGAAGCCGGCTTCGATGTAATCTTCGCGCTTTAGGCAGTCTACCAAGTTATTAAAGTGGATTTGAATCCAGTTTGGCAGGTGGCCAATTTCGTTGACCGGGTCCCAAAGGTGGTCGGAGTTATAGTTGCCTTTTACCTTGAGCCCATCTGGCCCACCATAGCCTTCAAAGTTTAAAATGTCGCGACGGAGCGGGAAACGATCACGTCGAATCATCCGAGAAACAAGACGATATGCTTCGCGGTCGAGTTTTTGATGTGTGCCAGCCCAGGTGATTTTTCCTTTACTGGCGAATGATGTAAATCCTGAATTCATAGGTTTTAATCGAGCGACGTGACAGCCTTTAAGCTATTCACAACCGCTATGACTTGAGGATATTTTACAATTTTTTCTTGTTTTAGGAAAGAGTCTACGGCTGTTCTTGCCCGTTCCACCTCTTTTGAGTCGTGCAATGTAGCAAACCTAAAGTCGGCAGCACCAGATTGCCGTACTCCAAACCGCTGGCCAGCACCACGATTTGCTAGATCTATTTCGGCCAGTCTAAACCCGTCATTCGTACGAGCTAATGCGGCGATTCTCTGACGTGAAGCGCTATCTTGAGTGGTAAATAAATAACATTCGGAGGCAATATCACTACGCCCAACCCGTCCACGCAGCTGATGGAGAGTAGCGAGGCCAAACCGGTCGGCTGACTCCACCAGCATAACCGTGGCACGATCCACATGCACGCCAACCTCAATTACTGTGGTGGCCACCAAAATATCTAACTCCCCGGCTGCAAACTGCGTCATAACCGCATCTTTTTCCTCAGACTTAAGCTTGCCGTGTAAAAGGCCAATCCGCCGATGTCGAAACACCGTGCGCGACAGGCGTTGCTTTTCTTGCTTTACAGCCCGCGAGCCGCTTGGGTCGGCCGCATCAATTGAAGGACACACAATATAAGCTTGTTCACCCTTAGTGATGCGAGCATCTATCTCAGCATACACCCGCACCCTATCATCTTCGGAGCAGACATGGGTTTTAATCGGTACGCGACCCGGCGGCATATCCGTGAGAAGTGAAATATCCAGATCGCCAAACGCCACCAGGCCAAGCGTGCGCGGGATTGGTGTAGCAGTCATGGTGAGAACGTGCGGCAAGCGACCGGCCTTGTCTTTTAAGCTTAGCCGCTGGTTCACGCCAAATCGGTGTTGTTCGTCTACCACAACCAAGCCCAGATTTGGAAACTGGATGTTTTTCGTAATCAACGCCTGAGTACCAATCACCACATCAACTTCGCCAGCCTGCACCGCAGTCACCAATTCCGCCCGATCTTTTGCTTTAAGATGACTTGCCAAAAGCTCAACGCGAATCCCCCACGACTTCAGCAACTCCCGAAAACTTTTTACATGCTGCGTGCCTAGCACCACCGTTGGCACCATCACCGCCACCTGAAAGCCCGCGCGGATAGCCATCAAGGCTGCAAATGCCGCCACTAAAGTTTTTCCAGAACCGACATCTCCTTCTAAAAGTCGACTCATCGGTGCACCGCGTTGCATATCTTCAAAGATTTGCCAGCTCACTTTGCGCTGAGAGTTTGTGAGCGCAAATGGTAATGAGCCTACAAATTCTTTGGCTAAATCTTCCTTAAAGGGCACCTCAATACCCGGTTCTGTCTCAAGCTCTTCACGCAATACCCGACTGGTGAGCATATGGAAGAATAACTCACCAAAAGCCATACGCTTTTGGGCCTCTTGAAGCTGTTTAGCGTCGGTCGGCTCGTGCAATTCTCTTACTGCAGCCGGCAGCGTAATAAGTTTTTGCGCCCTCAAAACCGACTCCGGCAGCGGATCAGCTAATTCGTCGGCCACATCAATGCACTGACGCACAAGATTGCGCAAAACCTTTGAGGTAACTTTTGCGGTCTCAGGATAGATTGCTACAATCCGTCCAGCTCGATCTATGCTCGAAGGCCGCTCAAACTGCGGCTGCACCACACTAAATACACCGGCCTTAAACTTCAGCTCGCCAGTAAAAAAATACTCATCACCAAGGTTAAGTTGATCAGCCACATACGGCGCGTGAAACCAGGTCAGTTTTAAGGAGCCGGTATCATCAACCACCACCGCTTCGGTGATTACCATGCGTCGATTACGAGCTGCGCGCCGAACCGCAACATCTTCCACCTTCGCGCGCACCGTAACGAGGCCCGGACGAAGCTGGGCGATTGGCTTAAGTTGAGAAAAATCATCATACCGACGTGGGAAATAATCCAGCAGATCCCGAACCGTCTCCAGGCCCATGCGCGCGAGCTCCCGCTCCATCACCTCGCCAACACCCTTTAAGATGGCGAGGCGCGTATCTAGCCGCGCGCTCATACGTGAATGCGGACGAAGCGGCGCTTGCCGACCTGCACAATCATGCCAGCCCGCAACACAACATCTTCAGCAGACTCGACTACAGCTCCGTCTACCCGCACACCCCCTTGAGAAATCAAACGTCGTACTTCAGACTTTGTGAGTCCAAAAGCATTCGCCATCAATCCGACAGCATCTGCTAGCTCCTTATCATCGGCTCGATAATCCGGAATATCGGTTGGTGTTTCGCCGGCTCTAAACTGCTTGTTCCAAGCTTCTTCGGCCGCTTCAGCAGCCTTTGCGCCATGATATCGACCAACAATCTCGCGCGCCAAACTCGCCTTGGTGTCACGAGGATTGGCTCCAGCCGCCATATCTTGCTCCACGGCCTGCACAACGTCCAAATCAACATCAGTCGCTAACTTGAAGTAATGTGGAATCAACTCATCATTGAGCGCCATCACCTTGCCGTACATGTCTTTTGGCTCATCGGTAATAAAAATACAGTTCGGCTGAGTTTTGCTCATCTTCTTACCATCTGGTCCAATCAAAAGTTCCGTCACCATTACGGCTTGAGCTGGCTGCCCGGCACGCTTTTGGAGTGTGCGCCCAGCCATCATATTAAAGAGCTGATCGTTGCCACCAAGCTCGACATCTGCATGTAAAGCTACGGAGTCATAGCCCTGCATAACCGGATACAAGAATTCTTGCAGGCCAATCGGCTTACCATTTTCGTAGCGATTGCGGAAGTTGTCACGCTCTAACATCTGCGCCACCTTAAACTCACTTGCTAAGAGCAAGATATCAGCAAACTCAAGCTGCTTGAGCCACTCGGAGTTATAGCGAATTTCAGCCTTAGAAAGATCCACAATCTGACCAATTTGCTTGAGGTAGTTCTTCATATTATGACGAACATCTTCGCGTGTCAGCTGCTGTCGCTCCGACTGCTTATCGGAAGTATCGCCAATCATGGCGGTATAGTCGCCAATTAAGATGATGACGTGGTGTCCAAGCTCCTGAAATTCGCGCAACTTCCAATACACCACCGCATGACCAAGGTGAATTCGATCACCGGTAGGATCTATACCGAATTTGATACGCAGCGGTTTTCTACCATCGAGACGCTTGGCTAAATCATCTCGTACAATAACATCTTCAATGCCGCGGGTGAGAAGTTGCTCTTTTTTATCGGCTTGGGTCTTCATACACTGATTGTATCAGATGTAATGATGGTTCAACAAAAGTCGGTTTTCAAAGCTAATTTTCAGTAAAAATGCTATAATTATACGTACTCATGGCGAAACGTCGCACAGTTAGATCTCCCCGTCGCGTAGTGCATCGCACACCGTCGAATCACCCGGAGGCCAGAAAGCTTCAATCCCCTGCAAACGCCAAGGGATGGGCTCGCTTACACCCAAAAAATATTTGGGCCGCAATCAGCTCCAAAAAAGGTCGCCGTATTATTGCCGCAACATTTGCCGGCCTGTTCTTAGTGGTTCTCGCACTCTTTCTCTGGATCGCTAAAGATCTTCCGAGTCCAAATAAAATTAACTCCAAAATCTCTGCCCAAACCACCAAACTTTATGACCGCACAGGACAGAATGTCTTAGTAGAAATTTATGGAGACAAAAACCGCTCAGTTGTAGAGTTAGATCAAATCCCGGTTGATTGCCGCAACGCTACCATTGCCCTAGAAGATAAAAACTTCTATAAACAAGGCGCATTTTCTGTTGCTGGTATTGGTCGTGCGCTCACCGGCGTGGTCTTTAAGGACCCATCAAAGGGTGGTGGCTCTACAATTACACAGCAATACGTGAAAAATGCTTTCCTTACGAGTGAACGCACTCCCGCTCGCAAACTAAAAGAAATCATCCTGGCCGTTCAAATTGAACTTCTCTATAAAAAAGATGACATCTTAAAGCTCTATCTCAATGAAATCCCTTACGGCTCAACCGCCTATGGCATACAGGCCGCTGCTAAAACTTACTACAGTAAGGACGCAAAAGACCTTACTCTCGGCGAATGCTCAACTCTAGCCTCACTGCCTCAAGCGCCGAGCTATTACAACCGTAACAAAAACGCTTTAGCTGGCCGTCAAGAAACCGCGTTGACATACATGACAGAACAAGGCTACATCACCAAAGAACAAGCTGATGCCGCATTGGCAGAAGGCGCCATCGCCAAGATGAAAATTAATAACTTTGCCGCCAACATCACGGCCCCTCACTTCGTGCAGTATGTACGCGATCAGCTGGAAGAAAAATATGGTGTCAAGCGCGTCAACGAAGGTGGGCTTAAAGTTATCACCTCGCTTGATATCGAAAAGCAAAAACTCGCCGAAGATTCGGTAAAAAATGGCATCACCAACGTCCGTAAATTTGGCGGTAGCAACGCCGCTCTCGTATCGGCCGACGCTGATTCTGGCGAAGTTCTGGCAATGGTTGGAAGCTATGACTACAACGACCCAGAAGTTGGTAACTTTAATGTAGCCGCCGCCAACCGTCAGCCGGGTTCATCTATTAAGCCAATTATTTATGCCTCCATGTTTAAAGGCAACTGGGGCCCTGGCTCTACTATGTACGATGTGCAAACCGACTTTGGCGGTGGCTATAAGCCAAAGAACTATACTGGCCGGTTTTATGGTGTGCAATCGGTACGCACATCGCTAGCAAGCTCGCTTAATATCCCGGCCGTAAAAGCACTCTACCTCGCCGGCATTCCGCAAACCATTCAGACCGCCAACGACATGGGCATTACCACCTATAGTAAAGAAGATGCCAACCGATTAGGTCTCTCCATGGCTCTAGGGTCTGGCGAAGTAAAACTCACCGAAATGGTAAATGCGTTCACGGCTTTCCCAGCAGAAGGTGCTGTCCGTGACCAAGTGACTGTCCTCGAGGTGAGCGACTCATCCGGTAAAATTATTGAGAAGAATACTGTGGAGTCTAATAAACAGCGACAGGCCCTGGATCCACAGATTGCTTACGAAATTAACTCCATCCTTTCAGATAACCAAGCCCGCTGCTCAATCGGTGTTTTCTCATGCAATAACCCACTCATAATTCGCGGAAAAACTGTTGCGGCAAAGACCGGAACTACCAACGACTATAAAGATGCGTGGACTATGGGATACACCCGAAAGACCGTTACAGGAGTCTGGGCAGGCAATAACGATAATGTACCAATGACCCAAGCTGCATCGATTGTTTCGGCCCCAATTTGGCAAGACTATATGACAAAAGCGACCGCAGCGGAGGGAGACATACCCTTCGAGCAGCCAGCCACGTTAAAGAAAGTGGAGCTTGATGCTGACACCGGCAAGCTACCAAACGACGGTACAAAACGTAAGCGTGCAGATATATTTGCTAGCTGGTATAAGCCTGTTGCCGCACCAGCTAGTTCGGCCGCAAAAATTAATAAACTCGATGGTAAGCTAGCAACTGAATGTACGCCAATTGATGCACAACAAGATGTGACTGCTAACTCAATTTCAGCTGAAATTCCACCAAACGATATTAGCTTCCCTCGCTGGAATCCACCCGTTGCAGCTCTAGCAGCAGGGCTCGGCCTAAGCTCCGGAACTGGCATCCCGACCGAGAAAAGTACTATGCACTCCTGCACAGACGCCAAACCGACAGTATCCATAGATGTAAACCCATCGTCTGGCTCGGCATTCATTATCTCAGCATCAGTCACAAGCGGAACATTCCCTGTAAACCAGCTAGTAATCCTTATAAATGACCAGCCATACACTACCCAGACGGTAAATGGCAGTGGCACCTACCCGATAGGCATCACTCCCGGGACCATCGGCCCTCTTAAAATTCAAGTAAAAGCAATCGACACTGGCCTCTATAGCACAACATCAAACGCCGAAAACGTTATCGGCACCTCAGGTCCAAGTGCCCAAAAAACCGATGCGAATACCGCGAACCTTGCGCGTTGGTTTGACGCTGCTCTTTACGACACCCGGCGCAGAATTAGCTCGTTATAATTGACCACTAAAGGCCAGGCTCATTTGTTATATCTAAAACGGACGTGGCTAACTATTTTTTAGGCCGCATGGCTGTCTTTGAGGGTTTTCTGGTCGCCTTAGTTGGCTTCGCGCCCTTGCGTGGTGTGGCAAAAATCATCTTACCAGCTACTGTCTGGAAGATGCGTGTAACTTCAGTTTCTACTTCTTGGCCTATAATTTTATCGCCACCCTCGACTACAATCATCGTGCCATCTTCCAAGTAGCCAACTCCTTGTCCTTTTTCTTTGCCGGCTTGCACAACTCGCACAACTAAGACTTCTCCAGGCAGTACTACAGCACGTAAAGCTTGCGAGAGCTCGTTCATGTTTAAGACACGCACCGATTCGATAGTGGCAACACGATTGAGATTATAATCAGTGGTTAAAATATCAGTTTTAAACTTCTTAGCCAAGTACACCAGCTTGTGATCTACCTCTTTTACTTTTGCTGGATTATCTTCAACAATATCAATTTCAACCGATTCATTTTCACGCAATTTGTTGAGGAGCTCGAGCCCCCGTCGGCCTTTCGCCCTACGAAGTGGGTCGTCAGAGTCAGCAATATTCTGCAATTCTGCTAGAACAAATCGTGGCACGAGAAGCTTACCCGGGACAAAACCAGTAGCAGCGATGTCGGCGATACGCCCATCAATAATGGCTGACGTATCAACTAAAATACGGCTCTTATGAGTTTCCTTTGTTGTGCTAGCCGTTTTCTTCGTGTTATTCACTTCTGCAAGCTTGGGAAACAAAACCCCAATTGCCTTGTGTTGGTGATAGAAGACTTCTGCCATAGCAATTGCCGACATAAGAGTAATAGTGATTGGCAGAATCGTGCTATATGGCTGCGGCAAATTATCGATTGGGATCGAAATCAGCAGCCCAGCTAAGGCACCAAAAATAAATCCAACTGTTATTAAAATAAGCTTCTGCAAGCTTAAGCGCATTAGGCGCACGGCAATATAACAAACAACGAGTACGGCGATTGCCACCACCGGAATAATCAGAGAGTACGGCATATAAGTTCCTAGTTATTTTTTCTTGGATGAGGCCTTAATACGGGAGAGCGCAGCTGCAATATCAGCAAGCCCAACGACACCGCTACCTTTCAGGGCAGCTGGCGCCAAGATATGGTTAAAACCAAGCCGAGAGGCTTCTTTGGCTCTCGCCTGCATGAGATTTACTGAACGAATTTCTCCTGCCAGACCAACTTCGCCAAAACTCGCAAGCGAGCTTGGAATGACGGTGCCATAATATGCGCTAGCTATGGCAAGAATAAGTGCAAGGTCTATGGCGGGCTCAGTAATCTTTAGCCCTCCTATGATGCTAGCATAGATATCCTGGTCGGACAACGGAATGCCGGCACGCTTTGTTAGAACGGCAGCCAAAAGCCCAAGGCGGTTTTGATCGATCCCGACAGCTGCACGCTTTGGGTAGCTCAGAACCGATGGGGAGACCAAAGCCTGAACCTCAACCATCAACGGACGCGTACCTTCAAGAGCTACAAAAACAGCACTACCCGGCAGATCCCTGCGCTCGGCGAGTAGAATCTCCGAGGGATTTGCCACTTCCTTAAATCCACTCTCCCCCATCTCCAAGAGCGCCACATCACTCGTAGCGCCAAAGCGATTTTTACTCGCCTTCACTACACGCAATGTCCCGTACTGATCACCCTCCATACTTAATACCACATCTACTAAATGCTCTAATAGTTTTGGACCTGCAAGCGTACCTTCTTTTGTAACATGCCCAATTATTACGCAGGCCGTATGCGTAGTTTTAGCAGACTGCATAATCATATTCGCAACTAGTGTAATTTGACTCGGTGCCCCGGCTGCGGCACTGGAGTCGGCCGCCACTAACGTTTGAATTGAGTCTATAATGACCAGTTGATAGTCACCTGTATCGATAAGTGCAGCGGCATCATCAGCCGAAGTAGTCGCCAAGAGCTCAAGATCAACCGTACCGACACCAAGTCTATCGGCACGCATTTTAATCTGTCGCGCAGACTCCTCGCCGGACACATACAGTACCTTGCCTTTTGCAGCAATTACACTTGCAACCTGCAAGACCAAGGTTGACTTACCAACCCCTGGATCGCCAGAAAGCAACATAAGTGCACCGGGCACCACTCCACCGCCGAGCACCAGGTCAAGTTCTTTTACGCCGCTACTAAATCGTGCCACGCGGAGATCTTCTACGTCCGCAAGCTTAGTTGGCTTCGCACCGCTGCTTGAGTTCTTCCTGCCAGTAGCACTTGCCGGCAGTACTTCCTCTACGATGCTTTCCCACGTGCCACACTGCAAACAGCGACCGGCCCATTTGGAACTTTTCGCGCCACATTCTTGGCATACAAATACTGATGTCGCTTTAGCCATGCATCTATTGTACTAGACTACGTGCAATATTTGTACGGTTTTTTGTTCGTAGTTATCCTACCTTTTGCGCGAGACGATTGGCGATATCGAGTTTCACCTCGCCTTTCACCGCTTTTACCAGTACGGTATCACCCTCGACAATCTGCTCGTTTAAGATTGCTTCAGCGAGCGGATCCTCGACTAACGATTGCACTGCGCGACGCATAGGGCGAGCACCATTATTTACGTCATAACCTTTTTCGATTAGCAGATCCTTAAGTGAAGCGTGGAACTTCAAAGCCACATCTTTTTCGCGCAAACGACGTGCCAAATCTTGCAGCTGCAGATCAACAATCGAGCGCACATCAACCCGCGAAAGCGCCTTAAAGATAACAATATGGTCTACGCGATTTAAGAATTCAGGACGGAATGTACGCTTCAATTCCTGCTTAATTGTTCCCTGCATCGTTTCGTGAAGTTTTTCTAACTTCTTCTGTTCATCGGCAGTATCGGTCGTAAACCCAATTTTGGCCTCCTGATACAACGCTTTTGCTCCAACATTACTCGTCATGATGATAATGGTGTTACGAAAATCTACCGCCCGGCCTTTTGCATCCGTCAGCTGACCGTCTTCTAGTATCTGCAAAAGCATATTGAAGATATCTGGATGTGCCTTTTCAATTTCGTCAAAGAGGATGAGACTGTACGGCTTACGGCGAACTTGCTCGGTGAGCTGCCCTGCGTCTTCGTAGCCAACATAGCCAGCTGGTGCCCCAACCAAGCGCGATACATTGTGTCGCTCCATAAATTCCGACATATCAACTTTAATCATCGCATCTTTATCCTGAAAAATTTCTTGTGCCAAAGCCCGAGCCAGCTCGGTTTTGCCAACCCCAGTTGGACCAAGGAATATAAACGAGCCAATCGGCCTATCGGCGTGCGCAATACCAGTACGGCTGCGGCGAATCGCCTTAGCAATTACCTCAACTGCTTCGTCTTGCCCTATAATATGTTTCTTGAGTGTCTCGTCTATTTTTTTGAGTTGTTCAGTCTCAATTTTTACCAAGCGCGTCAATGGAATGCCTGTAGTATGCGAGATAACTCTCGCGATTTCTTCTTCGCCAATATTGATAATCTTCTTAGCCGTATCCCGCTTTTCTTGCGCTTCAATCCTTTCTTCAATCACACTCGCTTCGGCCTTCAGGCGCGCTGCATACTCGAAATCTTGGCTATACACCGCGTCTTCAATTTGATCGTTCACTTCTGCTAAACGAGCCTGCAAATTCTTCATCCGCTTTGATGTGCCGCCCTTTTCAATACGCGCCAATGAAGAGGCCTCGTCGATAAGATCAATAGCCTTATCGGGCAAGAAGCGATCAGAGATATAGCGCTTTGCGAGTTTAGCAGCAGCCTCGATTGCCTCCTCAGTAATAATTACGCCGTGATGCTCTTCATATTTTGGCTTTAGGCCTTCTAAAACTTTAACCGTTTCTTCAACTGTAGCCTCAGGCACAATCACCGGCTGGAAACGGCGTTCTAGTGCCGCATCTTTTTCGATATGCTTACGATATTCATCAAGGGTGGTGGCGCCAATTACCTGCACCATTCCGCGCGACAAAGCAGGCTTGAGGATATTAGCAGCATCAATCGCGCCTTCTGCCGAGCCAGCCCCAACCACCGTATGCAGCTCGTCTATAAAGAGAATAATATCCTTATTCTCGGTCACTTCTTCAATGAGTTTTTTAAGTCTCTCTTCAAATTCACCACGGTACTTCGTACCGGCAATCACGGTGGCCATATCGAGCATAACAATCCTCTTACCGGCAAGAACATCCGGCACTTCATCTTCCACAATCCGCGTTGCCAGGCCCTCAACAATAGCCGTCTTGCCAACTCCCGGTTCACCAATAAGGACGGGATTGTTTTTTTGGCGTCGGTTTAAAATTGAGATCATGCGATCGAGCTGAGACTTGCGCCCAACCATTGGGTCAAGCTCACCAGCGCGAGCTTTCTCGGTGAGGTCGATTCCGAAGTGATCAAGTGCGGGCGTATCACTCTCCTGGCCACGGCGCTTACCTCGCTTTTCGCCATCGCCGCCATACAGTGGAGTCTGGGCATTCAAATATTGCTCCAGCTCTAGGCGTATCGTATTTGGATTAATCGAGATCTCTTTCAAAAGTACGTTTGCACGTGCATTCTTTTGAGTAAGAATGGCATACAGCAGATGTTCTGTGCCTGCGTAGGGCTGCCCAAATTCCTGAGCTATCCGCATAGAAAGTGCGATGGTCTTCTTGGCCGTCTGTGAGAGTGACTGCAGCGTATGCGTGGACACAACGCCATTTGGCGAAAGTGTAAGCTCTAACTTATCAAGTGTCACACCAGATTGTGCGAGTATTTTTGAGCCAATCGAGCCCTGTGTTTTAAGAACTCCCAACAGCAGATGTTCTGTACCCACATAAACCGAACCAATTCCGGCAGCAATCATGCTGGCATGCTCAAGCGCTCGCTTGGCGTTCTCCGTAAAGCGATCAAATTGCGGTGGTAAATTTTGTTCCATATCAAGCCTCCTTTCCTAATATGGTGCAGCAGCTAAGGTGCAGGTCGAAGTTGAAGACTATTCCTCTTCGCTTACTTCAACATTTTCGTCAGTATCGGCGGCAGGGGTAGCATCTTCCTCCGCAACAGGCTCAGCATTGGCTTCGGCAGCAGCAATAAGTTCATCTTCTAATCCTACTGCTCGCTTCTTCTCGGAGCTCTCAGCTACTTCCGCGGTTTCTTCAATACCAGCATCATCAGCTCCGTCGATGTCGATATTCCAGTCAGTCAACTTAGCAGCCAGACGTACGTTTTGACCGGAACGCCCAATGGCGAGAGACAGCTGATCTTCGGGAACACGCACAACTGCGCGCTTTTCAACCTCATCAGTTTCAACGGCAATGATATTTTTTGCAGGAGAAAGCGCATTGGTAATGTAGTGCTTAATATCTTCATCAAATGGGATGATATCAATCTTCTCTTCGCCAATATTAGCCATAACAGCCTGCACTCGAGTCCCACGGCCGCCAACAAAAGTACCAACTGGATCAACGCCATCTACATTGCTCTTAACAGCAATCTTCGTGCGGGCACCAGCTTCGCGAGCAATGTTTACAATTTCTACATTGCCAGCTGCAATTTCTGGCACTTCCATTTCAAAGAGACGACGAATAAGATTCGGGTGTGAGCGGCTCACAACAATTTGTGGCCCTTTGAGGGTGTTCTCAACGCGCACAACATATACCTTGAGGCGCTGTCCCGGGTAATAACGCTCACCATGAATTTGCTCGGAGGCAAACATAATACCAGTCGTTCGACCAAGGTCTACGAAGACATTTCCGTGCTCCACGCGCTGTACCGAACCGTTCATAATGGTATCTTCTTTGTCCTGGTATTCGTTGTACACAACTTCGCGTTCAGCTTCACGAATGCGCTGAATAATCACCTGCTTAGCAGTCTGAGCTGCAACGCGACCAAACTCTTTATTAACGTCTTCAATCTCCACAGTCTCACCAACTTTTGCAGAGCTCTTTATTATTTGTGCGTCCCCAACAGAAATCTCGAGGTGTGGGTTATCAACTTCGTCTACCACTTCCTTGGTAACAAAAATACGTGGATCACCAGTTGATGGGTCTACCTCCACCCGAACTTCCTGATCCTTATCGCCAAAGTCCTTTTTGTAAGCAGCAATAAGCGCCATTTCAATCGTCTCCATGACGACATCCTTTGAAATGCCTTTTTCTTCACATATTTGTTCGATGGCTGAAATAAATTGATTTTGCTGCATAAAAGTTTTCCCTTGTCTTTATTCTACTAAGTCGTACTCGTGCTGTATGTAGTTTTACGGATTTTTCTCATATTTTGGTCTAAAAAAGCCGCTCGCTGTATTTGGTTTTCTACCAGCGACCGACTCTGACAACAGCATCGATGTATGATTACCAGTATACGCAACCAGAATTAGCACTGTCAAGTGCCAAGTGCTAATTCTATCCATCCTCCACTGCGTTCGGATAGTAGCTGCAGGTAAACTTTTCCCCAGTTACAACCACTACATCTATCCGAATATTTTGATGAGCATCATCATAACCCTGCTGCGCTAGCCACTGCATAATACCCTGCGAGAGCCGCCACTTTTTCTTAGGTGAGATTGCCGCCTCACCACCACCAAAATCTGCATTACGGCGATACTTTACTTCTACCGCTACAATATCTGAACCATCTAGCATCACTAAATCAAGTTCATAAAATCGAGTGCGTGCATTTTGATCCAGACATTTCATACTCTGTTGCTCAAGATAATTTCGTGCCACTAGCTCTGCTTCTGCACCAATCGCCGTAGTATTCATGACAAGATATTCCCAAGAAAGCTACTACGATGAATTGGCGTGACGCCATACTTTTTAAGTGCCGCAATATGGCGCGGCGTTCCGTAGCCCACATGTGTTTCAAAGCCATACTCAGGATACTGCAAGGCATATTCTCGCATCAGCTCATCACGCTCTTCTTTAGCGAGGATAGACGCTGCCGCAATAGATGCGCATATCATATCCCCCTTCACAATCGTGCGAGCCGACATAATATCACGCAAAAAATTGTGCTTTCCATCAAGCAACACTAAATCTGGACGAATATCAACTTTTGTAAGTATACGTCTCGCGGCTTCCTGCAGACTTGCTGTGACGCCATGCTTATCAATAAAATCTGGCTCTACATGCTCCACACAGAACCACTCAGCTGCGGCCCGAATAGCGATTGCCTTTTCAGCACGCTGTTTAGCCGAGAGGAGCTTAGAATCTACCACCGGCTCTGCAAAGCCCTCCGGTAAAATTACCAAGCCTACACTAATCGGCCCAGCCAGGGGCCCTCGCCCCACTTCATCCATACCGGCAACAACTGCGAACCCCTCGAGGCGTGCTGCCTCCTCCATTTCATGCGTTGCCCACGTCCTTGCCATATATCCATGATACTACGAACAAAATACGAATGTCTAGATTTTTACGTACAAAAAATCCCGCCTTCATTACGAAGACGGGCAATGAATTACGAAAGAGCAACCCACTCGGCAACAATGCGCTCGATGGTGGATGGCGATCGATGCCAGTAATCGGCTGCGACCTGCACGGCCGTAGCGCCACAGGTGAGAAAGTCCGCCGCGTCCTGCCCAGATGAAATGCCGCCAACACCGACCACGGGAATTGGTGAATCGAACGACTTGAGAGCCTCCACCCACTGGTAGACCTGCCCGAGCGCAATCGGCAGATAAGCTGGTCCCGAGAAGCCGCCGAGGACTGTCGAGAGATACGGCTTGCCGTCCCGCATCACGAGAGCATTCGGAAAGGTGTTGCTCGTGACGATGTAGATCCGATCACGAAGTCCCAACTTCTCATTCCATGAATAGTCGGCAATCATCTTTGCAGCTGCTTTGAGCTCCTCCGGATTCGAGTAGGGCGACACCTTCAGGCCAACCCGACCCTTCCAAAGACTCACGACAAGGGCAATCTGCCGTTCCATCCCTTTGATATCAAAACTGGTGATCGACTTCTGCTCGCCAGACCCCCACACATTCGGACAACCCAGGTTGAGCTCAACAGCATGGACATTCCAAACTGCAGCAAGATGGAGCAGATGCCGCAAGCTCTCTTCGAAGTCCCCCAAAGGAGCAATCGAGAGAATGATCTTCTTGCCACGTGCGCGGGCCAGTTCAAGGAGCTGCAGGGACTCAGACTCGTGCTCCCAGTAATACTCCAGCCCTGGCTCCGGTAGACCCATGGCGTTCACCATGTAGCCACGGTCGGGGTCGTAGAGTGAACGCGGTTCAGGATTTCCCAACCGCTCATCGAGTGAGCCGGTGAGAGAACCGATCACGATGGCGCTGGCGGATGAGTTCACGGCCGCTTCAAGCTCTGCGAGCGTCTTCACCATCCCCGGAGCGATTGTCACTGGATGTTCGAGCTGCATACCGCACAAATCGATGGTCATGTTTCTCTTCTTTCATTCGAGGTACTTTTGAACCGCTTAATTATTCCATCAGGAACATAAACACACAAGCATAAAAAGAACCGGTTTGGGATATTCCCAAACCGGCTTTGAAGAGACGTCAGTCTTCGTAGACCTCGCCAAACCACTCCATGCCTTCGACACGCCAATCAAGCACCTCGCCAGCCTTCCACGGGACGAGCACCTGCTCCGGATCGCTGACATTGGTACGATCATGTCGACCAATCGGCCATACCTCTGGCACCTGCCAACGCTCACGGACGAGCGTCATCTGCGGCCGCGGCCTGTCCGACTCGATGCCGTAAAACGCGGCACCGTTGGTACACATGAAGGCTACGAAGGCTTCCCACTTGTCCCGATCACCATTGCGATCGAAGTGATCCCACAACACCGGGATTGCCACCGGACTAGTCCAGGCACCGAATGCTGGTGCCCCACCAAGCTTCTTGACTTGAGCGTGTGGCGCAGAATCCGACCCAAAGAAAATCTTTCCCGGCCACAAGTGTGCTCCCAAGATGATGTGAGCCAATGCTGCTCGATCGGACGCTGTCTTGGCAACCGGCATACACAGGCAATGTGGGTCTCGCACTGCCATCTCGTGCGTAAGAAATGGGTGATGGGCTGTAATGGTGGCCGCAACATTTGTCGGCATATCCAAGACTGCCTGCAGCATACGATGATCCGACACATGCTCCACCACAATCTTGAGATCTGGATAGTTCATCACCAACCATTCAAGATGTGGAATGAAGCCAAACTCACGCCTGAGATCATCCGGTTCGACGTCTGGTGTCAGCTCCGCATGCACACAAAGTACAATTCCCAGTGCCTCCATCATCCGCAAGACATTGTAGTCAAGATCCTGTGGACTTGAGAGGCCACTGCCGGAATTGGTTGTGCCTCCATGCGGATAATACTTGGCTGCACGAATGTAGGCCGCCACTTCCTCCACTACCCTCGGTGTAGTACGACTCGTAAGGTACAGCGTGGGGTGAATGCGGCCTGCAAGCACCGACTGACCGTAACCAGATCCAGCAATCTGCTCCCTGTATAGGGATACATCTACAACATCTGTCAGGGGCGGTGTCAGATTCGGCATCGGCAGGAAGTTGCGAAACTGACATTCGGTAAATGGGCGCACAGCTTCAAGCAAGTCGCCATCACGCAGATGCACATGCCAGTCGTCGGGCTTCGGGAAAGTAACTTCGATAGACATGAGTGTTTCTTTCTGTTGTAGGTACTTCGAACTTGCCTATTTTGCTAGATTTTGACTCAATTTTCAAGCATAACAAAAAACGCCCCCAGTCGGGCGCTTTGTGTAAGTGCTAGTATTTTTAGGCTTCTTTCGCCTGCTGCTTGTCGTCTTCGGCCTCTGCCTTATCAATACCTTCTTGTGTTTCGGCGGCGGCGAGCTCCTGCTCATCATCTCCGTCGGTCTTAGCATCGTCCTCTGCAGCCTGCTTGTTTTCTTCCTTTGCAATGTCTTCAGTAGATTCCACAACTGCATCTTCAGAAGTGTTTGCTTCGGCTTCTGCAGCCTTTGCCTCGGCCTCCGCTTCAGCTAGCTCGGCAGCAGTACGATGATCTACGTCATTTGCAGCGGTCTTATCAAATTCCTGTTCCATGAGTCGAGCCTTTTTACCACGAAGTCCACGCATGTAAGAAAGGAAGGCGCGTCGTACTTTGGCGCGGCGGATAACTTCGATCTTCTCTACGTTTGGCGAGTGAACAAACCAACTTTTCTCTACGCCTACACCTGAAGCAATCTTACGAACAGTAAGGTAAGCATTGCCATCGTTTGGCTTGCGATAACGAATAACCAGCCCCTCAAAAATCTGAGTACGGGTTTTATTTCCTTCACGAATAATCTGGTGAACTCGTACGGTGTCACCTGGTTGAATCTGCGCAATCTTTGCTTTAAGCTGCGGCTTTTGGAGTACGTTTGCTTGCATAACTTGAGTATTCTATCAGGTTTTCTCGAGGAAAGCAAGCGTGACGGTGGCATGTTTTTATTTGACTATTGTATATTTCTGTTGCAGAATATATGTGAACCTGTA
The DNA here is from genome assembly GCA_964583675.1 of uncultured Candidatus Saccharibacteria bacterium. Lineage (GTDB taxonomy): Bacteria > Patescibacteriota > Saccharimonadia > CAILAD01. The sequence continues at coordinate 120,274 of CAZOVH010000002.1, forward strand.
CCTACCGATCAACCAACGAGGGAAGTCATGAGTATGTTCGCATTCGAAGCTGAATCCGAATTCTTCGGCCACATCGTCACACACGCGACCGAGGAACAGCCAGGCAGGCTACCTCGTGTCGTCCACACGGCACACTGCAACGAGTGTGGAGAGGCTCCTCTTCACGGCGACACACACGACGAGATCGAACGAGCCTTCAAGGATGCCCTCTACGCGCACCATATCCAGGTGCTGGCAAAGCACCTGGAGAGCACCGAACGGACTGCTCGCCACCCCGAAGGTAGCGAACTTCTCGGAGGCTAAGGCTGCAGATCACTCTGGCAACCAACCGCCCCGCCACCAACTCTTTGGTGGCGGTTTTTAATAAAAAACCCCACCACAGTTACGTGATGGGAAGACGCTATACGACGAGCATACTCAGGTTGCCGCGCACAACACCAATCAGTTCTTCGGCCGCGACATCGAGATCATCGTTGACGATGATATGGGGGTTCGGCCAAGTGCCCAGAATCTCCGGGATCTCCCACTGGGCACGGGCCAGCTTCTGCGTCATCACCTCCTCGGAATCACCCCGCGCCTCAAGACGCATCTGCAGATTGCCAAGCATGTCGCCAACCACAATTGACGAGCGAGCAATCGAAGACCAATACCTCCCTGGCTCTGCAAGTCGAGATCCTTCCACCGCCTGCTTGCTCCACTTCGCAGTGAATGGCGGAACGATGCCAATCAACGTGACGCCAGGAAAATCCGGAATCAGCCGCGACTTGGCGTAGAGCTGCAATGCTCCGTTCACATCGAGCTCACGAATCTCGAAGCCAGGGCTACCAGGCTCAACAAAAGATCCATAATGGCCACCCGTGGCATTTACAGAGTGCTCGACGATACTCCCGGCAGCTCTATAAAGCATGAAGTCCTCAAACGACAAGTAGACGTACTTTGAGTTGCCCTCCTCGTCGTAATCATCGTCTCGCGGATCCCTCGTTGTCGCTTTGCGACCCACGGTCAGCTGCGAGAACGCCTGAAGAATCCGCGCCAACAAGGTGTCCTTACCGACGCCTTCGGGCCCAGAGATACAGAAGATATGCGAAGCCATGAGCTTCTCCTTATAGCTAGGTGCGAATATAAGTATGGATTTTACGGAGTTAGCACGCGTAAAGCAACTTATTCTACAGCAATGGCGTCTTCCGACAGAATATCGGAGAGGGTTTTTTTCAGTTTTTCGGACACCGCTACTTTGAAAGGAAGACGGATTTTTTGACCAGTTGAGGAAAGCATAAGTATAGCTTCAGTCTCGCCAGGCACGGACTGTAATGTGGATTTAAGTCGTAAGAGAGCTGTTTGATCTTTTAAATCTTTCATTGTAATCGTTACACGCTCAGCAGACTGAGTAGCGGCTGGATCAACATCCGGAACAGTTTTTTCTCCAGTGGCGATGTAATGCTTTAAGACACTCGCGTCCAAGAGCTTGGCCTTATCTGCCATAACTTTTACGTCTTCGGTGGTCTTGCCGTCTCGATCCTTGGCATTTACCTTACCTTGAATAATCACTAGCGTATCCTCAACCCATAGCTCTGGCGTGGCCTCGTAAGCGCGCGGAAATACAATCACCTCGGTATCGCCGGCAATTGTTTCCAGCCCCACAAAAGCCATGGCATCACCTTTTTTAGTAACAATTTTTCGTACGGTAGTAACAACACCACCAACAACAACCTTCTCGCCATCCATCTCGGGCTTCAGGCCAGACGCCGGAGTTGTTTTCTCTGACAGCCAAGCATCAACTTCGCGCAACGGATGACTAGAAATGTAGAGCCCCAAAAGCTCCTTTTCCCACAACAGGAACTCTCTCTCGCCGATAATTTCGCTGGGCGCATCAAGCGGCAGAGATGGCACTTCTTCTGTCACTCCAAGACTTCCAAAAATATCAATCTGTCCGGACAGCGCATTTTTTTGGACCTTCGACATATAAATAACAATTTTATCGAGGTTTGAAAACAGTGTGGCGCGATCACCAATAGAATCGAAGGCTCCAACTTTCATAAGCGCCTCAATAGCCTTTTTATTTATTTCGCGAGCATCAACGCGGCGCACAAAATCTTCAATCGAGTTAAACGGACCACCTTCATCGCGAGCTGCCAAAATAGCATTCACCGGGCCAATCCCAACATTTTTAATCGCCGCAAGTCCAAAACGAATGACGTCTTCGCCCTTCTCACCGCCGCCCTTCACTACCGCAAACTCTGAGAAACTTTCATTAATATCTGGCGGCAGTACCGGCAATCCCATCTTGCGGCACTCAGCAACTTCGATAGCAACGCGATCGAGATTACCGTGATCGGAAGTTAATAGTGCTGCCATAAATGCTGCTGGATAGTGGGCCTTGAGATATGCGGTTTGCACAGCAATGAGTGCGTAACAAGCGGCGTGGCTTTTATTGAAACAATAGGCAGCAAAATCTTCGATTCCCGCCCAAAGCTTTTCGACAAAATCACGATCCGCATTAGAATACTTAATAGCCCCTTCAACAAAGTCCTGTTTCATCTTGGCAATTACTTCGGGAATTTTCTTACCGATACCCTTGCGCAAAGTATCGGCCTGACCACCAGTAAAACCACACAAGTCTTTAGAGATTTGCATGACCTGCTCTTGGTACACGATAATGCCGTAAGTTTCCTTAAGTGCGGCTTCCATTTTTTCGTGATCATACACCACGCGCTCGGGGTGATGCTTGCGTCCGATAAAATCATCAATCCACTGCATCGGCCCCGGTCGATACAGGGCAACCATGGCAATAATATCTTCAAAGCGGTCCGGCTTAAGCTCGCGAATATAGCGCTTCATACCGGCAGATTCTAGCTGGAAAACACCCGTGGTATCGCCACGTGCAAGGAGCTCGTATGTAGCCTTGTCGTCAATCGGAATCTCGGTTACGTCAATCGCCTTACCATACACACGCTTAATAATACGCAGGGCATTTTTAATAATCGTGAGGTTGGAGAGACCTAGAAAGTCGAACTTTAAGAGGCCCAAATCCTCCATAGTGGTACCAATGTACTGAGTCGAAACCCCGCCCTTTGAGGCTCGTGTGAGTGGCACATATTCCACCAGCGGCTCTGGTGCAATCACCACACCGGCCGCGTGAGTACCGGCGTTACGAATGGTACCTTCAAGTTGCATGGCGATATCAATCAGACGCTTGGTGCGCGGATTACCTTCGTATTCTTTTTTAAGATCCGGATCATCAACAATCGATTTCTTTAAGGGGATATGGCGCCCCTGAATTGGCGCGGGAATAAGTTTAGCAACCGTATCTACCTCGGCGTATGACATTGCGAGCACACGGCCAGTGTCACGCACGGCGTTTCGGGCCGCCATCACACCAAACGTAATGATCTGGGCCACTTTTTCCTGACCATATTTTTCTGTCGCATACGCAATCACCTCTTCGCGACGGTCGTCAGCGAAGTCCATATCAATATCAGGCATCGAAATTCTGTCTGGGTTCAAAAACCGCTCAAAGAGCAGATCGTATTTAATTGGATCCAGATCAGTAATGTTAGTTACATACGCCACGATTGAGCCAGCTGCAGAACCACGCCCAGGTCCACAGACAATTCCGTTATTTTTCGACCAGTTTAAAAGATCGGCCACAATTAAAAAGTAGCCATCGTAGCCCATGCGCGCAATCACTTCGAGCTCGTACTCAATGCGTTCCACAACTTTTTTTGGTAGCTTTTCTTTGGCATTTTTTTCGCCATAATGCGAGAGATCTTCCTTCGGAATCTCCCCATAGCGCCACATTGCTCCCCGGTAGACCAGTTCGCGCAAATATTCACGCTCGGTCCGACCTTCAGGAACTTCAAATTTTGGAATTAATATTTTCCCGAGTTCTATTTCTAAATTACAACGCTCAGCAATCTTAACAGTATTTTCAAGAGCCTCTAGATCGTCTGGAAATCGCTCAGCAATCGAAGCTCCAGAGTGAATTGAGAGATCTTGATCGAGCTTAAAGCGGTTAGGATCTTCAATAGTAGAGCCAGTTTGCACACATAGCAAAATATCGTGCGCATAATGCTGCTCTTCTTTGGAATAGTGCGCATCACCGGTAATCACCAGGCCCAAACCAAGCTCTTTGGAAAGCTTGCGTAGACCAGCATTTACCTTATCTTGCGGCTCCCAGCCAATGTGTGGTTGCATTTCTAAATAATAGTTATCTTTGCCAAAAGTTTTTGAATACCACTCGGCCGTCTTTTTTGCTTCCTCGTAATTATCCGCCAAAAGATGCGTACCAACTTCGCCTCCAATGCAGCCGGTTAAAGCAATAATACCCTCATGATACTTCTCAATCAGATCACGATCTATGCGCGGCTTGTAATAAAACCCTTCAAGGTTGGCAATAGTAGAAAGCTTTACGAGATTTTTATACCCAATCTCATTCGTAGCCAATAGCGTTAAGTGATATGGTGTGCGATCTTCTCGCGTTGATTTATCAGTATGTTTGCGCGGCGAAACATATGCTTCCATACCAATAATCGGCTTAATGTCGCGCTTTTTGCATTCTTTATAAAAATCGATTGCCCCGGAAAGTGTGCCATGATCAGTAATTGCTACTGCTGTTTGCCCTAGTTCCTGCACCCAATCAAGCATGTCCGGAACTTTCTGTAAGCCGTCTAAGAGCGAGTAATGTGTGTGGTTATGCAAATGAACAAACGGAACATGTTTGTCCGCCACTGCTGTTGCCTGCCCCTGTTTCTCACCCACTGTGGTTGCCATATTGCTTCTCATTATAGGCCATGTTGCGAGTTAGGTTAAGCTTGTAAAATACCCAAAAAAGTTGTAATATAGCATTCTTGTACCTCTCACACTGGAGTTAGTAATGTCCACCGATACAACCCTCACCGCTGCCGCAGCGGAGACCGCCTACCACACGCTCGAGCACTGGCTCAAGCGGCGTGGACTCGACGACTGGATGGACGACCTCTCGGTTGTCTTCCTGGATGCGAACAGCATCCAGCTCTACTGCCGGCGCAACCCTGCCGGATCTCGTCACGGCATCGCCGACGCCGATGAACAAGCCCGCGTCGCCGTGCACGCACCGTGTGCATATGGCGCCGCCCTGAAGGACAACAAGGAGCGCCCGATGGGTTCGGTTGGCATCAATACTCGCCGCGACCCGGCTGAAGCGCTGGTGATGTGTGCGCATCTCGCCATCTTCACGCTCGACCCCGGCCTTGAAGACGACTCTCTCAGGCTCGTCATGGAGGAATTCTTCATCGCAGCAAGAATCAATCCGCCCACCATTCCGAGCCCACGCATGATGGCGTTGGGCATCTCTTCTCAGGCTGGCCTGGCATCAGTCATGCGAGGCGCCGCCCTCCAAGACGCACTGCCAGGAGGCATGTACGGCGTCCCGCCACTGGGTGAACCCTCTCTACCGCGACCAGCCCCTGGCACCGATCTCATCACGGGCGTGCCGGGATACGGTGGCGGCCTGCACGGCTAACCGCTTATGGATACCTTCACGGGTATCCATTTTTTAGTTAAAATTTACTTCTGTTGTGGGGGTGCCGACTGCGTCGTGGCGCTCTGTTGAACTTCGCGTACAAAATCACCAATATACGGAATTCCACCCAACGCAGAGACTAGCCAACCCAGCAAAACTACTACTAAAGCAACACCCAAAGTTAAGCCAATACCGCGATAAATGCCGGCCCTAAAGTTTAACCAGGCAAAGCGCCAGCGATCGTTTAAAAGATTTACAAACTCTTCGGCGCCAACCAGGTTAGCTGCTCGCTCAGCCGCATCAAGCTCCTGCGCCTTGGTGGCGACTACCTTTTTACTTTGCTGACTTGGCACGGCCTGAGGTTGCCTTCTTTGCTGTAGTTTTCTTCGGAGCAGCCTTCTTTGTTGCAGGCTTCTTTACCGAACTCGCAACTTTATCTGCCGACTTCTTTACATCTTTAGAAAGCTTCGTGGCCTCTCGCTTTGTAGAGGTTCCAATTTTTTTACCAAGCGCCTCTAGTTCTTCCGCAACAGCCTTGGCTTCCACCATCAGTTTCTTAGCTTCATCAAGCAAGTCATCCTTAATATCTCCAGTAGCGCTCGAGAGCTTAAGAGCAATTGTGTTCATTTGCTCCTTAAGCTTTTCTGCGCGGCGCATGAGCTCTTTGGTTTCCTTCACTGAGTCATCCTTAACCCGCACACTGGCTTCCTTTACTTTGTCTAACCCAACAGTAAGCTGATCCTTAGCCTCATGAAAACCTTTGCCGATATCTTCGCGAGTTTCTTTACCGCTCTTTGGTGCAAATAACAAAGCGCCAATACCAGCTACAGCTGCACCAATTCCTAAACCTTTAAGAAATCCACCTTTTTTCGACATGATTATCTCCTTCTTCGCTTTTTACCTGATGTTGCCTGCAAAATTTGCGCAAATATTGCGCTCATGGTCATCGGATTGATAATTTTTTCTTTTACTTCATGTACAATATCGGCTGCAGTTTTTGTGCCATCTTGAGCAATCTCGGCGATCCGCTGAATTGTCTTCATGAGTTTTCTGGCCGCAAAAAATACTGCAATCATAATCGCTAAGAGTATCAATACAGCGACCGACAATACAATAATAAGAATGAACAGTGTTGTTTCCATTAGGCTAAGCCCCTTTCTTCGCCCTTATTGTACCAGCTTTAACAACATTCAAGCGAGACTTCACGATTCGTTGTTTCGAAGCATTCATTCTAGAGGCTCGCTCCAAGAGTGTAAACGAATTGCGATCAATGACACTATTGGGCACCACAAAAATCTGACCTGAGTCGTCTTTTAGGCGCGACTTACGGGTATCCATATCAATAATGACACCCTCTATTTTTTGATCAAGCGGGCCAACCCGAACACGATCACCAATTCTAAAATGCTTGTCGCGAGCGAGATTTAATCCCGAAATCGTATCGCCAACGGTGGCCGAAAAACCCTGCGAGAATGCTAGCGCCAAAACCGCAAAAGCACCTGACATCGCGAGCGCTACGTTAGACAGACCGGCAAGCTGCAAGAGAGCGATGGAGAGCAATATCCATAAAACAAGATCCAGCAGCTTCACGCTAACTTTGATCATCCCCTTTGGGAGCTTAGCTAACCCGAGGGCATGCGTAAGTACGCGCGACAACACTTTGATAGCGATAAAACCAATAATGAATAATAAAATTGCTTTTGGTATGCTTGGAGCCGTGCCTCCCAGCCACTGTGTGACCGGCTCTAAGAGCGCATTAGCTGAAGCAGCGATATCCTGTTGTGTGGCGGCGAGATATGTCATACCACTACTATACCGGTTATGCTCCTAGACGAAAAGCAATGGGATTATTCTTGCTATGTTTTACACACTTAAAGGCATGAGATATAATTCGCTGCAACGTACCTTTCGCGCCCTTTACGGGCCACTTGGTTCTTCCTGGGTCACGACGGCTTACATCGGAAACGGTTTAGTCCGATCCAATACCGTTAATAAACCTTGGGTTTGGGAGAGCAAAAAGGCCGCATGCCTGAGCTCGCTAGCACCATGGGATTACTCGTAGCGCCTGCAGCGCAACGCGTGATACTCGTCGACTGATGCGCACAGTCACGCCCAAAATGCCCAGGAGGACCACCTCGCGCAGCCCACGCTGCCAACTTCAGCTGCCAGCTGACACCGCCCCGCCTCGGAAACCCACAGACCGAGGCGGGGCACCGTTTTTTTTTAACTCAATTTTGCCTGAATCAGTTTATTTACTATCTGTGGATTAGCCTGGCCCTTAGTCTCTTTCATCACTTGACCAACAAAGAATCCCAGCGCTTTCGCTTGCCCAGCTTTAAAGTCTGCCACCGCCTGTGGATTGGCAGTAACTATCTTTTCAATAATTTCTGCTAGTGCACTCTCATCAGAAATCTGCTCGATACCAAGCCGTTGCATAATTTCTGCCGGACTATCACTACTCGTACAAATCTCGGCAAAAATCTGTTTTGCCTGACTGGAAGAAATATCACCAGCTAGTTCAAGTGCAATAAGATCTGCGAGTTGTTGAGGAGTAAATGGCGCGATAATTGTAGTGGCCGCAAACGAATCCGCATCGTCAGCATGAGTCTGCTGTTTTATCCAGGCCTGATATTCGCCAACCAACCAGTTCACTAGCTTACGCTCACCTTTTTCACCAACTAGTGTGCGAGTCTCTGCAAAAAACTGTGAGGTATTTTTTTGCTTAATTAATACATCTTGCTCATCTACACTCAGCCCGAGCTCAACCAACTCACGTCGGATCGAAATTGGCAGTGGAATCGTTTTTATATGCGATTCTTTCTCAAGCATGGCTTCGGTCACAACGATTGGCGGAATATCTGGCTCAGGGAAATAGCGATAATCATGTGCTTCTTCTTTGGAGCGTTGAGAGAACGTCTTGCCCTTAGCATCATCAAAACCACGGGTTTCCTGCTCAATAACCCCACCCTTTTCTAATATTTCAATTTGCCGACCAATTTCGTACGTCAAGGCGCGTTCGGCATTTCTAAAACTATTTAAGTTTTTAAGCTCGGTGCGCGTACCCAGCGAATCATCTTTTGACACCGAAACATTCAAATCAAACTTCATGTTACCGTGCTGCATATCTCCATGTGTTACACCCAAAGTTGTGGCAATAGCATAGACTTCTTCTAGATACCGGCGAGCCTCATACGGCGAATGCATATCTGGATGCGATACGATTTCCAAAAGTGGCGTACCGGCTCGATTAAGATCCACCAACGAGTAATCTTTCCCCGCCGGGTGTGTGAGCTTACCGGCATCCTCTTCTAGATGCGCTCGCTCCACTCGGACTTTACGGAATTCACCGTCAACAAGAATTTCTACATAACCCTCTTCTACAATCGGCTGATCAAACTGCGTAATCTGATAACCTTTGGGATTGTCTGGATAAAAATAATTCTTACGATCAAACTTAGTGGTTTCACGGACCTGGGCATTCAGACCGTGACCCAAGCGAATAGCCAATTGCACTGCCTGAGCGTTTGGTAAAGGCAAAGTTCCCGGATACGCGAGACAAATTGGGCAAATATTAGTGTTAGGCGCAGCGGAAACCGAGTTATTATCACAGCCACAAAACATTTTAGATTTTGTCGCTAGCTGAACATGGATTTCAATACCAATTGTTGGCTTATATTCGCTCATACGAGTTTCACTCCCAAATCTGAAATACCTCGCCCCAATGCCGCAATCGCATTGGTAACTTGCGGCTTAACAATATCTACATGAATGTCATGCGCGACTTGGTTACGCAATTTATGTGCCGCCCACACGCCATTGAGATCGGAAAACTTGTCACCGTGTCGCTTGAGTCGCTCACCCATGTTGTCGCCAGTAAAACCTTGCGCTTGCATAACGTAATCTAAAAGCTTATCCGCTTCCATCAAAGCATTTTTTAAGCCCATGCCGCCCTGGCTTTGCATGTGCGCAATCTCGGTCCAGCGCTGTCGAACTAGTTCAACATCCAGAGTTGGTCGAATCGGGTTATTGCCGTCCGAAAAATTCTGGCCGGAAGCCTTTTCACTATCGCCTTTGCGCATATACATTAAAAGTCCACCAATAACTAAAATCGCCAAAACCACTGAGATAAATGTCATAGCGCCACCTCTGACAGCTTTACGTCCAACACCTTCTCTGCATCTCGCGCTGCTGCAAACATGGTCGCTTCAGCTTTTTGTGGCGCCATAATCTGCAGGCCAAGCGGCATATCATCCACGCCTTTGATTGGCAAAGAAATTGCCGGTATCCCTGCTAGATTTGCTGCCACAGTCATAATATCCGCCAAGTACATTTGAGTTGGGTCTTCAGAGTGCTCGCCAAACTTAAACGCTTCCGACGGCGTGGTCGGACCAATCAAAACATCATAGTTGCCAAAAGCGTTCTCAAAATCCTGACACACCAAAGTCCTGAGCTGCATGGCCTTTTTGTAATAAGCATCATAGTACCCAGCCGAAAGCGCATAAGTTCCCGTAAGAATGCGGCGCTTTACTTCCGGACCAAAAAACTTGCCGCGCGTCGCTGAATACATTGCTTCTAAATCACCCGTAGACTCTGCGGATGAGCCATAACGAATGCCGTCATAGCGCTCAAGATTTGAGGAAATTTCCGAGGGTGTCAAAACGTAATAACACGGCAGCGCAAATTCTAGGTTAGGCAACGACACCTCCTCGAGCTCCCAACCAGCATCGGCAAGACGAGCAAAAGTTTCGTCATAGCGAGCTCGCACATCGATATCTAACGACTGAATATATTCGCGCACAATGCCCACCCGTTTTGGGGAGCCTACTTCGCCGTCTATATTGTCGGAACTAATCGTAGTCGCGTCCATCACATCTTGACCAGCCATCACATTAGTAAGCAAAGCAGCATCTTCTGCGGTATGCGCAAATGGACCGATTACATCTAGAGAACTCGCCATCGCAACGACGCCATAGCGACTAATCAGCCCGTAGGTTGGTTTTACTCCAACTACACCACAATATGCAGCCGGCTGACGGATGCTGCCACCAGTGTCTGTACCAACTGAAAAAGTACCAATACCCGCCGCCAAAGCCGCTGCCGAACCACCCGAACTTCCACCCGGTACACGCGACAAATCACGCGGGTTTTTGCTCGACCCATAGGCCGAATATTCCGTAGAGCCACCATGTGCGTATTCATCCTGATTAACCTTTGCGATCAAAATCGCGCCTTCGGCCTCGAGCTTAGCGATTGCCGTCGCGGTATAAGGAGCAATAAACTCATCGAGCATTTTTGAAGCTGCAGTGGTGCGGACACCATCAACTAAAAACATATCCTTAGCAGTAAACGGTATACCTTCCAGACGACCGAGTTTTTCTCCAGCTACGCGACGTGCATCACTGGCTTCAGCAGCCGCAAGTGCTCGCTCATCTAGGCGCGTCAGAACCGTTGCAACTTTTTCGTCTACCTCATCAATACGTGCAAGCGCCTGTCGAGTAAGCTCGACAGCTGTAACTTCGCCACTTTCAAGACGTGCTAAAACTTCTGCAATCGTCATCATCCCAAAACTCGCTTTACTACTATGTAACCGTTTTCGTGACGTGGCGCACGCTCCAAAAGTTTTTCCGGGCTAACTTCAGACTTCTTCACCACATCCTCCCGCAACACATCCTGCAAACCAGTAACCTGGCTGGTAGGTGCAACTCCGGCTGTATCCGCAGCCTGCAAGGCATCAACTAAATGCAGCACGCGCCCAACCCCTTGCGTGGTTTCTTGCGCATCGGCTTCAGAAAAAGCAATCCGCGCCAGACGCGCGACGCGGGCAACAATCTCTTCGTTAACTTCGCTCATATTAGCCTATATTATACCAGTAAAATACCAATCTGTAAGGTGTACTACTGGTAGCGCTGTGAGTTTACCGCCCACTGCTTGGTCTTAACGTCTTGGCTCACCAAAAACGCATACGTCTGCGTGTAAGTTGTGTCTGCCGAGTAATCAGACTTTGAAACAAACGTGATAGTTTCGATTACTTCGTACTGATCGCCTTTTTTATCGGTATTCACCCGCCGATACGTAGTTGGATAATTAAACTGTCGACTTGTAGAGGTAACTTGAGAAAAATCGTATTCGGCCGCGAACGCCGCCGTCATATACTGACGCATCTCGGTAGTATTGCCGGCAATATAGGCTTGGGTCCAGAGTGAAACTGCTTCTTCAGCGTTAGCCTTATCCTGTTTGGCCTGATCCTCGGCAGATTTTTGCTCATCTTGCTTAGCTTTTTCTTCGTCCTGGGCCGTTTGATACGCCTCAATTACCGTGGCATAGCGCTCATTGAGCTTAAAGAAATTATCGGGATAAAAACCTTCTAGGTAACTTATTTGCTTCTTCACATCTTCCAGAGCAAGTTTTGTAGCTGTCGCGACGGAGCTTAGTTCATCAAGCTGCGCATCATCAACTTCTTTCAAATTCGCAGCCTGGCTTTTCGCTAGACTCACATACTTATCAAGCTGCTCTAAGCCTTTAAGATATTCTGTTTTTGCCGCTTTATCCCCCAGAAGCTCAGGCATTTTTTGCGTAGCAGCCTGACTGTCATCAACTTTGTTCTGCATATCGAGTAGGCTTTTCTCAACATCGCCAAAGCTCGTGTAGGTGGCCTGCTCGGCATCTGTTGTCACAAGCTCAGAGGCAGAGACAAGTTCGCGCCAGTTTTTCGAATAAAATTCCTGGGCAGCCGTACGATTACGCCACCAAATAAATGCCGTCGCGGCAGCCGCTAGAAGCCCAGCAATAAGCAATGCAATCAACCATGTTTTTGGACGCTTGTACCAAGGTCGTAAATCTACCTGCTTCTTTTCCATACCATCAGTAAGCTCAGCTGCGGTATTGGACTGCGCTGACTCACCCGATTCATCTTGCGACTTTTCGTCGAGCCCCAGCTGATCTTCTAAGATCGGTTCTGATTGATCCTTGTCTTTTTCCATTACCCTTATGGTACGCCAACAGGGCGCCTGCAACAAGTTCCCATTGACAAAGTTGCAAAACAGTAACAAAATACGTTTTTAGCACCTTTCGAGAACCAAGGAGCAGCTATGCGCATCGTCTACGAGCTCTACAGTCCAGCATTTACACGCGTGGACGCAAAGGGTAAACGCGCCCACGTTCCCGGCTACACCTACTTCAAGCGCAGCTTCCGCACCGGACAGCGTGGAGCGATTCGTAAGGCTAAGCGCATCTACATGCGTCTACGCCCAGAACCTGGTCGTCGCATTTTTCTGCGCAAGCTGGTCCTCGACAAGTCCTACGCCAGTTTGGAAGTCGTAGATACATGCGATACCTCCCCGATCATGCTGCCAAAGCACACCCGCGTGAACGACTCTCGTGGTCTCAGGCACGAATGGGACGAGTTCCGACTAGTGCCACACTGGTAACCACTTTCCTCAGGATAATTTTTTCCTGGGGATTTTTTATACCATTTGCAGGAATGCTGCTTCGTCGATAACTTTTACGCCCAACGATTCAGCTTTGGCGAGCTTAGATCCTGCCTCTTCTCCGGCCAAAACATAGCTGGTTTTCTTCGAAACCGAGCTAGATACTTCGCCGCCTGCCGCCAAGATCTTAGCTTTGGCCTCGTCACGCGAGAGTGTCGGTAACGTACCAGTGAGCACCCAAGTTGTGCCAGTGAGCGTGCCATCGGCTTGAGTACTTTCATCCTGCACCCGCACACCAACTTTAAGCAAATCATCAACCTGCTCTTGCGCATCCGCATCAGCTACCCACTCGGCAACGCTTTCTGCAACAACCCCACCAACTCCGGTAATTTGCTCCAATTCTTCGCGCGTCGCAGTCCGCACATTCTCAAGCTTCTGAAAGTGCATAGCCATATCTCGAGCGGTTTTTTCGCCAACGTGACGTATGCCCAGCGCAAACAAAAATTTAGCCAGACCAATGTCTTTTTTTGCCTGTATTGCAGTCGCAAGTTTTGCCGCACTCACGGGCGCAAAGCCTTCTAAGTCTTCCAGATCTTCTGCCTTAAGCTTAAATACATCGGCGGGATTTTTTATTAAACCTACCTCCATGAGCTGCATGACGGTACGCTCACCAAAACCCTCTATATCAAAGCCCGTCTTACCGACAAAATGAATTAGTTGTTGCCAACGCACTTGCCCAACAGTAAGATCTGCCAGACGCGCCACCGCTTCACCCTCTGGACGTACCACCGCCACACCATCAACTTCTTTTGGCATACTCCAACGCTTTTCTTTGCCGGTCCGGAACTCGACGAGAGGCTTCACAACTTCAGGAATAATATCGCCAGCTTTTTGAATAATCACCGTATCGCCAATACGTAAATCCTTGCGGGTAATTTCATCTTCGTTATGAAGCGTGGCGCGACTGACGGTGGAGCCAGCAACTTTCACAGGAGTTAAAACAGCGTATGGAGTAACAGCGCCCGTGCGGCCAATCGATACACGTATGTCTTCTAAAATTGTCGTGGCCTGTTCAGCCGGAAACTTGTACGCCACCGCTCCCCGCGGCGCTTTGCCAACAACACCCAATTCGTAAAATGCCGCACGATCATTCACCGAAATCACCAACCCATCAATGCCAAAAGGTAGCTTGTCACGCAAATCTTCAACCTTGTGAACATAGTCCTCTAATTCGGTCAGGCTACGTAGAACCTCGGCCTCGGGCGCAACTTTAAAACCAAGTTCCCGTGCACAAACTAACATGTCTTCATGTAAAGGCAGCTCGTCAACTAAATCAACAATGCCAAAAAGGATAAACTCAAGTCGACGTGAAGCCGTAACCGTTGCGTCCAGCTGACGGATAGAGCCTGCACCAGCATTACGAGGGTTCGCAAACAATGGCAAACCCTCTTTTTCGCGCTCTGCATTAATGCGCGCAAACTCTTTTTTGGGCAAAACCACTTCGCCCCGAACTTCAAACCGCCCAGCGTACACCGATTGCGACACCTTTTTGGATGCATGCAACTTCATCGGAACGGTGCGCACGGTACGCACGGTGTGGGTAACATCTTCGCCAACCGAACCATCGCCGCGTGTTACAGCCTGCACAAAATTGCCATCCTCGTAAATCAGACTCATTGCCAAACCATCCATCTTGAGCTCAGCAAAATATTCGTGTGGTCGCGAGCCGAGTAGCTTTTCGGTACGCTTCTCCCAGCTTGCAACTTCATCAAAAGAAAACACGTCCGAGAGCGAAAGCATTCGGGACGCGTGCGCCACCTTCGCAAATGCGTTACTCGCCTCACCCCCCACGCGCTGCGTCGGCGAATCTGGTGTGATCAGCTCCGGAAATTTCGCCTCTAAATCCTTCAGTTCATTATTAAGCGAATCGTATACCGCATCATCAACTTCGGGCGCATCCTGAACATAATAACTATGCCGATATTTTTCTAATTGCTCACGTAATTGCGCTAAGCGTTTGCCGGCATCAGCCTTATTCATACGCTTCCACCATGCGGTTATACACTCGGCTCCAAAGTGAGAATAGAAGCGGTGTAATTACTAAACTTACTACTGCATCCAACACTACCTGTAAACGCAGATCTTGCAGCAAGTCTGTTAGTGGTGCGGCTGCGATGGAAATCACGATGAGGATACACACACCTGCAGCTACCAACAATGCCGCTAAAATAGCTACAGGACGGATAAACTTTCGCACTAAACGGAAAGACACTCGAAAAGCCTGAAAAACCGTGAGTTGCATGTCATCCATCAGAGCAAACAGCGCAAAACTCGCCGCAAGGGCGACAAAAAAGCCAAATACCAAAAGTGGTAATGAAAAGATCAAACTCCACCTCGCCAAATCGCCAATCACAGCTACGCCAACCGCCAAAAACCCACCCAAAAGTGGTACAGCAAACATGAGTGTAAGAATAAACAAACCTAGCGTAGAAATGTAACGACCCATTAATGCGTTATATAAACTCAAAAGTTTTACTTTTTTTGTGTCCCAGCCAGCCACCGCAATGCGTGCCAACACCATGGAGAGTAATGCCGAAAGTAACGTAATAATGAGAGCGTACTGATCCCCCGTGTAGTCGGTAGTCATAAAACGCGCCAGCGCGATAAGAATAACCAACGGCAAACCAGCCCGAATATAGCGGCCCAAGTGTGACCAATAATATTTGAGCGATTCCACAATCACACCTCGCAGAATATGATTTGGTAACAGTTTTTTCATGCGTGTTCTCCCATATGTCGCAGTCGCTTCACTCGCTCCGTAGTTGGCGGATGGGTAGAAAATAGTCCAGCTGCAAACCCTCGAGCATCCTTACCTTCTACATTTGCGCGCATCGGATTAATAATGTACATGTTTGCGGTAGCTTTATTGGCGGCTTCGAGCGGCTCCTTGTCGCCAGATATTTTCTCAAGCGCGCTTGCCAACCCATCCGGATAGCGCGTCAAAAGAGCACCCGAAGCATCTGCCAAATATTCACGCTTGCGACTAACAGCCAACTGGATCAAGACGCCAATAATCGGTGCCACCAGAGCCAACACTATCGCGACGATAAAGATGATCGGGTTCGAGTTGTTCCCAGGGCCGTCATCATCGCCGCCCCCCATCAACCAGCCCCAGCGCAGGAAGAAATCCGAAAGCAATGCAATCACCGAGACCAAAACTGCAATTAAGCTCATCAAACGAATATCGTAGTTGCCAATATGAGAGAGCTCATGAGCCAGCACTCCTTCTAGTTCCTGCTTATCCAGCTTTTGCAAAAGACCTGTTGTAACGCACACAACAGCATGCTGAGGGTCTCGTCCGGTAGCAAACGCATTCGGTGCAGTGTCGTTAATTACATACAGCCGTGGCATGGGTAGGCCTGCAGTTATCGTCAGGTTTTCCATCAAGCGATACAGCTCTGGAGCGTCACTTTTCTTCACCGCCTTCGCGCCAGACACCGCTAGTACCATTTTGTCCGAATTGTAGTAACTCACCCAGGTATACAAAATTGAAGCAAAAGCGGCGATGTAGAGAATCCACGGGCTATCAAAAGCCAGCGAAAAAACCCACCCCAGAAGCACGGTAATGATGAGAAAGGCCAACACCAGCAAAGTGGAGTTGCGTTTGTTCTTAGCTACTTCTGTATACATAGTAAGTATTATACCTGATTTGCAGGCTCATTTGTATTGCTTTTTATCTATATTTATAGTATAATATTTTCGTTCTGATCACCTCGACCAGGAGTACCCATGACAATCACCCGAGCCCCCAGGGGCATGAAGCACCTGTCGCGCGGTCGCCTGGAAGGTGACGAGTTCGACACCATGTGCGACAACCCACACTGCACCGACCCATGCTGCGAAGGCAGCTGCTTGGTGGTCGGCATGGACGGCACCGTCCTGCAGAACCTCAAGGACCCTCGCGACCCCAACGCCTGTCCCAGTTGCTGGGAGAACCCCTGCGGCTGTCACCTGCTCTTCCATGACGACATCACGATGCCGTGCATGAACTGCTACGGCTCGCCGTGTCGCTGTGAACCGGCCGACGAAGACGATTACGACTTCGAGAGTCGCGCCGACGCCGATGGCCGTGAGTACCTTGAAGACGCGCTGTGGGCCGGTGAGCTGGCTCACATGAGTCCCGAGGACAGAGAGCGTGCCATCAAAGAGGATCGTATCCTCATATGGGGCTTCGACCCTGACGCCATCTAGGTGTCACCCGAGCCGTACCTAACCAGTACGGCTCATCTTTTTACTTGCTTTTTCATACTACTTATGTTATAATTATACGGTTCGTACCCCTACACACCATCGATGCCATCCGGACCGCCTCAGGGCTGACACGAACGCCGATCTCGTATCGGCACCCCGCTCTTCGGAGCGGGGTTTCTTTTTATTGACACCTTTTACCAGCGTAAACTACAGTGTACAGGTTCTATCTGCATCAGAAAGAAGGCACCTGTGCAAACTGAAACGCTCGATCCAGCCAAGCCGCTTCTGCGCAAGTACAAGGGCGATGGTTCTCAAATCGCTATCGCCGAACAATGCAACAAGGGCTTTGCAGGCACAATCGTGCTGACTTCAATATTCCTGCCCATCGCCTGGCTCTGCGTCACACTGGGCTTCAGCATACTTGCCGCCCGAGTCTTGGAGCCGCCTTTTATAACCGCTAGCGATGCAGCAGGAGAGATCGTGATTGCATCCATGTCGCTCGGTCTCATCATCTACACGCTCGCGGTCGTAAAATCGCTGTATCCGTACCTGAAGGCTAGACGGAAGTTTCTGGCCACCAAGCAAGAAGCCGAGTACTGGCTTGCCAACACAGAACTGCGATTCGCGTGCCGCAAGCCACGCACCGCCGATGAGTTCAAAGCCCTCATCTATGCCGCCGAAGCGCTTGATGCTCAGAAGTACAGAGAGCATGTGCGAGTTGAGATGCGCAAAACTTTCGTCCAGCTACGACGAGAGCGTGGCTTCCAGGTGGACGCCGAGATGCTCGAAAAGCTCGACGTGCTGACGACTCAGCCCTAGCGCCCCCGCTCCGAATCAATCGGGGCTTTTTATTGACTCAAAACATATTTCATTGTACAGTGAGCGGGTTCTACTCACACCGAGAGGAAAGCACCATGGACAGCGAATTGGTTACTGGCCCCGATGGAGAGCTGGTGGACATCACGATCCCCGCCGAGCAACCGCCCGATGTCGACCCTCGCATCATCGGCACCTACAACGGCAACGGTGCAATGGTGAATATCGACAAGATCGACAACATGTATCCCGGCCTATTCGGGGTCATTATGTCTGGGCTCGTGGCTGGCGTGATCGTCTTCATAGTCATCTCCTTGACTCAGCTCTTCCTCAACGACAACAACTACTCAGCCGAGCAGACACGAGGAGTTGTCATCTTCGCCTCCATGATCGGGCTGACAATAGCAATGTTCATGCTCGCTGGGAGCTGGCACTTCATCGCAGCCAAGTTGCGCTACGGCGCCACTTCTCAGGAAGCCGCTTATTGGAAGCAAAACTGGGAGCTGCGCGAGAATTGCAGGACCCCTCACACCAAGGCGGAGTTCCGCGCACTGCTCAAGCTGGCTCAGGAGCTCGACCGCGTGAAGGCTCCCGAGTACGTCGCCGAGCGAACGTCCAAGTTCTTCGCCCAAATGGCCGATGATCGCGGCCTGTGGAGCAAGAAGGCTTCATCCGCCTGGCTGGGTCCGACTGTCCTCAAGAGGATCATGAACGCACAGCACCCCGGTAACGATCCGGATGACGAGCAGAGTGGCGCCAGCGAGGAGTAACCGCTCGCTGACACCAAAAGGCCTGGGAAATCCCAGGCCTCATTTTTTATTCAGAATTTAGCACTTACTTCTTGGCTTCTGCCTTTTCGTCAAAGCTCACATCTACTGGCTTTTCTACAGCCGCGCGTTCGCTTTCGGAAACTTCAAAGAATTCATATGGTGTGAATCCAAGTGACTTAGCAAACATATTGGTTGGAAACACCTTCAGCTTGATGTTGTAATCGCGCACGTTGCCGTTATAAAAGCGGCGTGATGCCTGAATTTTATCTTCGGTATCCACCAGCTCTTGCTGCAATTGCAGAAAGTTTTGGTTGGCCTTCAGGTCTGGATAGCTTTCCGCTACCGCAAACAGGCTCTTGAGAGCACCAGAGAGCATATTGTCGGCTTCTGCTTGCTTAGAAAGATCTCCATCTGGAGCAGCCATGGCCATATTGCGAGCCTTAGTAACGCCTTCCAACACAGACTTTTCGTGCTTGGCGTAGCCTTTTACGGATTCTACAAGGTTAGGAATAAGGTCTAAGCGTCGCTTCATCTGCACGGTGATGTCTGAGAGCGCCTCATCCGAGCGGGTGTGCGCCTTCACCAAGCCGTTGTAGGTAGCCCAGAGCCAGATAGCCCCAATCACCACAACCGCTAAAATAATATACACAATCAACATATAAATAAGTCCTTTCTTTGGTAGCTATTATAGCCGAACAATCAGGAAAAAAGAATGGAGGCACCTACCGGAATTGAACCGGTGTACGCGGTTTTGCAGACCGCTGCGTAACCACTCCGCCAAGGTGCCGCGGGCAATTTAGTGCGCGACCATTATACCTCATCAGGTGGGAAACATTGAAATATTGCGAGAAATCCGCTAAGATATTCCAGTTATCTCGTACTTTTTACATGCGCGGCACCTTAGCTCAGTTGGTAGAGCGACGGCCTGAAGAGCCGTGCGTCGTTGGTTCGATTCCAACAGGTGCCACCATTTTTTACGCGCGGGTGTAGCTCAGCTGATAGAGCGCTTCCTTGCCAAGGAAGAGGCCCCGGGTTTGAGTCCCGGTACCCGCACCA
>CAZOVH010000003.1:0-103529 GCA_964583675.1 uncultured Candidatus Saccharibacteria bacterium
GAACTATTTTTATTCTCGCCATGACACAAGCAAATCACCAGCATCACAAAAAACCGGCCACAAGCCAAACGCCGGCTCTAAAAAAACTCAGCCAAATACTCGCCGCATCAAGGCCAATTAGCTGGGTTAATACCGCTTTCCCATTTGCTATCGCCTTTTTACTCTCGGGCGGCCAGCTCGATCAATCATTTTGGGCCGGCCTGGTGTATTTCTTACTGCCCTACAACTTATTGGTATATGGCGTAAACGATATTTATGATTACGAGTCCGACCTCAAAAACCCACGCAAAGGCAGCCTGGAGGGGTCGATCGTTGCCCCGCAAGCCCGAGGCGCCTTGTGGGGAACAATCATTGCAACAAACATCGTCAGTCTCGTATGGCTAGGTTCGCTCATCGGCCAAAACGGAAAAATCGTGCTTGCCCTTACCGTAATCCTGGCGGTAACCTACTCGCTCAAAGGCCTGCGCTTTAAAGAAATCCCCGTACTCGACTCAATAAATTCATCCTTCCACTTTGTGCTGCCGGCAGTCTTGGGCTTTGTAGTCAGCCCCCAAGCAACGATTGCCTGGCTCCCAACGATTGCCTTCTTTCTCTGGGGAATGGCCTCCCACGCGCTGGGCGCCATTCAAGACATTATTCCGGACCGAGCCGCCAATATCCGCTCCATCGCAACTCAGTGGGGTGCACGCCGCACTATTCGATTTTCGTTTTGGCTCTATGTTGCGAGCGCTACACTCACTGCCATAGTGTATCTCCCGTCTTCACTCATGGCCGGGCTTTTAGTGGCTATTTACGCATTAAATGCTGCGATGTTTCTTAAATACTCCTCAGATGCTCAATCTAAGCAGTTTAGACGTGCTTGGACCAACTTTATGTGGCTCAATGGCGTAGTTGGTTTTTGGCTCACCCAACTTATTCTCTATCTGGCCGATCCGTTTAATTTGGGCCCAGGACGCATCGACTATATACTCACGTTCTGCACTCTATTCTCTATCGCTCAAATTCTACTGATTGCCCATAATTTTGTGGTTTTTCGTCGCCCTAAAACTCAACGACTCGATGAATGGCCACGAATCACCATTATGACGCACGCCTATAATCAAGCAGAAAATATTTCCTCCACACTCCTTGCTGCACTAGGACAAAATTATCCCGATTTTGAAGTGCTCTTTACTGATCTCGGCAGCGAAGACAATACGCGCAAAATTGCTGAAAATTTTACCGATAAACGACTACGTATCATTACTATAGATCCGATAGAATCTGGCTGGGGCGTAGATGCGTGGGCGGCCGACCAACTGTTAAAACAAGCTACCGGAGAATACACTGTACTAATCTCTGCCGACACTGTTCTCCTACCTAATACACTTGCTCAAATAGCCATGCTCTTGGAGCAAGAAAAGCTCGATGTACTATCTCTACTTTCTGCCGACCAAAACAAATCGTTGGCTCAAAAAACTATCCTCAGCCACAATCAATACCTTATGTTAGCAGCGTACCCGAGCGGCTTTTTGCAAGAGCACGCTCCTGAACGCTCGACAGCTCACGGCTCAGTTATTGCTTTCGATAGTGCGAAAATCCGCAGGCTTGGTGGCTTTGAAGACGTAAGGGCAAGTCCACTAGAAGATCAGGAGCTTTTTCATCGAGCTCGACATAAAGGCCTACATGCTCAACTGTTTCGAGCCAGCGACTTAGCGACCAGCCAAAACCATCTGGGACTAAGAGGGATTATTGACGATAACCTCCAACGCTTTTATCCAGCCCTACGATTTCATTTTCCGCTCACAATTTTCCTCGTACTAGCTGGCACGTTTGTATTTTCAATGCCAGTAATTGTACTTATATACAGCCTCATAATTGGCACTCAAGTACATCTCATCTCAATCGCAATTGCCTTAGGCGCTGCCATGCTCACGCGTATACTCATCGCCCTAGAAGCCAAACAAGACGTCCTATTGCAAATAACGGCACCTGTAACCAATATCGCCATTATGATTATGCTGTTTGCATCACTTATTCAGTACGAGCTACATAAACCACGCTGGAAAAATCGCACCGGAATCGTTTAGCTTAGATTATTCTTCTTGACTCCATTTTCTTGGGAGCTACCAGAGACTGTGGTTGGAGTCGGTATATTGGTGGTCGGCGGTACTGCAATTGGAGCAGCGCTCGATGTTGGCGCGGCTGGCCTTAATAAAAACGACAGCCCGTACAATGCTGCACCGAAAACTATGGAAGCCAGACTGTACCAAACCACAATACCGGATATTTCGCGAGCTACGCTCAAGGCAATTACCAGTGTCAGCTGAGCCTGATCGACTTGCAAAACCCGACTCACGATCCAAATGATGGTTGCGAGTAGTCCAGCAGAAATAAACGCCCAAGCCGGCCGTCGAAGCATGGCTCGGCCGTCGCGTCGGCTCAGAATAATCACTCCAGCCAGCAGAGCAAGCATGGCAGCCAAACCAACTAGAGAAAAAGCCTGTAGAGCCGTATACGCGCCCTTAAGTGTCCCGAGCACTGTAACTGCCTCAGATGCCTGTGGAGTAGCTTGCGCTTCAACGCCCTGCTGCGTAGCCAAACCCTGAGCCTGCGCTAGATCGAGTTGGTCCGGTATCTGTTTGCCAACCTGTGCCACAAGGGCGGTTTTTTCGATTTCTGAAATCTGAGCTTGAGCCAACTCAGTTTCTAGCTGCTGTTTAAGAGGACTCAAATTCACCACGAGCTGTGGGGCCGGCGTACCTGCCGGCTGATCAAGCCAGCCGACAATATCAACAAGCAGAGGCTGCACAATCGTCTCCATTTGCTGTGCAGTTATGCTATTTTCAAATGCCTGCGTAATTATAGGTCGATATTGTTCAGGAATATTTGCACTCGACAGCATCGCTGTTCTAGTTTGCGTGGCGGCAGTTTCATAGCCGCCACTCGCAACAATAAGCTTATTAATTGCCGTAGCGGATCCAACTATTGCTAAAATACTCCAAACAGCAATAAGGCTTGTAATAGCGAGCGATAGCAGTGTCGTTAAGAGGCGCTTCAAAACTTTCATATCACCATTGTACCGTTTCACTCGCTCACCTCACAAACATTACTGCTTATGTTTTGCTACAATAGCTATATGCATAGCCGAGATTTGCGCACATTACGGGAGTATCGAGACCATGCTCACGAAACTCAATCAACGACCAATGAGACCACACAAAGACTTGATCGTATCGAGACTGAATTTCGACAAGCTTTCGATTTCTTGAGTAAGCTCCCAGATAGCGTATCTATTTTTGGCTCAACCCGAGCGCTTCCTAGCTCTCAAGAATACCAACAGGCTCGCACGTTAGCAGCGAGGTTTGTGACCGAGAAAGATTTCGCAATTGTAACCGGCGGCGGCCCCGGCATTATGGAGGCAGCCAACCGCGGTGCACTCGAAGCTGGCGGAGTTTCTGCAGGCCTCACAATCGAGCTTTCCACCGGTGAAGCAATCAATGAATATATGAATCAGTCGTTACGTTTTCACTACTTCTTCGCTCGCAAGATGGCGCTTAGTTTTGCCGCCTCCATGTATATCTTTTTCCCTGGTGGCTATGGAACAATGGATGAATTTTTTGAGCTCATAACACTTGTACAAACCCGAAAGATTGAACGTATTCCGATATTTTGTATTGGCACCAGTTACTGGCAACCATTACGAAGATTTATGGAGCACTACATGCTCAATCCCGACGGCTACGTTTCCGAAGCAGACCTCGGCCTCTTTACCATTACCGATGATCTAGATCTCGTTATTGAGTGCGCTAAATACTGTCAAGTCCGTCACTAGTTAGAGTCGTCGAGTTTCAGAAAGCTGCAGAGCTCGCACGCCATCAGTTATGAAATAATCTCGAATATTATGTTCTGCCACTTCTGGCATTGCAAAATGTGCAGCCACCTGCTCAAGCTGGACACTTGGAGCTTGTAGTGAGAAGACAATCACCGTCGGCAATTTATAATGACGCAAATGCTCAAATAGCGTACGAGCTAGCTCTGTTTGCACAGAAACAAGATTTTGATGTGCTGCAGACTGCAACGGCACCCACAACTGACAGGTTTCGGCATCGAGTTTACAGTGACTCCCCTCAGAAGGAATGACCAAAATACTTTCAAAACCTAATTGATCCCCCGCCCGCTGATAGACTAAATCCGGATTTTCATCATAGAAACCAAAACTGTAACCTCGAAACTGTGGTGTAAGTTCAAGAAACTGCTCTATCAGGCTTCGTTCACGCAGTTTTTTATCAGTCGGTCTCACTGCACACTCGTCTTCATTTTCTGCATCGTATACCACGGATCTTCTTTGGTTTTAATCGCCCGTACGATTGCCCGACAATAGCGAGGGGTCAACTCATGTGGCACCAATACTCGCATAATCCGTGTATGTGGACGACCTAAAAAGGCTTTTTTAAGATTACTGGCCAGAACCAGCTGATCAAGCGTGCCATAAAGAACGGTTATTGGCAGCTTCTCGTCAAGGGCAGCAATGTCGGCGCTGGCAGTTTGCAGCTCGACAGTATTCTGCAAGGAACTCACCACAGGGTACCAAGTTGACTCGTCGAGAGAGGCCTGACCGACCAAACTCGGCGATCTTCGCATAAGCGCCTTAGCTGATCGAATTGCCCAACGCCGCGGCGTAGTGCGAAGCGCCCGGTAAAACATTAAATATCCAACATCAACTAAGCCCTCAAGACGTTTTTTGCCGGACGCGGCAGTTCGCGCAGCATAAATTGGCATCGCAACCAACACCAGCCGCGCAACTTCACGCGGGTACACTACCGACCAATGGGTTGCTAGTAACGCCCCCATCGAGTGCCCAACCACAATTGGGCGTCGCCACACACCGTGCCAAAAAAGCGTCCAGCGAATCGAGCGCAGATGATCATGGGGCGTGTACTGCATATGAGTGGGCTTCGGACTTCGACCGTGCCCCAAAAGATCGAGACTTATACAGCAATAATCTCGAGATAAGACCTCTGTAACCGGTGACCAAATTTCCTTAAACGAAGCTAGACCATGCAAAAAAACAATCGGTCGGCCGCTTCCAGTCTTTGTAACCTTAAGCAAATATGGAATACGCAATGTACGATGAAGCCATTCTGGAAGAACCATAATCATCATTATAGAGATTCATTCCCGTTCTCGCGAGAAAGCTGCGCTATAAAAACAGCCCCATTTTGTATATGATGAAACATAACAGGTATGCAATCACTTTTTACAACACTCCCTATCTTTCTAATTATTGCTGCGGGCTACATCCTAACACGCCTCAGTGTGGCCCAAAACCGCTGGGTGAGCCCACTTAATAATTTTGTCTATTACATTGCTCTGCCAGCTCTCACCATTTTAAGTCTTATAGGACTGGATCTCACCTCAACAACAGTACAGGCGACAATGCTATTGAGCATTCTTGTGTCAATTGTGTGTTCCATAATCTTTGCAGTAATCGCCCGCCTACTCCCCTTCAAGCAAAAAACTCAACAAACAATTTTTCTCACCGCCACACTCGGCAACACAATTTTTTTAGGTATTCCCCTGGCAGGCGCCCTCACACCTTCGATATCGCCGGCTATTGCCACAACACTTTCGATAGTTTTCTTTACATCGACACTCGTGAGCGCGCTCTTTATTCTGGAGATTTGGATGAAAAACTCCAAAAGCGGTAGCCACCTGTTGCATAGCCTACGAACCAATCCAATCATCATTTCGCTCATCATTGGACTGATACTTGCCGTCATTCCAATCCCCAAAGTCGTACAGGATTTCGTAGAGACGCCACTACAACTTATCGCGCAAACCGCCTCACCCCTAGCACTTTTTGCCCTGGGCGGTTTTCTCGCCCACCACACGCTGCAGAAACGCGATTTACCAACTATCGCTATCGCAACAATTCTCAAGCTCGTAGTACTGCCAATACTCTTTATCACCGCGCTCAACATCTACCCAACCACCAAAGACTTTTCCCAGCTCACCATCCTCATGGCGGCTACCCCAACTGCAGTCACGGCTTTTGTGCTGACAGAAAAATACAAACTTGATAGCAGGCTCGCAGCAGGAACCATACTTATATCAACTACCCTCTCTCTAGCTAGCATATTAATCATTTTAGGTTTAGCTTGATAAGTTTCCTTTTCACGAAGGCGGCATGGTAAAATATTTCAACAGCTCTAAGCTTTAATAAAAAGAGGAAACATGGACGAAACAACCAACACATCACCTAGCACCGAAAATGAAACTGGCGCAACCCTAGAGTCAATCCACAGACTTATGCAAGATGCCGCCGAAACTCGTGAAAAAGTTGGCGCCTTGCGCGATCAGCTAAAAGATGTGATGGAGCAAAACGAAGAATATCGAGCCCTCGCCGATGAGATTAAAGAACTTACCAAAAAACGCTCGGAAGCCAAGCGAGCCCTTCAGGAAGATAAAGATTATCAAGCAATTGCTGCCGACCTAGATGATTACCGCTTAAAGCTCCGCGACATTCAAGACATCCTCTCGCAGCATTTGGTTCTCTATTACAACCAGACCCAGCAAACAAAAATAGTTGATCAGGGTGGAGAAACCCGTAGCGTAATCCTCAGTGCAAAAGTTGGTAAAGCCGAAGCCTAAACTACATTAAGCCTTCTGGTGAGATCTCGTGCCAATCACCAGAAGCAGACTTTTTATAGAATTCAACGCGATGCACAAGTTCCGCTGGATCATATTCGTGCTCAACTCGTTGAGCAGTTCCACGATGCGCATAGTGCGTTCGCGTATTTGCTACAGCCGGTGAAGTAATGCGATCAATCTTAAAAATATTGCCGTCTTTCTCAAAGACAATTTCATCATGAAATTTTTCGAGTTTCTGCTTACCCTCTAGCTGTTCCTTGTGCTTTTTATGCTGATCAATGCCGTATTTCTGATCAATTAAATCTACAAGCTGCTCCCAAGCTTGATCGCTCATAAACTCGTCGCCATTCGAATAATGTCGTCTTGCTCAATGCCGTGGTCACCGGAGAGCGTATAGAAAGTCCCCTGATTAACCCACGCTGCCTGATTGTCCCCGTACATATAGATAGTGAGCCCCTGTGACTGGAGGGCGAGGTAATCTGTAGAACGCCTTAAAACGTACTGCTCAAGCACCGCCTGACTATCCCAATCAGATTTTTGTTGCTCAACCTGAAGGGCCTTGCCATCTTTCACAAGTTCATAGCTCACGCCCCCTTCACTTGCCTTGAGCGATTGGGCTTTGCTCCAACCGCCAGGCACAAAGCCCGGCACCGAGGCCGTTAGGCCAGCTCGCAATGACGCCAACTTTACCTGAATATCTGTGGCATTTACCTGCCAAAGAAAAGCTCCCAGAAGTGCCAAACCGATTACGGTCATCACTACAGCGGTCGGACGGGCTGGGCCAGCTTTTGTTGCGGCTTGTGGAGCAGCATCTTCACCAAGCGCCAACTTGAGAGCATCTTCACGACTCATAGTTACTCCAGCCACCGTAGTAGTACTTTCGGCTGGTATTGCCGGCGATGGAGCTGGCGTCACGTTTGCGGTCGGAGCGACAATATCATTCACCACTTTGTTTACCTGTTGAGGGGCTGTAGCTGGCGCAGGAGATGCGGGAGGTACCAATACTTGGGCACTAGGCTGTTGAACCGGCGCAGTGATGGGAGCCGGGGCTGGAGGAGTCTCAGCAACAGGCACTGGTTGAGACGGTGCTGCAGCTACGGGCACTGAAGCCATTTCCTTCATCTGTGAGTCAGAGAGAACTGATTCTTCCTTGGCGTCTAAGTTTGGTATCTCAGAACCGATCTGTGATTGTAGATCTGCAAGCGGCTTGTCTGATGGTGACGCGACTACTGGCGCAACCGGACTAGGTACTGCTGCAGGAGTAGGCGCTGGAACAGCGGTGGGTGTAGTTGCAGGTGCAGCTGGCGCCTGAGCTACCGACTGAGGCTGCGGTGCCGGAGGCGTTGGAGCAGCTGCGGTGCCGGGCGCAACCGCGGGTGATGCCAGGGCGGGAGTTGGTGCGACCTGAGGTGGTGCCGGAGCTGGAGTTGGCGCAACCGGACTAGCTGATTGGGCGGAAGTCGCCACTGCAGCTTGAACTGGAGCAGCATCCATACCAATCTTTTGCTTGTATGTCGCTTCTTCCGTAGTGTCAGTAGGCTGCCAGGGCGTGCCGCAGTTAGCACAAAAAACCTTGCCGGCAATTACGACACGATCTTTTTCTTCACAATCTGGGCACTGGCGCATAAACCCCTCGAGTTAACTTAAGCTTAACCCTTATTATGCCTTCTTATATCATAAGCGTAAAGAGGAATACCCTACTTTTGTTGGCCAATCTTGTATATTCGCCACATAAATCGTGGTAATGCGAGCTGCCGGCGCCATCGATTTGGCTGCAACACTAAACGCCATAGCCATTCAAGCCCGAGCTTACGCATCCACTTCGGGGCACGCTTTAACTCTCCACCCATTGAGTCAAAATCAAATGTACCGCCCTCTCCAATCAAAACTCGTGCCAGCTTAGAGTTTTTATATGTATCAATAAGGCTTTCTTGTCGGGGAAACCCCTGGGCAACAAATAAGATATCAGGATATGCGTGCTTAATTTCAGAAATTATCTTCTTTTCTTCTTGCTGATCATAAAAACCATTCCAAACACCAGCCAATTTGACGTCCGGAAACAAGCGTTGAATAGCTTCCGACGTACGCTTTGTGTCTCGTGGGCCGCCAAAAATACCGACCGTCCAACCTGCTCGCACAGCCTTCTTCAACAATCGCTGGGTGGCGTCGACTCCAGCTCCACGCTCCGGAATGATTTGGGATCGCCACTGAGGCTTTTGAATATCAAAACACAGCGACTTAAGCCAATGGCCAAAACCTCTGGGCCCGGCCAAATAGCTCGCTGCCCACTGCACCGCAACCCCGTCGGCGACCACCCGATCAGCACGGTGCAAAAGTTCCATAAGCTCAGCATCCGCCCAAGCACTTGTAAAGAACTCTACATACGGCTTATATACCGTGAAAGAATAGCTACTTTTTCCACCTAGATGCTCACTAATATCTTCCAGAATTTCTTGCTGAGTAATTGGATCAAACTCTAAGCCAGCGACATCAACCCGCTTATTGTACGTACGTTTCACTGAAGTTGCTCCACTGCCCGTTGCAAGCTCGACCGAAATTTTTCGTAACTAAACTGAGAAGCGCGCCGATGCATCCTGGCAACATCCCAACTATGAGATTCCGCACGCCCTAGAGCCTCCCGTAGCTGTATCTCGTTTGGCTCGTCAAAAAATTCAGCCGTGATGTGCTCTATCATTGTTTCGGCGACTCCACCTGCCCGTAGCGCAATAACCGGAGCTCCGCTCGCAATAGCCTCCACTGGTGTTATGCCAAAATCCTCAACATTGCAAAATACAAATCCCCGAGCCGTAGATAGAAGCTTGAGCTTATCTGTTTGGCTAACACGACCCAAGAAACGTATGTTTGTGGCACTACCAGCGAGCTTTTCGAGATTTTCACGCTCTGGGCCATCACCAGCAATAATCAATTTTCGCTTTGTGCCTTTAAACGACCTAATTGCCAGGTCAACATTTTTGTACGCGGCCAGAACTGACACCATTACATAATCATCAGTTCGATCGGTAGCAGCTACCGGTGGAATGTGGACTGGCGGATAAATCACTTGCGCCTTTCGGCCGTAAAATTTATGAATGCGGCGCGCAATGGTGGCGCTGATGGCTACAAAATCTCGACGTGCCTCCTGGCTGGTATAAAAATCCCACAACCGGAGTTTGGATACCAAACGAGTTACAAAGCTGAGAACAAGAGGATTAGTGGTTCGTTCATGTAGGGCTCGCGGCCAATAATCCCAAAGCATTCGAGCTGGCGAGTAGCAGTAGATCAGCATTTTGGTCGCGCCCGACAAACGAGCATTTTTTACCCAAGCCGAAGAAGAGGCTATCACCACATCATACCCAGCCGTATTTATCGACTGTACAGCCCGTTTTACGAATGGCAAGAGCAGTTCTGGATTTTCACGCATGCGAGCAGGGAAATGCTGCAAAAATGTTGTTCGCACCCGTCGGTTACCAATTTTGGCGCCAAACTTATCTTTGTTGTAGACCAATGTAGTCAGATCGGCCTGCGGATACATTGCCAAAAGCTCATACAATACCTGCTCGGCGCCACCATCTTTCGTATTGAGCCAATCATGTAAAATGAGTATTTTTGGATTTCGACTACTCATAACGGACTACCTTTCTGCGGTCGTGATGCATACAGCAAACCAGCCATGCCAAAAAGCAAAATTGCCAGCGTAGAATCTGCCAAAGAATGTAAGAAAAGCGCTGACACCATCACCCCCAAAACTGCAGCCACGTACCCTATGCGCACCGGGTCATGCGTGGCGTGCTGTCGCACCTGACGAACGATGTGAGCCAAGAGCAAAAGCATCAGCCCAAGTCCAATTACCCCAACTTCGATAGCGATTTGCAAATACCAATTTTCAGTTAAGAGCGCCCTGGCGGCATAGAAACTTGCCGGACCAGCTGCACCAAGCCCAAGTCCTCCCGGATAGGTGACAATTGTTGCATAACCCTGCTCAATCGCCGCAATATGGCCCTCATCGCCGCCCAAAACACCACTTGGCGTTAGCTCACCTCGAACCAAAAAACGATCTAAAATTGTTGAGTTTTCATTTGTTAAAACGCCCCACATAACGAGCCCCGCAACCACAGCTGCTGCCACAAACATTAAGCCAGTTACGAGTCGATATTTTTTTGGCACGGCAAGCAAAACAACCATGGCTGTCGCAACTCCAAAGCCTATCAAGGCACTGCGCGAAAAGGTCGTAATTGCCGCCAGCACGAATAGGCCCACTAATGTAGCGCCGATGTAGCGAACTTTTCTTGTACGAGCTTTCACTGCAAGCGCTAAAGATACCCCAAATGGAATTATTAGATAAGTACCGAGTTGATTTGGACCACCCAGAGTGGAAAATGAGCGGCTAAACGGAAAGTCCGGGTGCACACCTTGAAAAGGTAAAATTGTCGACGGCCCGTAACCTATACTCGCCAAAAATGACGTTGGCACAAACAAAAATTGCAAAATTGCGAGCAATGCCACCACGCAAGCTGATGCCAAAACCACTCGAGCCAGCCGTCGTTCTGAAATATTGTGCGCAAATGGCTGCACTGCAAGAAAAAGCAGCAAAGGCACTGCGGTTGTCTTAACACCAACAAAAAAAGCCATGCCATAATTTGCATTCAGCATGTTTGCAAGCAGCCCGGCTAAGATGATAAGTCCAACCAAAACTACTGCCGGCTGTCGAAGCACTTCACGCCAACCGTTACGAAAAACACTCGGCAAACTCACCACTAACGCCAGTCCCACAATGAGTAAAATCAGCACCTCTTTCCATATAGCAACCAGCTCGCGCCGACCCATGAGTGTACCGCCCCAAACCGTAAATAAGGCGTGAAACGGCACCAGAGCCAGCAAAACCAGGATTAATACACCTCCAAGACGCTTGAGATTTTCGGAATGTACGTGCTGAAAGATTTTGTGCATTGCTATCGATTCGAAATTACGCTGCGGATATAGTCGTCCAAGTTCTCCAGGGCTATCCCTGTACCACGAGCCACACAGAGCATCGGCTCATCGGCAACGTAGGCCGGCACACCCGTTACTTTCGTCATCAATTTATCAATATTGCGCAACTTAGAGCCGCCGCCAGTCATAACCATACCGCGGTCGATTATGTCGCTCGATAGCTCGGGCGGAGTTTGTTCTAGTACGGATTTCACAGCCCCGATAATACCCTCCAACTCATCACTCATCGCCTGCGTTACTTCATCGGAATCGAGCTTGATGGTCTTTGGTAAACCAGCGATCATATCGCGTCCACGAATCTGCATAGTCAGCGGCACTTCTAGCGGTAGAGCCGAACCAATTTCTTTTTTTATATCTTCAGCTGTTTGGTCACCAATAATCAAACCATATTTGCGACGAATATAATCGGCAATTGCCATATCGAGCTTATTGCCACCGATACGAATGGAGTTTTGAGCTACAATTCCACCCAATGAAAGAATCGCCACCTCAGTGGTACCGCCACCAATATCTACAATAAGATTTCCAGCCGGTGCCGCGATAGGTACCCCCGCACCAATTGCGGCCGCCACAGGCTCACGAATAATATGGGCTTTTTTAGCACCCGCCGCTAAAGCCGCATCAATCACAGCGCGGCGCTCGGTAGAAGTTACTCCCGCAGGTACCGAAATCATCAATTCTGGGCGACTCAAGCGAATCGTGCCCGAAACTCGGTCAATAAAGTGCTTGAGCATGGCCTGGGTGATACGATAATCAGCAATCACACCATCGCGCAATGGTCGACTCGCAGTAATGACATCTGGCGTGCGCCCCAGCATTTCTTTGGCTTCGTTACCAATGGCGACAATGCGATTATCATCAACCGATACCGCCACCACGCTCGGCTCGTTAGCAACAATACCCTTTTTTGGTATGTACACTAAAGTGTTGGCTGTACCAAGATCAATGGCAATTCGACGTTTAATCATAGCTTCCATTGTATAGAAAAACATCGCTTCACTCCAGATAGCAAAAAACCGCTGTTTAATACAGCTTTTCTGCTATAATTTAGGCCACTGAGGCAGATGCCCACACGTCCTATGAAGATTTCAAAAAAAACCCGTGATATTCTCGCCTATTTAATTGGAGGTACCGTAGTTGTTGCCGGTACCCTTTTACTTGTAGCCATCGCCAATGGCTGGCAGTACAACGTTGTTACTGGCGAGATTACTGAAACTGGCCTGATTCTTATGGGGAGTGAGCCAAACGGCGCAACAATAACCCTCAATGACAAAGTTCTGCGCCAAAAAACCAATTACCGATATTCATCTGCGCCGGTTGGCGAATACACTATTCGCTACGAAAAAGATCAGTTCCGCCCCTGGACAAGTGTCACTTCAGTACAAGCCGGACAAGTAACTTTCTCGGACCACGCCTGGCTGATTCCAAACAACATCCCACAAAGAAATCGCTACGAAAGCTTGCAGATATCTCAAGCCTACCAAACAGAAGATCGTAAGCGTTTTATCTTGGTTGATAGTACCCAACCAAGCAGCCCATTACTTTATACATCAACCGACCTCAAACGCCCGCCAGTAGTACTCCTCACCAATAATCAGCTTTCGGCAGCGGCCGGAGGTCCTGTCACTCAGCTAGACAGCCTACAGTTCTCCGATGATGCAAGTCAGATGCTATTTCGAGTTAGCACCGAAGGTGGTAGTGTCGCGTGGCTAACAGCCGGTGCTGCTCCAGCGAGTCAGCCAACAATCACGAACCTTACACAGACCCTCCTCTTCAACCCGACCTGGATAAGCTGGGTACCACGAGGAAATAACGAAATTTCCTACATCGAAAAAGGCACACTCCGACGCGTCCAAATCCGTGAAAAAAACATCTCAGAAGCTCTCGCCGAAAATGTAATCTCAGCTCGCTGGTCGGAAGAATGGCTCGTATATGTAAGCGCTCAAACAGCCGCCAATCAGCCAGCTACGACCACTCAAAAGCTCTTTATCCGGCCAATCGATGCCAGCTCAAATAACGAAATCGCCACGCTACCACTCAATGGTCAGTCATTTGAAACTCGCTACATTCGAGCGCTGGATCGCGATTATATTGCACTCCTCAACAAAGATACAAGGATCCTCACCCTCTACACTGGAATATTGCGTAATCCAGGTAACCGCACCGCAAGCGCCATTGGTCGCAATGTAAGCGCCATAACCGTTAGTCCAAATAATCGGTTTCTTACCCACAATGCGAGCGACCAAATGGTAACGCTCGACTTTGAACGCTTTAAGCGCTATAGGGCCAACACCTCGCTAGAAGGATTGACTGACTGGGCTTGGATGAATGACCAGCATCTGGCTCTTAAGCTGGGAACAAATCTCAAACTTGTCGACTACGACGGCCAAAACAGTGAACTCATCGCCGACTCACTCCTACTCAGCTCGCCCATTTTATTCTCAGAGAACAAGACATTGCTCAATATCACCGCACAAGATACAAAATTGCTCTTTACTCAGTCATACATTGATCCCGAAAAATTCACAGAATAAAAAACGCCTTCAAGTATGTGAAGACGTTTTTTGGTGCCAGAGGTGGGACTCGAACCCACACGCAGTTGCCCGCACACGATTTTGAGTCGTGCGTGTCTACCAGTTCCACCACTCTGGCTCAATCTGTTAGAAAGGGTGCGGATGTATTATAATACGATAGACTATGTCTACACCATACCCTAATGACAAAAATGATGAGTCAGCGAATCCAGCCAAGCAGCATGGAACGCTGAATTTTAGTGATCTTTCCAACTCTACCCCGGCACCAAAGCCGATGAGTTTTCCGGAAGCCCCAACCCAACCAGATCCACCTACCAGTAAACCCACAACACCTCAAGCCACACCCGATATACCAGTATTTCGTAATCCTCAAGGCAACGCTCACAAAGTCGACTTAGCTGAAATTGGTGCCCCTGTTGAAACTCCACAACCGGTGTCCACACAGGCCCCAGCAGCGCTCCCAAAAATTCGCTTCAACCTTTCGCCCAATTTTGACACTTTCACCGCCCACGGCTTACAGATAGAAAAAGAAAAAACCAAAGCCACCACGCTACTTGGCAAGATTGCCCTCAAGTTAAAGCTGAGCTCAATATTCTCTGGCAAAAATCTTCGCTACGCCGGAGTGGGTCTCGTTTCATTTGCAGTCTTCATGTTTGTTTTTAATTTTGGCACCATTGGCGTACAGCTCTGCTACCAAACAAAAATTGATGCTATCTGTAATGTTTTTGGCACCACTGCACCGCAAACAGCCACTGCACCCGTTGCCACACCGACTGTTTCACCCATTGCCTCTACAAATGCCGCTCAACCTATCGATTCGCCCGATGTGATCATTATTCCTAAGCTTAACGTTAACGCGCCAATTATTTTTGAACCATCTATTGCCGAAGAATCTATCCAAAATGCACTGCGTAATGGGGTTGTACATTACGCCGGCACAGCTCTACCAGGAGAGCCCAGCAATTCAGTTATTGTCGGACACTCTTCAAACGACTGGTGGGAGCCGGGTAATTATAAGTTTGTCTTCGCGCTTCTTGAAAAACTTGAGCCAGGCGATCAAATTCAGGTGAATTACCAGAAAAAACGCTATGTCTATCAGGTTGCCGGCAAGAAAATTGTCGCCCCTACCGAAATTTCTGTCCTACAACCTACCACCGACCCTATTCTTACCCTTATCACCTGTACTCCACCCGGAACTAGCTGGAAACGACTCATTATCACCGCCAATCAAATTGAACCTTCGCCGACTCGCCCCGAACAACAACCCCAAATTGCCGCTGCCGATAATACTAATGACGCCGCACTACCTGGAAACGCGCCATCATTCTTTGATCAAATCCTTCGGTTTATCGGTATGGGTGGAGATGAGTCTACAGGAGATACAGCTCCTACGCCGAACCCTTCGCAAACACCAGCCCGAAACTATCTCCCTGAAGCCGTCTAAGACAGTGCCCGCTTAATCTGAGCAGACCATACGTCTGAATCACCTATGGTGTTTTCACTGATAATACTAAAAAGATAGTGTAGCACCCTCAGTCGCTCCTGTAATGCTACTCCGCGAGAACGAGCAAAGACTGTAACTGGCAATAAGGCTAACACCAAGTTTCGAGTCTGTTTTTGCAAGCCTTGCAGTGGCGTATGTATCAACATATCACTTGCAGGAATGTAACTATACAGGTTTACTGCGTCATACAGCATAACAAAATCATGTGGAAGCTGAAGACTCCGTAAAAATTCGGCTACTCCAAAAATTCCCCGCGCCTTAATGATCTTCTGCCCTTGGGCAAACTGCATTTTCTCAACGAGGTCTGTACTTGCCAGCCAAGTAATGTGGGTATTCTCCTGAATGCCCGAATCAATACTCCATAAAGAGAGAGCTTCATCTGTCAGTATTACCGGCACAGTAACATTGGGCAGCAAACGAGCATACATTACCTGCTCGGTACTCGTAAGCTGCATATTCGGCCCCACAACCACCAAACCAGCGCTATCGATCAACTGCCAAGCTGTGAGCTCACGCTGTTTACGTATATCGCCATCCATTGAAGCTTGAGTAATCCCGCTGGGCAAAAAGCGCTCCACACCAGCCGGCACAACCAATGAAACCGGCAAGCGAAGAGCCTGCCAAACACCAAAGAGCTGTGAGATATCCGCGAAGCCACGCGAACTACCACCACAGAGCGTTATGCTAGTGCGGGTTGCCGGACCGAGGGCCAGGGCAAATAGGGCAGAATCATCTTCTAGCTTATCTACCTGCAAAATATGCGACATATCCCTCCTAGTAAGTAAGAATTAGACGAGTGCGTCAACTGCGCGCAAATATGCACGCAAGACATCACCTTCGCAAATAGTGGCAAACTCTAGGCGCGCACTAGTTGTCATCAGGCTCATGTGGCTCTGCATATAAGCATCGAAGTACATCTCAGCTTCACTGTCGTCAGTGAGTCCAAGATCTTTCCGTATCTTTTCAAGAAAAGTCGTATATGACACAGCATCCCCCTTAGGAACCGGTCGATGTAAGCCAAAGCGATTACCAAGCCGACGACGAGTCATACCTGGTAGGAGCTGTTGGGCGAATTCGCGCGAATCTGTGCCAAATAGCTCGAGCACATGTCGGTCGAGGACTTTCATCGCGTGAGCAGCTGTGCTCTCAGAGGCTACATTGGCATGTTGTTTTAATAGAATTGTGGCGTAATCGTGATGCATAATCACGAACTATACCATATTTATAATTTTTTGTCTAGTCTTTTTTGTCGGCGTCTTCAGTATTAGCGCTGACTTGAATCTCTTTTACTCGCAGCTGTGCCACTTCAAGCTGGCTTTTAAGCTTTGTAACTAGCTCACTACCACGCTCAAACGAACGTAGTGCCTCTTCTAAATCTACACCATCGCTCTCCAGCGACTGGGTAATTCCCTCTAGCTCAGCGAGATCCTCACGAAAACTCGAGACTGGTTTGGGTTTCGTCATCCATATCCTCCTTTCCTCGAAGCACCACTTCTATGGTGCCTTTATGTAATTGTACCAGAATCGGCACATTGGGCAGTACGTCAGCCGGCGCGTGCAAGACTTTCGTATCTTGCCGCACAATTGCGTAGCCACGAGCCAAAATGCGTTCTGGATTCACACCGGCAAGTGTTCGTTGCGCCAAAGCCAAACGATACCCAAATGCATCCAAGCACCGATCGAGCGACCGCCGCATGCGCTCTTCAGCTCGTTCAATTTTATCGGCCAATTGAGCTATCAACCTTGACTGCTGGTGGCCAAACACTGTTATCACTCGCTCTACCCGCTCAAAATGAAGCCGGATACCAGCGACGTTACGCTCGGCAAGTCGGTCAATCTGACTCGCAACCTCTCGTTTATCCGGGAAGAGTCGTCGAGCCGCGTCGGTTGGGGTCGAAGCCCGCACATCGGCTGCCAATTCAGCGAGGCTTACATCATCCTCGTGACCAATCCCGACGATGACCGGAATATGACTGGCATATACAGCCCTCACAACATCTTCGTGATGAAAGGCCTGCAAGTCTTCAGCACTACCACCACCACGAATCAAGACGATCGCCTCCAGGTCCGGCCGTTCGTCGTTGAACTGTCGCAATGCCTGTACAACATCGGTTGGCGCCTGCATCCCCTGGACATGCACATGTATATGCTCAACCTCCGTTACTGGCCAACGATCCTGAGCGATAGTTATAAAATCATTGTAAGCAGCTGCATCCCGGCTTGTGATAAGCCCAATTTTCTGCGGATACTCCGGCAAACTTCGCTTGCGCGCGACGTCAAACAACCCCTCTTTTTCAAATTGCGCCTTAAGTAACTCATATGCCCGCATGACTTCGCCCTCACCCGCCAGCTCAACCTCTTTCACAGTAAGAGAGAACTTACCCCATTTTGTAAGATTTGGCGTTGCAGCAACCCGAACCAGCATCCCATCTTCGAGCACTGTTTTAAGCTGATACTTTGTCATAAAACAGCTGATTGTAGTCTCGCTGTCTTTGAGATCGAAGAAGACCCACTTACCCTGATTAATCCGAAAACCAGAAATTTCACCCTCGACTACCACCAGAGGGTAAGCATAACTCAAAGTTTGATTAACAAACTCACGTAACTCGGTGACTGATAGAACTTCTTCAGACACTCGTCTTCTCCTCATCATCGAGAACTTGGCGTTTGTAAAACCACAAGCCCACAGGAATAAATAGCCAGAGCGCCATCAAGCGATAAATAGTTGTCACAGAAAACGCCAGGCCGAACGGCACGCCCAATGCAACCTCTACCGCTACCATTGTGGCTTCATACATACCTACTCCAGATGTGAAAAATGATAATGATGACATTAAAAGTGCAAAAACGTATGCCGCACCAACCATGCCTGGATTCACCACTTGTCCGAATGCTAAAAACACGATAAAGATACTCAAGACCTCAAACATAATACACAGCAGAGCATCGCTTAATGGCCGCAAAGCCCGCCGCGGATCCTTGGCAAAGAGCTCAATCAGGGTACGGTAACCATCCACAAACTGGGTAGTTTGGCGCTCGCCAATTTTACCTTTGCGTAATAATTTGAGTACCCAGTTAATCGGTCTAGTAGCGTAAAAAAGTACCCGCTCAAACAAATGCGGGTTAAGCGTCATGGCGATAACACAGAAAGCTACAAACAATAAGAGACTTACGACAATAAGTATCAAGCGATAACTCACCTGAATAATCGATTGCGAGAAAAACAAAACCAGAAAACTTATTGCCAAAACTACTACCAAACTCAAAAACGTTGCAATATACCAGAAGAACTGCGCAATAAACGACTGTTTCTGCGAGATCTTCGACCGAAAAATTTGGGCAAAATATGCCGCGCCAGACACTCCACCGGTTGGTACGACGGTGTTTACAAAATTCATACTCACAACACCTTCGAACAAACGCCAAAACGGGATGCGCTTCTTGTAGAGTCCGCTAAAGAAATGATCATAAAACCGCGTGCTCGCCCAATAATAACCAAACCGCACTGGAAGTACCAAAAGTAGCACCCAGATATTTAGTTCTTTCATGAGCGCTATAAATTGCTGAAGCTGGCCGGCATTACGCAAGAATAACAACCCCAAGAGTACTAACGCCACGAAAAATACGAAATGACGTAACTTCATACTTCTATACTACGGGGTTTGATTCAATTTTGCGACCGCAATCTACTTCAGCAATGCTATGATGAACTACATGAAATGGTTTGCATTATTAGGGCGCGAAAAATCAGTTGTTCGCGCCGAACTAGCCAGCGTGACAGCACCAGATGCAGTACAGTTTGTTGACTCTATCGCAATCGGTACGGCGACGCCTCCAAAATGGGACACCCTTGGAGGCGCAGTGAGGGCTGGCACCATCGTAGCTGAAGCCGCCAGTAAAGCAGAACTCATAACCAGCTTCATCGCATCACTCCCAGCACCTCCAGCTGCAGGCAAGGTAAGCCTCGGACTTTCAAGCCCGTCACTCTCTCCTCGTGACATAAAAAATTTTGGAAAATCCCTAAAAGAAGAGTATGCATCGCGAAAGGGCAAACGACCACGTATCGTATTTCCGCAAAATGGAACGTTCTTGAACGCCGGCCACTTACAGGGAAGCCGCCTACTTACTCCACCAAATCACGAAGTTTTTGTCATGCATCATGGCGCTGTCTGGCTGGCTGGAGTAACCAACTGGCAGCAAAATATTCAACACTACACCAAACGAGATCGAGAACGCCCTGCTCGCGATGCCCGGGTAGGGATGCTACCGCCAAAGCTCGCTCAGAGCATGCTCAATTTAGCGAACGTAGCTTCAGATAGTCATGTGCATGATCCTTTCTGCGGCACAGGCGTTATCTTGACCGAAGCTCTCTTGAAGGGTGTCAATATATCCGGTAGCGATGCCGCACCAGACATGGTTCGAGCAACAAAAGAAAATGTTGACTGGATGCAAGGTCAGATTAGCGAACAAAAAAAGCCCACTGAAATTTTCCAGGCTGACGCTCAAACTGTCCG
This sequence comes from uncultured Candidatus Saccharibacteria bacterium, assembly GCA_964583675.1. Taxonomy (GTDB): domain Bacteria; phylum Patescibacteriota; class Saccharimonadia; order CAILAD01. Next base: position 20,175 of record CAZOVH010000003.1, read on the forward strand.
ACTCCCCCAACAAACAACTCATATTGTGAGCGAGGGCTACCTCGGTAACCCAGACCTTCGAGATGTCACCGAAAAACGCCTACAAGAGGAGGCGAATAATCTTTTACCGCTCTATCGCAACTTTTTTGCAAATATGTCACAGTTTCCTAGACCACTCACCATCGTCTTTGCCCTACCGGTTTGGTTCTCCTCAAGTACGCAACAACCAATCTACCTACCTATCCTTGACGATTTACCAGATATGGGGTATACTGTTGAACAGTTTGCGCCAGATTCAGCTTCAATGCTAATTTATCGACGATCACACCAAACCGTCGGGCGCGCAATTATCAAGCTTAGGAAAGGATAGATCAAGCAGTATGTCAAAGACTAAAGCCGGCGGCTCTACTAAAAACGGTCGCGATTCACGTTCAAAACGCCTTGGCGTTAAGCTTTTCGGTGGCCAAGAAGTTACTACGGGCGACATTATTGTACGCCAGCGTGGTAATAAGTACGAAGCTGGGGAAAACACCTTTCTCGGTAAAGACTACACCATTCATGCAGCCACAGAAGGCCAAGTGAGCTTCCGTCAAACTCGTAAGACTCTATTTTCTGGTGCTAAGCGACGCAAAACTGTCGTTTTTGTAACCCCAACCGAAGCGTAGAGTCGCCCATACTAAAAAAAGCCCCGAGAAGGGGCTTTTTTTAGTATACAGTCCTTACGCAGCAGACTTCTGGTCTGTGGATGGCGCCGAAGAATCAGCTCCTTTTACCATGCCAAGATGCTTACGGACAATATGCACCACATCAGCCATCGCCACCTGACTTTTAACCAAGTAATCATCAACTCCAAGCGCCTTAGCTTTAGCGATATCTTTATCACTAGAAAGCGCAGACATCATAATAATTTTAGCGTGCTGAGTTTGTGGGGTATTGCGTAAGATATCCAAAACATCAAAACCAGATACACGAGGCATCATAACGTCTAGCAAAATCAAGTCGGGCTTTGACTCAACTACTCGAGCTAGTGCATTTTCACCATTCTCTGCCCAGGCCGTATTAAAGCCCTCAGCTTCAAAGCGAGCACGATATACGCTCGCGAGCTCAGCATCATCTTCTACAAGTAAAATGGTTGGTGTCTTATCGGTCATACTGCTAGACTTTCCTCCTCTGCATAGTTGTTACGTCTATTGTAGACTTCTCGGTCTCGGAATGCAAAAGGCGGGAGGCAGCAGCCACAAAGCCATCAAACAGTGGATTTGGTGTCATCGGGCGCGAGGTAAACTCCGGATGGAACTGGCTCGCGATGAAAAACGGATGATCTGGGTACTCAATCATTTCTACCAAATTCCCATCAGGTGAAAGCCCTGAAAATACCATTCCCACAGCCTCCAAACGGTCACGATAGCGATTGTTTACTTCATAACGATGACGATGACGCTCATGAATCAAGCCTTTGCCGTAGAGCTCATAGCCCAAAGATCCTTCCTTAATCGCTGTCGGATAATCACCAAGTCGCATTGAGCCGCCTAGCCGCACGCCCTGCTGATCTTCCATCAAGCTCACTACTTGATGCTCAGTATCATGATTAAATTCGAGTGAATGCGCAGTCTCTAAGCCAACCAGATTGCGCGCTGCTTCAATGACCGCAATCTGTAAACCAAGGCAAATTCCTAGGTACGGTACTTTGTTTTCGCGTGCATATTGAGCGGCCACAATCTTGCCAGCTACACCCCGCTCACCAAAACCTCCCGGCACCAAAATACCATCCAGTCCCTCAAGCGGCTTCACGGTATCCACCAATTTTTCGGCATCCACCCACACCACCTTAATAGCTCGCCCATGCTTCCAACCGGCTGCCTTCAGTGCCTCTACAACCGACATGTAGGTATCTTCGTGATCAAGATACTTAGCAACGATACCGATACTCACTTCGGGCTTCTTGGAGCTCACAACATCTGCTAATTTATACCAGTCAGCTAGCTGTGGCTCAGCAACGCGCAAGCCCAGCCGCTCAATGATGTAATTGCCTATGCCTGATTCCTCCATCCGTAGCGGCACTTCGTACACACTCTTCAATGTTGGTAAGCCAACAATCGCTTCTTTATCAACGTCACAGTACATAGAAAGCTTTTCGAATACCGAGGCCTTTAATTCGTGGTCGGTGCGGACAGCCAGGATATCCGGCTGAATACCAGCCTCCCGTAAGTCACGCACAGAATTCTGAGCTGGCTTAGTTTTGATCTCTTTACTGGCCGCGAGATATGGCAAAAAGACCACGTGTGTGTACAAAACGTTATCAGCGCCCACACGTCTCTTAAATTGACGTAGCGCTTCTATAACCGCTAGAGACTCGTAGTCACCAATGGTTCCACCAACTTCACATAGCAATACATCAAAGCCACGAGCTGCCTCAATAATGCGACGCTGGTATTCATCGGTAATATGCGGGATTACTTGCACTGTTTTCCCTAAAAATACACCGTCGCGCTCATCGGCGAACACCTTTGCATACACTTGTCCGCTCATAACAGAACTGCTTCGGGTGAGATTAATGTCGATAAAGCGCTCATAGTGCCCAAGGTCTAGATCAGTCTCGCCACCATCAGCGGTTACAAAGACTTCGCCGTGTTCTGCTGGATTTAGCGTTCCGGCGTCAAAATTAAAATACGGGTCCATTTTTTGAATGTTGACCCGTAACCCTCTGGCTTTTAAAATAGCGCCGATTGACGCCGCGGTGATTCCTTTACCGGAGCCCGAAACAACGCCTCCAGTAACAAAAATATATTTTGGTGTTTTTACCACGCTCACTCCCCTCCGTTTTTTCTAGTGTAGCTGGCTTATCAGCTAAGCACAAGAGCTATTGGCGTACGGCTTCGAGAGCCTTCTCTAGCTGCGGATCTCGGCCTGCATTGGAGTCCTCAGGCGTCAATTTAACTTCAATGTCAGGCTTAATACCTTCTTTAGAAATATTCACACCCTTAGGCGTAAACCAACCGGCTACGGTTACTTTCAACTGAGCGCCATTTGAAAGTTGCTTAACCTCTTGGACACTACCCTTGCCATACGTCTTCTCGCCAACCAAAATCGCACGATCATTATCCTTCAGCGCGCCAGCCGTTATCTCAGAAGCCGAGGCAGATCCTTCATTAATGAGTATCACAAGCTTCGCATTCGTCAAGTTACCACCCGGATTTGCCACCAGCTGTTTAGACTCCATATGGCGACCACGCTCCTCCACCACTACGCCGTCTGCCAAGAACTCTGAAGATACAGTAACTGCACTATTGAGATACCCGCCGGGATTATCACGAAGATCGAGCACAATTTTATCAACGCCCTGTTTCGCTAAGTCGGCTGCCGCGTTACGAATGGCCGTGTCTGTATCGTCGCCAAAACGACGTACACGAATGTAACCCACATCCCCATCTTTTACCTCATATTTGACGCTTGAAACCTGAATTTGATCGCGAGTTATCGCGAGTTCTTTTGGCTCTTCACCCTCACGCACAACCGTCAACTTTACTTCAGTGCCTTTTTCGCCACGGATTTTTTTGACGGCTTCATCGAGAGTTAACTCGCTCGTACTCTGTCCATCTATGGTCGCAATAACATCACCAGCCCGAATACCAGCTTTCGCGGCCGGAGTTTCATCAATGGGCGCGATAACCGTCAGTCGATCATTCTTGAGACCAACTTCAACGCCAATTCCCGAAAGTTGGCCAGCTAAGTCATTAGAGAGCTCCTCTGCCTCACTTGCGTTAAGATACACCGTATACGGATCACCGAGACTCGCGACATAGCCACGTAGCGCCCCTTCAGCTTGCTTCTCATCATTTAGGTCACCGTTGAAACTCGACTCAAGAATAGACCGAATTTCACGAAACTGTTCAGAAGTAGCTGCCGCTGTATTGGTGCGCGCAACAACTGCCTTATACCCAAATACACCAATTACACCACCAATAAGTACTAAAGCAGCAATCCAGCCAGCTAACTGCAGTCTCGTTAAACTTACACCAGGTTTCTTAACCGGTGATTGTGTATCTTTTTCACCCATGCTTTTCTCTATTGTACAGAGCCAACTCAGAATCTGCTAGGGCTAATGAATAAACACCAGCGAACTCACAGGCCAAACGGATTGAGAATACCGACCACCCCAATCGGCGTTAAATTCAGAAACCAGTACTTGTGTACCATTGGAGACAATCCCCTCAACAATCATGACATGCCCATACTCGCCAACTGGATAGACTGCGGCTGCTCCCACTTCTGGTGTGGTATCGACACGCATACCAAACTTCCCAGCCCAATCTGGCCATTGCTTCGCATTCGCTGGCCCCAAGAAGCCCCAAGCGGGCAGCGGCCGACCAATACTCGCCCGTTTCCAAGCAGCATAACTTGTGCACTGACGATAATAAAAACCCCACGGATCAACACCACGACTCGGAAAAGGCTCCACAGCAGCCCATGGATAGTCAGTAGTCATCGTAAAATCGCGACCTAAGCTCTGAGCCGCAATCGCGGCTGTCTGTTGTGCCCGCAACGTCTCGAGCCGCATGGTATCAACCTCGACAAGAGCACGATAGGCAGCTTCGTCACCCCGAGTCTTGGCGAGAAGTTCTGCCTGTTCGGCCTCCTTGGCGACAATAGCTTTTTCTTCTAATCCTTCCTGTTCTTCTTTAATGCGTAGCTGTCGAGAAAATTCTTCGAGCTGTTTTTTGGCATTCTTTATGCTATCTACATTATCCATAATCTTATTGCGCAGAGAGTCGTAATATTCTTGTCGTCCCACAAAATCGGACAAATTCTCGCTGGAAGCAAACACCTCCATCGGCGTAACGTCGCCCTGCTTGTAGGCGGCGGCAATGTTCTGACGCAGCAGCTCCGTGCTTTTTTGCAGATTAGCTTCGGTATTTTTGCGATCAAGCTTCGTTTGCTCAATACGTAAACGCGTAAGCTCAAGGTTTGACCGAGCAGCAGATAGCTCAGCCTGAATAGCTGTTAAGCGATTTTGCAGAGTATCACCTTCAACCTGTTTTTGATTTACCACCGCTTGATTATCCTGAATTTGCTTAGTTACCGCATCAATGAGCGGCTGCAAGTCATCGGCGTGCGCTGGACGAGCCTGATACCACACCGAGGCTGAAACTACAAAAACAAACAAGAAAAGCCCAGCGAATACGATTCGAAAAGCTTTTCCTGCTGTTTTTTTGTTTTTTGTAGCCATTTTTTAGAAATTACTGTTAGCTATTTGATAAACCTGGCGTTCCCCAACTGACTCATCGGTATGGTGCGTACAGAGTAGCCACCACGCGGACTATAGTTATACTCACTCACCGTAATCGAGTTACCATTATTAGACTCAACGATTGCCACGTGCCCCCATGGACCATCTGGCCAGGCTACAATGTCGCCGTAACCAGGAGTTGCACTAGCACTTCCTCGTGGCCACCACTGATTAGCATTGCCCCAATAACGCGGCACCATTCGCCCGATACTGGCGCGCTTCCAAGCAGCGTAACTCACACATTCTCGGTTGTAATACCCATAGTCATCAACCAAGCTATCCTGTGCTGCCCTACACCAAACATCCGGATAACCACCACCACACTGGCCGCCAGCCCTAAAGCTTCCACCGGCTGCGGCATTACGGCGAATTTCTTCAGCGCGGGCTGCAAATACCGCCGCGAGCTGTGATTCATTTTGCTTGACGATGCCCTGATAGGCAGCTTCTTCACCTCGTGTCTGCGTTAAGAGGGCCTGCTGTTCAGACCGCTTTGCAGCAATATTGGCTACTTGAGCTTTCTCATCAGCGGCTTTTTCTGTTAAAGTAACCTTTTTCTGCTCGAGTTCAGCCTTCAATCGATTAATTTCAGAAATATTGGACTCAATCTTGTCCTTCAAATCATCCATATATTGCTGCTTACCTACAAAATCCGAGAGGTTTTCACTTGAAGCTAAGACTTCGATCGGCGTAACGTCACGATCCTTATACATGGTCTTGAGATTTTGCTTGAGGTTATCTACCTGTTTTGTTAGTTCGGCATTCTGACGATCAAGCTCTTCAGTGGTCTTCGTAATTTCAGTACGCGTCAGATTAAGTGCACTCTGCGCGGCAGAAATTTCTGCGTTTAGAGCCGCAACTTTAGCTTGTAAAGTATCACCTTCGGCTCGCTTTTGATTGGCTGAGTTTTTATTCTGATTAATCTGATTACGCAACGCATTAATTTGCGAATCATAATCAACTGCAAAAGCAGTTGGCGCCAAAACGCCAAGCACACCAACAATCGCCAGCACAACTAGTGTTCTAGTGAGTCGTTGGTGTTTTTTTGTAGTCTTTTGGTGTCGAATCAAGATCATCACCCTCCTTTTTGCTTCTACCCCCATATATATTCTGAAGCAGTAAGCATTACCGTTAGTCTATCACAGAATACGCTAAAGCTTCAAATGGCGTGAGATTGCTAGGAAGCTCGAAAGCGTACCAATTACAATTCCTAAAGTATACATTGCAAGCGTCACCAAAAATATACGATCAGTAACAAAAGTTACGACATCACTGGCGTTAAAATAGCTCGTAAAGAGCGGTCGCGCCACATTAATCAGCGGCAAAGTTATGGCCATCGCTATAGTTGCACCAATAATGCCATACATCGCCCCCTCAATGAGAAATGGCCCACGAATATACCAGTTAGTTGCTCCAACCAGCTTCATAATCTCGATTTCCTCACGACGCGTAAAGATCGCCATACGGATAGTATTAAAGATTATCATCAGACTAATTAAGAGGAAGGCGACAGAGATTACCGTACCTACCTTTGAAACACCGTTCGAGATAGAAACAATACGATCAACTACTTTGCGCCGAACATCACTGTCATCATTACTTGTACTTGCCACAATTACCGCCGCGCCATCAGCTTTAATCTGACTATTAAGTGAATCAAGGTTCTCAAGTGTTTCGGTACGAACCTCTAATGATGCTGGTAACGGATTACCAATCTCCGTGGCGGTCTTGGCGAGCTGCTCCCCATCTTTTGAACTAGTACGTAGTCGCTCGAGCGCATCCGTTTTGGATACGTAGCGCACCTCCGCTACATTCTCAAAGGTTTGAATATTGGCCTGCAGCTGCTTCACCTGGTCTGGTGTAGCTTCATCTTTCAAGAATACCGTGAGGTCAATTTTCTCTCGAACTGCCGCTAGCTGATTCTGCAAGAAGAGTGCCGAGAAAGCAAAGAAAGCCACGATAACTAATGTAACCACCATAATCGCAGTGGCCGCTATCGAAAGCCATGCGTTGCGGAACAAGTTCCGAAAACCAGTCTTAAACATGCGCCACAGCGTAATCATTATCGTCTTACCCTCCTAATCCAATCCGTTATAGAACGTAACGTCCTACTTTTTCGTCTTTCAAAATACGCCCATTCTGAATCGTAATCACGCGGCGCTTCAGAGCATTCACAATTTCTTTATTATGAGTGGTCAAAAGTACAGTTGTACCAAACTTGTTAATCTTCAAAAGCAGCTCAATGATATCCCATGAGTTTTTCGGGTCCAAGTTTCCAGTTGGCTCATCGGCAATCAGAATCTTTGGGTTTCGCACCAAGGCCCGCGCAATTGCCACGCGCTGCTTTTCACCACCAGAGATTTCTTTAGGATAATTATTGGCCTTTTCGGCCAAACCAACCAGCTGCAAAATTTTTGGTACCGCACGCTTAATTTCAGAGGTTCTCACGCCGCTAGCCTCGAGTGCAAAAGCAACATTCTCGTACACAGTAAGGTTAGGGAGTAGTTTAAAATCCTGAAACACCACCCCAATTCGACGACGCAGATGCGGAATGCTGGTTTTGCCAATCGTGTCGTAATCGATTGAGCCAACAATAATTTTTCCACTCGTCGGAACTTCTTCTTTAATGAGTAGACGAATAAGTGTTGACTTACCCGCACCAGATGAGCCTACCACTGTTACAAACTCTTTTGGCTGTATATGCAAACTGACGCCCGACAAAGCGACCGTCTTATTTGGATACATCACTGAAACTCGATCAAGTAAAATCACGTATGCACCTATTTTAGCATATGCGCTTGAGCTTGTGCACGACTGCATGAGGCAAATAAAGCCTGCTACAATAAGCAATATGACAAAGCTTGTAATTACCGGTCCAACCCGTTTGCAAGGCGAATGGTTTACAGCGGGCTCAAAAAACGCCGTACTACCAATGCTGGCTGCCTGCCTCTTAACGAAAGAAAAAGTCACAGTCGAAAATGTGCCGCGCATTTCAGACGTTGATGTAATGCTAGAAATTTTAGCTTCACTTGGGGCGAAGGTCTGGCGCGAAGGCCATACTGTTACTGTTGAGGCAGACAATCTAACCACCGCCACTATTCCCGATGAACTCACAGCAAAAATGCGCGCTTCTGTACTTATTTTAGGAGCAGCAGTTGGCCGACTCGGTAGCATTACAGCAGCTCAACCCGGTGGCGACATCATTGGCGCGCGCCCACTAGCCTCACACCTCAAAGCTTTTCAGGCGATGGGGCTATCAGTTATTCGTGAGCAAGGCCACATTACGGTATCCGGCAAACCCCAGGGCGGACGCGTGGTACTTGGTGAGCTCACTGTAACCGGCGCCGAAAATGCAATTATGGCCGCTGTACTTGCTACTGGCGTAACCGAGCTACGTATGGTTGCCCTGGAGCCTCATGTAGTCGATCTCTGTCTCATGCTGCAACAAATGGGCGCTAAAATTGAGGGCATTGGCACCCACAACCTCATCATTCATGGCGTCGAAACACTCAATGGTACGCTTTTCCGAGTGCCACCAGATCAACTAGAAAGCGGCACAATTGCGATTGCGGCGGCGGCCTCACGTGGCGATGTGATTATTCATGATTTTATTCGCGATGAACACGATGTGCTCCTCACCCTATTTGATCAAATCGGCGTGCAATATCAGTTGCCAAACCCCAAAACAATCCATATCCTCCCCGGTGGTGACTATCAGGCAGTAAATGTGCGTACTCAGCCTTATCCAAACTTCCCGAGTGATTTGCAGGCACCCTTGGCCGTTCTACTGACGCAGTGCGCCGGCACCTCCGAAATTTTTGAAACTCTCTATGAAGGCCGCTTGCAATACCTCTTTGAGCTGCAGCGTATGGGCGCAGCCGTAGCTATCCGCGACACCCACACCGGACTCATCACTGGTCCAACACCACTAGCCGGGGCGGATCTCGTTAGTTTTGATATTCGCGCCGGAGCCACCATCCTCATCGCCGCGCTCATCGCGCAAGGTAAAACGATGATTGACCGCATCGAACACATCGACCGCGGCTATGAACGGATTGAAGAGCGGCTCCAGGCTCTCGGCGCCCAACTCCAGCGCATTAACTAATTTTTCTGTTCGTCTGATAAATTATGCGTCAAATAGGCTTCGATAAATGGCTCAATCGCGCCACCTAGCACCGCATCCGTATCGCTAGTTTCATAATCTGTACGATGATCTTTTACTTTCTTGTAGGGGTGCAATACATAGCTACGAATTTGCTGGCCCCAGTCGGCTGACTGAACTTTTCCACGAAGCTCAGCCACAGAATCTAGATGCTGTTCGCGTGCCAACTCAGCGAGCTTTGCCACTAAAATTGACATCGCCTTATTTTTATTCTTGAGCTGTGAGCGTTCATTTTGGATTGAAACCACAATACCAGTTGGAATGTGAGTAATACGCACCGCCGAATCAGTCGTATTTACGCTCTGGCCACCATGCCCACCAGCGCGAAATACATCAATGCGCAAATCTTTTTCATCAAGTTCTATCTGCTCCATCGGGATTTCAGGAATTACATCAACCAACGCAAAACTGGTTTGGCGCAAACTATCACTATTAAAGGGCGAGAGCCTCACCAAACGATGGACACCCTTTTCACTTTTCAGCTTGCCAAACGCAAAAGGCCCTTCAATTTCCAGTGTGGCAGATTTTATACCTGCTTCTTCTCCTCGCGAAATATCAACTAATTTAGCTGTTAGCTCAAGCTTTTCTGCAGCCTTGGTATACATAGTCAGCAGCATTTCCGCCCAATCTTGTGCGTCTGTACCGCCAGCTCCTGCCGAAACCTGTACAATTGCCGTGTTCTTATCATAATCTCCGGCCAGCTTTACCGTTATCATCATCTGGCGTACCGACTCTTCCATGCTAGCCGTAGACTCCTCCATCGCATCCAATAACGACTCATCCGACATCTGCGCGAGCTCAAGCATAGTCTGTATCGACTCCTCCATTGTTTGCCAGCTCTCAATAAATTTACGTAGTAATGCAGCCTCTTGGCTGACCTTTTGGGCTTCCCCTTGATCAGACCAAAAATCAGGTGCATTCATGCGAGCTTCTAGCTCGGCAAGCACCTTTTCTTCACTCTCTAGATTAAGCTGACGGATTGCGCCCTGCACTTCTTCTAGGAGGTTTGTCAGTCGGTCAATAATTGGCTTCATATCGGTAGTATTATACCTGTTTCTGGTTCTATATAAACCAAAACTCCCCGTCAGTGAAAATTCACTTCGAGGGAGCTTGGCGTATACCTACAAACTGTAGGGTGTTACTTTACAACGTTTTTCAACGCAGCGCTCAAACCTTTGCGGCTCTTTCGGTAGAAATAACCAGCGTAGGTGAGACCACCGGTTCCCAACAGACCAGCAACACCAGTCTCGATACCAGTCTGAGGCAGGGTTGGCTGCTCAGGAGTTACCGGGGTGGTAGGGGTTGGGGTTGGAGATACTGGAGGTGTGGTTGGGGTAGGCGTTGGCTTACCGGCAACTGCAACCTTGGTAACTGCATAGTTTTCACGCATGATGTTACCAGCTTTTACGCCAGCAACGTTCTTCATGGTGTATGTACCAGGCTTGAGATTTGGATCAATCTTAGCTTGGAACCATACATAACCAACAGAACCTGGGGCATAACTACCTACGTTGATTCCGCCACTTGTGACTTTATCTGAGGTAATCTTGATGCCGTTTGGATTGTTCATGTTTTTAAGCTGAGTAGTACCGTTTACGTAGGTTACAGAAGCTGGCATGTTGTCAGCAATTGCAAGATCCTTCAAAACAGTATTTCCTTCGTTCTTAAAGGTGATGAGGTATTCAAGTGTGTCACCAGCTTTCGCAGTGTTTTCACTCTTCCACTCTTTTTCACCAAGAACACGAACTTGTTTGGTTATAGAAACCATGTCGGTCTTAACACGCAATTTTACAGATACGCTAGCTTCAAAGTTGAAGCATGGCTTACCATTTTCGAGCACTACACCTGTAGTCAAAAGCTGTTGCTCCTGAGCTGCAGTAAGTGTGTCAGTTACCCAGTTAGGCTGCTCGTTGGTGCCCTTGTTGTGGCGCCAAACTGCAGTTCCTGGAACATACTCGAGACGGCTGTTATCAAGTGCAAGATTTGCTGTTGCGCTTGTGTTAACCGTGTTGGCATTGTCTGCAGAGATTGTACCGTTGATTTTCTGGGTTTTTCCAGCTGCGGTTGGCAGCTGAAGTTTTGCTTTTACATTATTGGCTACTTTGCCGCTATCGGCATTTTCCATGTTGTGGTACCAAAGCTGAACTTGAACGGTTTCGTCAGTTTTTGCGTTGGTACTCGGCTTGTACGTATTCTCACCAGCACTCGCGTTAGCAACACCAAGTTTTGATTCAAGGCGCACCTGGCTCGTGGCATGAGCTGCCAATGGCAGAAGGCTGAGCAATGCAGCGAAAGCTACATAGCGCAACTTAGAAAGCACAGTCATCATATGAGACTCCTTTCTTTCGCGACGTGAAGTCGGAAAGCGCTTATGGTTATTTAACATTTATGCGTGTGGTCAATCTCTGTAATAATTGCAGTGTGTATGCTGTAGTTGTAAAGGTTTATTGTTCGCGTAGGTGAACAATTACCTATAAATATTATCATACTTAAGCTTTTTTGTCAATACTTTTTGTCAGCTAAATATGTCAGTGTCAACAGATTTGACTCAATAAAAGTGAAGGAGCGGACGCATGTAGCGTCCGCTCCTGATGAACCTGAACACCCTTCTAGGGACTACCGGGCTAGGCCGGCGCCCCAGGGTCTCCGGGCTCGTTGACCGGCTGAGGCGTGGCCTCGGTCGGTTCCGGATCGTCGAAGCCGGTGTTGCCACCGGTCTCGCCATTGGTGTCGCCGGGGCTCATGTTGCCGCCCGGCGGGATGATCACTCCGTCAGCCGGATCGGCTGCCGAGTCCTCGGCGTTCCCCGGGACGTAGTCCGGAGTGGGCGGGAGTGGCTCGGTGTCCACGTGGGAAGGATGGTTGTTACCACCCGAACCACAGACACCGTCCGCCATCAGCTCCGCCGTGCACTTCCACGTCGTGGTGGGAGCCTCGGGCGTGGTCACGGGCGTGACGGGCTGTCCGGGCTTGCCTGGCGTCACGGGCGTGACGGGCTGTCCGGGCTTGCCTGGCGTCACCGGCCGCGAGGGCTGGTTTGGCGCAGGCGGAGCACCCTTGCCGGGCACGCTCGGCGGGAAGTTCTGCTCGACGGGCTGGTACCCGCAGTTGAGCTTGAACTGCTTCACGGTCCCGTCCGGGAACGTGAAGCGGATCACCTTGAACGGCGCGGCTTCGACCGGGACCTGGTAGATCTCGGGGATGATTCTCCCCTTGTCCTCCATGTCCATGGTCTGGTACGCACCGCTCATCTCGACGATCTCCACCTTGACGGCCTCGTTGAGGCGCGCTTGGAAGCGCATCTCGCTGAGAGCCCAGGCATCGGGGTTCGACATGAGGTCGACCGTCTTCTGGACTCGAGTCGGCGCATCCGAGAACTCGTTGAAGAGGTACTCGGAGTCACCCACGAGGAGCGCGGCGTCAGAGCAGCGTCGCGAGGCGAAGTCCGCCTGCGTTGCTGCCACATTGGCCGGATCCTCCGGAGCGGCGGGGCCGAACTGGTTCCCGCTCGTCTCGCGAGCGAAGAACATCTGGTTGACGCCGCACGTACCAGCCGGAGCCGGAATGGTCGTGGTGGTCGGGTCGTCGTCGGCACCCACGTCGATGATCGTCCTGCTCGCCCCGAAGGTGAGCAGTGCGAGGAGCAGCAGCCCGGCACCGAAGTACCAGAACGACTGCTGCCGCTTGGCAGGTGTGTCCATGAAGGCCATGAGGCCCCCTTTCGTTTGAGCGCTTTTAGCGCGGGATGTTCAGGTTCTGGTTCTGACTTCAAGCATTCATCTCTGTTTTACCAAAGGTTCACGTTCAAGGCCAGAATAAAACCAAAAGTGTGTCCCCTGGAGCCCGAAGGCCCCAGGGGGAGGGGTCAGTTCGTCGACGCACTGGCTGCGGCTGCAGCCTGCACGGTCTGGAACTGGGTCCCCGTGGGAGGCGGAGGCGGGATGACCGCATCCGGAGTCAACACGACCGGCTGCGGCGGTACTGCCACCTGAGCCGGAGTCGGAGCTGCGGGTGCCGGAGCGGGCGGCTGTGCGGGGATGGTGTTCACTCCCGCCGCTGCTCCCGCATGCACCTGCGTGACGCCGTGGAAGGCGCCGCCACCGACCAAGCCGGCGACGATGCCGGCGACGATGAGGCCTGCCGCACCGGACAGGACCAGGTCCCTCCAGAGCGGGAAGTTTCCCAGAGCTTCCAGGAACAACCACGCGATGAAGAAGGCTCCGATGCCTGCCACGATGGGCTGCCACCAACCACTGCTGAGACGATGCTGCAGCTGTGTGATCGCAGTGGCGTGAGCTTCCGAGTGGGCCTGCAGCCCGTCGACGCGGCTGCCCAGACCGAGAACGTTGTTCTCGACGGTGCCGACGCGACCGGTCAGGTTGTCCAGATCTTGACGAACGTCGCTGAGCCGCTGCAGGATGTCCTGTCGCTCGTTGCCGCGCTCGGCGATCTGGTTCTCCAGGCGCTCGATCTCCGTTCGGACGATCTCGCGCATGGCCTCACTGGCCGCTTGGGTCAGCTCGGCGTTGCGCTCGGTGATGAGCCCGTTCAGGCGCTGTAGCTCCTGGTCGACCCCTCCGAGTCGACGCGTGAGGGTGTCGTGCTCGGCACGGTGTTGCTGCGCGAGCAGCACCTCTGTGTGTGTGGTTCGTTCGGTTCGGTTTGCCATGTCCCCTCCCGGGGTGTGTTGTGCCGGGGTTTTTCAACACCCGGGTTGAGGTACGAATACCGTTGCATAATAGCATAAAATACATAATTTTGCAATAGTTTTATGCAAAGTCAATATGCTTATGCCAAAGATAATTGACAAAAAAAATTGGGCGACCTGGTGTTACCCAGGTCGCCCAGTGTGAAATCAGGCAGCGCTCTGCCGTCCAGACTCCACAAGAATGCGCCTCTCCGCCTCGGCACGAACCGCATCTGCCGAGCGGAATGCCCAACACTGCTCAGGATCAAGATCCTCAATCACTGCCTTGACGGCAGCCTCGAAAACCTCATCCGGCAGTTCGACCAAGAAGGACTCGTCCGACTTCCGCTTACGGCGACTCGCGTCACGATCAGCACCGTCAGCTGGTCCATCCGTCTGAGGCTGCTGAGCGTCCGGCTCTTCGGCTGAATCGCTGGACTGCCGCCCCGCAGCTGGCGCCTTCGGAGCTGGCCGCATCGCAACCCTGCCTCCCCCCTGCACCACATGGCGCTGAGGCTCGGGAGCATCACTGCTGCTGACGGTACGACGACCCTCACTCATCCGGACAACAGGGACCGGCTGAGTGGGGGGACCCCCTTCGGGTTCCTTCGGGGCACCACTGTTTGCGGCACCCGTCACAGACTCGGAAGGGGGTGTGTCGTCCGTCGAGCTGCTCGCCGGCTCCTCGGATGCGGGTCGAGGCGGCGGAACCGCACCAGACCGTACGAATGCAGACCTGCGAGCAGAGCGGCGCTGAGCCCTCTCGTAGCCGTCACGCAGGAAGACCTCGTTGGGCCAGGTGAAGTCTTCCAACTCCTTCTGGACCGAGGTAGTCCCTTCGGCAACCCGAGCCGCACTGCGCACGGCCTGGCGATTGAACCAAGCCTTTGCAGCGAGGTTCTGACCCTCCCCCCTCAGCTCAGCCTGGGCATCCTGCTCGAGTTCTTCTCGAGTCAACGATTCTGGCCGGCCCTGACCCTCTTCCTTCTTGAGCTGGAAGAGGTAGCGCTCGATTTCGAGTTCATCCTCGATGCCGAGTTCCTCGTAGAGCGACCAACCGTACTGATAGATGGCAATGGCAAGCTCACCGAGAGCCTTTTCGGCCGCCTCCTTGTTGCCGCGAAGACGAGCATCGGCAGCCACCTGAAGGTACGGTCGCAGTGGCTCGCGATAGGAGTCGAGTTGAGGCTCGCCATCCGCAAGCGGTGCCGGTGCGTCCGCAGTGGCTTCGGGCTCCGGAGACGGAGGCGTCTCACCGCTGTCCGCCGGATCGCTGTCAGGTGCCGAAGCACTCGGGGCGTCCTGATCGAAGGGCTGCAGGGCAGCACCATCGGCTGCAGCCGGCTGGGCCGGCTGTTCACCAATGAATCGGTCGACGGCGGAGGCAAGCGTGTTCGAGACGAACTGGTTGCCGTTGCGAATGGCCTGCCTCTCCTCGCCCTCTTCGAGATCCTCGTTGAGGATCTCCTCCAAGAGCTCGAGAGCTGACGCCTCATCCAGCAACGGATCGGTCTCCATCAACCTTTCGGTCAGATGGGAAGCACGAAGCTGAATCCTACGAGGCGCAGGAGGTGTGGCTTCAGCCGCCTCATCGGCGGTGCCATCAGCGGGGTCTGTGAGGTGTTCTTCGTCGGCCATGACGGCCTCCTGTTCTCCGGCTGTGCCGGGGTTGGGGCCATCTTCGGCCGGGGTTGCGCCACCACACAGGGCGGCAACTTCATCGGGATTGAGCTGGGAGAATTCATCCATGCTCATTCCGGACCTGCCTTCACTCATGCTGTACCTCATCTGCTGTGTCAATTTCGGAATAAATTGTCAGGTGCAAAAAACACAAAAACCATACCACAAATTTGCAATATGGTCAATGTTTATTGGTTGCGCTTAGTGTTGGCTGGCGGCTTCTTCACGCACTTTTGCGAGCACAGCCTGCTGATCGGCGACGAGCTGATCTCCAACTTCTTGAGCAGTAGATGCAATCAACTCATCATAGTTCGGCACAAGCTGTCGCAAGCGATCATCAACCTGATCGCCGCCAGCATCGATCAGCCGTTCTAGCTCATTCATCTGCTCTTCAGTAATCTGATCGGAAACTTTACTGAGTACACGGGTCATCGTAAGGTCAGCAAGTTGCTCGGCAAGTTGCTGCTTTTGTTCGTCAGTGGCTGAAGCCATGCCGAGTCTGGTGAAAATATCTGGTTGATTAGGTTGTGTAGTATCCATAGGTTACTCCTTATAAGTTATCTAGCTATGCTGCGCCATTTAAGCCATCTGTAGGCATGCCGTAAAGTTGAAGAATCTTTTCTGTCGGAACACCACGCTGAACCTGCTGAGCAATATTGCGCGTAAGTTGCACCATCTGGTCATTGCCAACATCAACCGAACCGCGGCCAAGTATGAAGTTCAGCCTATCTAGTTCTGCATTCGACAAATCAAGTCCACGTAATGCGCTACCATAATTCCTGTCGTATGCTTGGTTACCAGCCTCATACATGGCTTTCTCAGCTGGGCTCAATCCTTGATACTTATCAGTCATATGTTCCCAATTCTGTGCGGCATTTTTATCAGTACTGAGTATACCTTTAAAGCGAGCCTCATCGGGGCTATATGGCTTTGGCGCTTCAGGACCCTTCGGCGGGCCACTGAAGAAGTGACGGAGAACAAATGGTGCTGCTGCAGCGGCCACACCAACTACTGCTGCCCCTCGCTTTGCACGCCTGTTCGACTTCGCATCACTATTTACACGATCTAGCTGATTCTTAAGAAGTAAATCTGCCACTGCCGCCGATGATTCTGGGTTTCCAGCTAGTGCTCCTCGCAGCACTCGATCGCTATACAGGGCACCGGCATTAGCCTCTAGGAATGCTGCAATCTCTTGCTCGGTCATTTTTTCAGCGCCAAGCCCCTCTGTGTTCCCTGAAATATATTCCATGTCACGCCCCGCCTCTAGCTGCGTACTAGCAGACTGTGCGCCCCAGGCTTCGGTGCGACCACGCAAATCAGCCTTATTGGCTCGACGATTATGCAGCATATTAACGCCGGCTTCAGTCGCCATAAATCCACCAGTACCACGCATAACTGCACCAGCACCTGCAACCATCGCGCTACCTACGCCGGCACCGACACCAGTCATCGCAATCGCCGCGCCAGCTATTCCAAGAGCTGCACCAACCGCTAACCTGGTTCGACGACCATTCTTAGAGCGCCAGAAAGTGCGGAACTTTTCAGATTTTGTACCAACTTTTAGTTCACATTGTGCAGCTTCAACCTTTGAGCGAGTCTGCGCCATCTCAACAATCATCTCAACCTCAACCCGACGGGTCACTTCCTCGACACCTTGACGCAAGTTCTCTAACTGCTCATCACACTTCTGCATAGCCTCACGCGCCTCTAAAATGCGCTCTTTGCGCCGATCAATCCGAGACTGACGAAGTGTAGGTGGCAACTGCGTATCTGCTTCCAGGCGAGCAATCGATTCATCTAGTACAGTAACTTTCTCCTGCATATCGGTCTTGTAGTCATTAATTCCAGCTTCAACCCCGCGATAATCTGCCAATACAGCCGCCCAGTTGTCTGTATATTGGGCGTAAGCAGACTCAAGGCTCGCGTTCGCTTGCTCGAGGGCGGTCTGATCACGCTTTGTTCGACCAAAGAATTTTTCCCGCTGCTCTTTTGCCTGCGCCACGGCCTGTATCTGAGCATCAACGTTTAAGCGCGCGCCTTCGGCCAGTGCCAAAATCTCTTCGGCTGACGGTATTTTTGGCACTTTCTCTAAATAGCTACCTTTTTCATATGGCTCGCCACCCTCTTGATCGATCGGGTCGTCTTCGTCCTCTGGAGAATTGCCTCCACCTTCGCCATCATTCTGCAGTTTTTCAATACGCGAGATACTGTCTTCATCGATCGCAAACTCTGTGCCACTCTCCAAATTCAAAAGTCGTAAACGAGCTGGGTTCTCGCCAACTTTTTGGATAATCATATGCGGAGCTTTATCGCCATCCGCTTCTGTATAAGTGACCATTTCACCATTTTTAAACGTGACACCACCAATTTCGAATTGGTGGTCGTTTTCAATAGATTCACGACGTTCTACTCGAGTCATCGGCTGAAGTTGAGCTTCGCCAGATTGTGCAGGACTTGGGGAAGGCGCCTGGTCAAAATTTGTTCGCGTAGCGGGCGCTGGCTCTGCCTGGTCAGCACGAGGCTGACTACCACTCGCTTCAGTAGCAAGCGGGCTTGCTGGAGCACCGTAATACGCTTCTGTATCATTCTCGGCAAGTATTTGCTTTAAATCATCACCAAGTTCATGACCAAATTTGTCATTTATTGCTTGATCGCCTATTTGTTCTGGCTGTGCTGGCATTGTGCCACTCCTGCTTTGTTCGTCCTGCCTATCATAACCGGTTTGATTCTCTGCTGGCAAGTCGGCTCGTTGAGTTTCTCGATTCCATTCATCTGGCGGCAAACTACGCTCATACTCTTCATTTGTGTCGTAATCGTTACTGTCAAAATAGCGAGCCCCTCGAATACGTCGCGAATCTTCAGCTTGCCTGGTATGCTTTTTTTGGCGTGCAGTACCCTGAGACTGCTGCTTAGCAGTCTGTTTTTCAGGCTTATCGCTTGATGTGTCCTTGATACTTCCATCTGAGTTATAACGATCATAAAATTCTGACCAAATTGCTTTGGTTACTGGTCGCATCCCAGTTTTCACTTCATGCGCCAACCCATCCAATAAAATATCGGCCGGCTTCTTGGCGCCACCCAATGAATCGCCATGCCGACGATTAACACGTGTCTGCACTCCGTCCCAGCCTTTAATTTTGCGCAGCTCTCTCTTTATCTCATTCGAGGGTCGCCTAGCATATCTGTAAGGGTCATTCGTGCTTGAGCGCTCCGGACCACTCGTTTGAGGACCGTCATTAATGAGCACCGGATTGTCAAGTTTGGTGGTGAAATTCTCCATAGCTTGCTGAATTTCAATGCGCTCATTCTGCAGGGATGCAAGATAACTCGAGACACGTTCCGATTCCTCAGAATTACCCGATTCGCCTAGCGAGGCCAACCTGCTCTCGGCTTGAGCAATTTCTCGCTCTACTTGCGGCAATTGTGCTGCCACATCTCCGAATGTAGGCGCGCGACGTGCATCCGCAGGGGTCGACTCCACTTCGGCGTCATCAGCGTGCACCTGCGATAACTCACTAGCCAACTCAGCACCTCGAGACTCCGAACCTCCAAACTGATCTGGGTCTAACTCGTCAAAGCCACGCATAACGTCATGTGATGTATTACTCATTGCTCTTATGATAACAAAAAAGCCCCGATATGAGGGGCTTTTTGAAGATTAGCGACGCTTCTTCTTCTTTTTTGATTTTTTCTTTGGAGCTGTAGCGGTTCGACGAATGGGGCCAGACTCTCGACCAGAACGTTCAGATTCCTTCAGGGCTTTTTGCCTTGTCGGCTGAGCGGATTCAGCAGATCCCGAGGTAACTGCTTTTTTCGCCGCCTGCGTAATTTCCGTCTCAATCGCTTCGTCTTCGGGCTTATTGGTGATATCTACTCGAACCTTAAACAGCGTATGAACAATCTCAGAATCAATCCGATGAGTCAGCATACCGAACATACGGTAAGCCTCAGCTTTATATTCAACCAACGGATCACGCTGTCCGTAACCACGCAGGCCAATACCATCACGCAAATGATCCATCGCCTCCAGATGTTCGAGCCAAGCAGTATCGATGGTCTTGAGACTTACGAGACGTTCAATTACCATCACACCTTCGTCACCAAACTCCATCTCGCGAGAACGGTACATGTCTTTAGTGATTTTCATAAATTCTGCAACTAGCGCTTCTTTGTCCCGTCGTTCGACAGACTTTTCCCAATCTTTTGGTAAAGGAATAATATCTCGAACAGCCTCGGCCAATTTCTCGATATCCAGAATTTCTGTCTGCGTATCGGTATGTACTTCAATCAGCGCATGAAACTCGGACTCAAAAATCGGCAGCAGGTCTTCCTTGAGAGAATCTTGTTTTAAAACCCGGCGGCGACGAGCATAAATTATCTCGCGGTGCTGGTTCATCACGTCATCGTAATCAACTAAGTGCTTACGAGTATCAAAGTTATGACCCTCCACTTTTTTCTGGGCCGATTCTAGTGAGCGGGATACCATGCGATTCTCAATTGGAGTATCTTCTGGAAGTCCCAGTGCATCCATCATCGACGAGAGCTTATCGCTTCCAAAGATACGCATGAGATCATCTTCAAGTGATACATAAAATTGACTCGAACCTGCATCACCCTGACGCCCGGCGCGACCACGCAACTGATTATCAATCCGTCGCGATTCATGCCGCTCAGTACCGATTACGTGCAGTCCACCAAGCTCGTTCACCCCTTCGCCGAGTACAATGTCGGTACCGCGGCCGGCAATGTTGGTGGCCAATGTTACCGCTCCTCGTTGTCCGGCAGCAGACACAATTTCCGCCTCAGCTTCATTATTTTTAGCATTCAGCACCCGATGGGGCACGCCAACTTTGGTAAGCATGCGACTAAGTAGTTCGTTCTTTTCGATTGAAACAGTGCCCAAAAGAACCGGTTGGCCCTTTTCATGGCGTTCTTTCACCTCATCGGCCACAGCGCTAAACTTAGCCGGCAGCGTCTTATAAATTCTATCCGGCAAATCCTGTCGTACCATCGGTCTGTGGGTAGGAATAGTAGTCACTTCGAGCTTGTAGATTTTGCCAAATTCTTCGGCTTCAGTCGCCGCCGTACCCGTCATACCGGCTAGCTTGTTGTACAGGCGGAAAAGATTCTGGAAAGAGATAGTCGCCAGGGTTTGGCTTTCCTGCTGGATAGTTACACCTTCTTTAGCTTCGATGGCCTGATGCAGCCCTTCGCTATAACGACGCCCAGGCAGCAAACGACCCGTAAACTCATCGACAATTACAATTTCGCCATCTGGAGTGACGACATAATCCTTGTCTTTTTGGAAGATAGCTTCGGCTTTAAGGGCGGACTCAATGTGATGAACGTCTTCAATACGGCCCGCCTCATACACATTATCAACGCCCAAAGCCTTTTCGATTTTAGCAATACCCTCATCTGTCAGGCTTACTGCACGTTGCTTTTCGTCTAGCGAGTAATGTTCGTCACGGATAAGAGTTTTAGCGATTTTGGCGAACATATAGTAGCGGTCTGTAGATTTTGCATTGGCTTGCGAGATAATCAGTGGGGTTCGAGCCTCATCGATTAAAATTGAGTCAACTTCGTCCACAATCGCAAAGTGCAATCCACGCTGTGACATCTGATCGAGATGCTGCACCATATTATCGCGTAGATAGTCGAAGCCAAGCTCATTATTTGTAGCGTAAGTAATATCTGCCGCGTAAGCCTCTTTGCGAGTCACGGGACGCAAATGGCGGAGGCGTTCATCAGAATGATTCTCGTCGGTATACTCAGGGTCATACACAAAACTTGAATCATGCATAATCACTGCTGTCGTGAGACCAAGAAAATGATAGATTTGACCCATCCAACCGGCACCAATCCGGGCCAAATAATCGTTAACAGTGACAAGATGAGCACCTTCACCCTCAAGAGCGTTCAAATAAAGGGGCAGGGTAGCAACCAGGGTTTTACCTTCACCAGTCTTCATTTCGGCAATCTTGCCTTCGTGCAATACGATGCCACCAATCAACTGCACGTCAAAGTGACGCTGCCCAATAACACGCTTACTGGCTTCACGCGCCACAGCAAAGGCTTGCTCTAAAATATCATCAAGCTTTTTCCCATCCTTGAGTTGCTTACGAAACGTATCGGTTTGAGCACGCAATTCTTTATCGGAGAGCTTCTGAATTTTCGCTTCTAATGAATTTATTCGCTCCACACGAGAACGCGCCTTTTTAATTTCGCGCGCGTTGGGATCGCCAAAGAGTGTTTTTAAATTAATCGCCATAACTAACCTTCCTATTGTACCAGATACAACCTGTGAACCCCCTTAAAAACATATGAAGATTAGGTCGTTTCGACCGAAGTATTACGCTTCAGGGTAAACCGCTTAGGCGCATGCTTTTCTTTATACTTCCGAATTTGATCCTTTAGCTTAGCTTCCAATATATCAATTGCACTGTGTGGATTCATGGTGGCGGTTTCGGCATGCAAATCTGGTCCCTGTACCTCGATGTGCGCCGAGGCAACATAACGCTTGTCTGGTGATGCCGCTTCATCACGATGCAATTCTACTCGAACGCCAACTGGACGATGGGTACGCGGGAAATACCGATCAAGCTTGGCTATTTTACGCTCAATATAGTTTGTTAGCTCGCGATCAACTTCTAACTTACGTGCTGAGACAGTGTATTTCATCATAGATATTCCTCCCCATAATATTTCTCAAGTGCCGCCGGCAAACGCACTCGCCCATCCTCGGTTTGGTGATTTTCTAGAATGGCGATGAGTGTGCGACTCGATGTTACTGCCGTACCATTGAGTGTGTGCGGATGAGCTAAAAGTCCATCGGCTGTTCGATAACGGATATTCAGGCGACGCGCCTGATAAGCTGTGCAGTCGCTGCAGCTGGTGAGCTCTCTATAACTACCATCAACTGGACTCCAGTACTCCACATCATATTTTTTATAAGCCGGCGCGGAAAGATCGCCATCAGCAATACGGATAACGTGATACGGAATCTCTAACTGCTCGCAAATCGACTCTTCGATGGCGAGTATTTCTTCGAGCAGCGCCTCGCTTTTATCTGGCTGAGCATATATATACATTTCCAGCTTTTCAAACTGATGAACACGATACAAACCCTTAGAAAATTTACCATAGGCGCCAGCCTCGAGCCGGTAACAGGGTGAAGATGCCGCGAGCAAAATCGGCTTTTCTACATCAATAACTTCATCCATTGCAAACCCGGTAAGAGGCAGTTCAGCAGTTGCTATCATATTAAGATCTTCACCCTCGGCCTTATAAATCTGTCTCTCTTCACCTCGAGGCAAAAACCCAGTGCCTGCCGCAACCCGAGAGTTTACCATATTCGGCACATACAAAAACTCAAAGCCGCGTCGACGTAATTCTGCTTTTGCTAACGCCTGTACCGCATCCCACAAACGTACACCACGATCGCGCAAATAGTAAAAACGACTCCCAGCCACTTTGGCGCCGGCTTCAAAATCTATAAAATTGAGCGTCTCGTTCAAGGCCAAATGGTCTTTTGGCTCGAAACCAAATTCTGGCTTAGTACCACCAACTCGAACTTCTTCACTCGCATCTTCTCCACCTTCGGGCGTACCCTCTGCAATGAGATTAGGAATATCTTCCAGTAGCCGCTGCCACTCGGCCTCAACATACTTCAGCTCTTCTTCATGGCGCGCCAACTCTTGCTTGTCTTTTTGCAGTTGCGCTAGCTGCTCTTCAGTAGGCTTACCAGCGAGCTTCAGCTTGGAACGAGCAACTTCAACCAAAGGGATCAGCTCTGAACGGCGCATGTCGAGCTTCAACCATCGATCAAGATCCACCGACATATTACGGCGAGCAATCGAAGCGCGCACTTCATCGGTATTATCTCGAATATAAGCCGGGGTTAACATGCCTTTATTATACCACCCCTAGAGAACTGCCTTGAGGCGCTCAAGTACAAAATCACGCTCCAAACTCGCCAAAAATGGCCCCAGCTTTGGACCCGCCGTCTTACCAATTAGCAACTCATAGAGCACCTTAAACGCGTCTTTTGGTTGCAACCCGACAGTTTGAGCCGTAGAAAAAATAACCGACTGCAAATTCTCGCCATCCCAGGCGACTGCTTGCAAATGCTGATGTAGTGAGTCTAGAAAGGATTGCTGAGCGACATCAAGCTGGAGCTGAGGGGCTTCATCTAAAATCGAAAACTTTAAGGCTTCTGGAGCGAACCGCTCTAACCATGCCGCAACATACGTGAGCTCCCTAAGGATCACACTGGCGTCTTCGCGAACGGCTCGAGCGTGCCCAGTTTTGGTAAGTAGCTCCAAAACACGCTCGCTATCACCACGTGCAGTTTGATACACCGTAGCCAGATGAGTAAATGGTACAGTCGACACCGTAGCATGCTCCTGATCAAGTGCAGAGACTGCCCAGGCGTCCTTAAATGACGTAGCTTCACCGCTGCGTACAGCCGCCTCTGTAGCTGCGTACTCATCAATGAGCTGCCCCATGCCAATACCCGGATCGAAAGCCAAAACCTTCTGAGGCAAGCTCTTAAACACAAAGTAACGCAAGATATCCGGCGGAATTACTTCTAGGGCATCCGCAATCGTGACCAAATTCCCCAGTGATGAACTCATTTTTTGATTATCGCCCTTGAGATTAATAGGATTAAACGGCACCGCGATTGGCGGCTCGGCATCAAAAATTTCCCGCACAATTGCAGCACCAGTTTCGTAACTTCCACCTTTAGTAGCATGTTCCTTACCAAAGCCCTCAACATCAACGCCTAAGATAGCCCAACGAGCCGGCCAATCTACACGCCAATCAAGCTTTACTTCACCGGCACGTACGTCTGCTTGATGTACAGCACCATCAGCTGCACGATATTCAACCGTGTAGGTATTCGCATCAAATCCCAGATACTCAGCCGTTCTCAGGCTCTTGGTGGTAGTATCCAATATCTGGATGGGCTGCCAATCGGCCGGCACCTCACGCTGTGAGACTTTTGCTAGAATACGGGCAACTTCGTCGCGACGAGTGAGGGCAGTAATAATCGCGTCGGCAAAAACTCCCCGCTGATATTCTTGGTGTGACCGCCAAATCTCCATGGGTATTTCCAGCTTTTTCGCAGCTGCCGCATACTCAGAAAAATAGTAATCAGCGTAACTACGGTCACTATCATCTGGGGCTGGGACCAAATATACCGGTCTACCAACTTCTGCCTCAAATTTTTCCGGTAAATATGGGTAGCGCTTACGCAGCGCATCAGAGTCATCAACATTATGAATATGCAGCGCCTCGCGACCACGCACTTCTAGCCCGCGGCGCACAGCTTCGGCTGTCAAAATCTCGCGAGCATGCCCAACGTGATACGGGCCTGATGGCGTAATACCCGAAGCCACCAAAATCCTTCCGCCCTGCTTGCGGACTTCAATTTCGTCTAATAATGCGTTGAGCCAATATTTTGATGTATGTTCAGTCATATGCTTTTCCTATTTTACCAGTTTTTTATCTCTTCATAAGAAAAACCACCTGCTTACGAGGTGGCTTTCAGGCGATGCTTCGGCTGCTTGTGCTAGCTAATCTTATTGATCTTATAGACTATCACGCCGGCCGGAACTTCAATTTCCACCTCGTCACCAGGCTTTTTACCAATCAGCGCCTTACCGATTGGGCTTTCATTGGAGATCTTACCAGTTGCTGGATCAGCTTCGGTCGAACCAACAATCTCAAACTCTTGTGTGCCACCTTCGAGTTCAACGTGCACAGTCGAGCCAACATCCACTTTATCTACACTACCTTTTTCAATAGCGACTACGTTCTTGAGGATATTTTCAATCTCGGCGATACGCCCCTCAATAAATGCCTGCCGCTCTTTGGCGTCATCCCAGCTAGCGTTTTCGGAAAGATCACCAAATTCCTTAGCTTCTTTTAAAGCTGCCGCAATTTTTTTGCGCTGTACATTGACCAAATCATCGAGCTCTGCGCGCAACTTCTCGATTCCTTCACTGGTAACATAGATTGCTTTCTTATTCATAATAACTCCTTGCACCCTCCTAGTAGTGGAAACATTTCTAAGAAAAAAAGGCCTCAATCCTGAGCCTTGCTAGACGTGCTCCACCAGGTTTTAATCCTTGTCGGAACGTATTATTGCACGGCATATCTTAGCTCGTCAAGCGATTTTTTCGAAACTATTTCTTACCTTCGGTGAAATACCACTTAAGAGAGTCTCGTACTACTGGTAGAGCAAATTCAGCTCCTTCTCCAGAGTTTTCTACCAGTGCCACAATAACGATTTCGGGATTTTCATACGGAGCATAGGCCTCAAACCAAGCGTGAGGCTTGGTACGCCGGTTTTTACCATCAAAGCCCTCCGAACTTGTCTCGGCCGTTCCGGTCTTACCTGCTACCGCTACAGGCACCTCACGACTCGTTGAACAACAGCCAGTTCCCGACGTAATCACATCACGCATGCCTTTTTGTACCATACTTAAATACTCTGGCTTAATAAAATCAGAACGAACCTTCTGTGAATCCACCGAACGCACTGTTTTTCCATTCTCATCCACTACTTCCTTGACTAAATACGGCTTATATAGCGTGCCGCCATTAGCAATAGAGGAAAGAGCTGTTGCTAGCTGTAATGGGCTGGCCATAAAATTCCCCTGACCAATCGAGATATTGTAGGTATCACCCACATACCAATCCTCGCCAGTATTTTTCTTTTTCGTCTCTGGAGTCGGCAAAAATCCAGCCGTTTCGTCACCAATATCTAATCCAGTTTTGGAACCAAATCCAAACTTTTTGTAATAGTCCAGCAATTTAGCCGCACCAAGACCCTTAAAATTCTGATAGCCACCACCGACCATGTAGTAAAACACATCCGAACTCATCGCGAGCGCTCGATATACATCAACCATACCCAAACCTTCGGGCTTCCAACTAGAAAACTCGTACACTATCGAAGGGTCATACTGGTTGGGCACCAAAAGCTCACCATCATCTTTGATGACGGTCGAGGCATTAATAATGTTCTCCTGGAAAGCGGCCGCGGAAACAAATGGCTTAATTACCGAGCCAACGGGATACGTGCCACCCGAAACCTTGTTGAATAATGGTCGGTTAGGGTCATTCAAGAGGCTTTGATACGTATCCTGCTTGATACCCTGTGCAAATAAGTTGTTATCGTAGCTTGGGTAATTTACAGCCGCCAGAATTTGTCCGTTGCGGGGATCTAGAGCAACTGCCGCACCTCGACCAGAGCCAGCAGCCGTGGCTTCGCGAGCCAAGGCTTCGCTCATAACTTTTTGCAAACCAAAATTGACTGTCAGTTTCAGCGAGTTGCCAGCAGTAGGATCTTTTGCAGCGAGAACCTTAATTGGCTTTCCAGTAGCGTCAACCTCAGATTGCTCGGCACCGGCTTCACCTCGTAAATCTTTCTCGTAGGCGCGCTCAATACCAACCTTACCGATATAGTCGGTTGGTCGATATTCCTTTTCTACCTTCAAATCATCGGCAGAAACACGCCCTGTATAGCCCAGAAAATGCGCAAGCTGACCACCGTCCAAATATTCTCTAATTGGATTGGTGTCCAGGTCAACACCTGGAAGTTCATTCTTTTGCTCCTCAACCACCAAGGCAATTTCGCGCGGAACACTCTCCTGTATCAACGTCGGCAATGGTGAAGCTGGGCCGTCTTTTTCGACCTTTTGTTTAATCTCTTCGGCAGATTGCCCGGTAATTTTGCTCAGCCTCTCATAGACTTGCTGTCGCTCTTCGGTCTTCTTCGGCATACGAGCCGCTATCGCAACTAAATCAAAATTAGCCACGTTGCGGGCCAGAAGTTCACCCCGGCTATCGTAGATTGCACCACGAGGAGCTCGAATGACATTTTGCCGAATGCGGTTACCGTCGGCCAGAGACTGATTACGTGCCCCCTGAACCACCTGCAGGTTAAATAGCTGCCCCAAAAGAACCGCACTTACGATGCCGGCCACAATCACAAACCATTTCAGATGGCTAAAGCCCATTTCAGAGCCCGAGCGATTTTCACCACTACCAGGAAGAATCGCCACCGACCAAGCTTCACTATCGGTAACTTTCTGTTCCTTGCGAGACAATCTCATATCTCGTCCAGCGCTGTGATTTCCAAAAATTGATCGCGCGATGATATACCCCTCTTATGTAACACTTACTATGGCAAACGGTAATGTGGGTGGGTTTGTTGCCGCCTATCACTCAAGCCCACAATCAGCAGCAGAATACCACTATTATACAATAACTCCACACAGATTCGAACAGCCGCATTACCAATCTGCGCTGTTAAAACCTCGGCTGGCAATGTTGCATAGAGAACAATGTTAAAAATTATTGTAGCGCTAATTATCAACGCCAACTGAAAAGACCACTTATTAGCATCACGCCCCTCCCGAAATACCAACTTCGAGGCAAGCATCACAAGGAATAGGCCGAGTAGCGTAAGACCAGTAGGTAGCACGCTCCCAACCTCTAAAATCGCGCCCATCATCACAATCAGTAGCGTCATCGAAATATATTCAAGTTTGGGCGCGTACCAAACTACAAAAATAAGCGCCAAATTTGGTATTACCCAGCTAGAACCAACCGCGTGCAATCCAACCTGCAACAAACTTATGAGGATTGCCAGTACTGCAATGCGCGGCCTCAAATTACTATCCCTTCACCACAAACACAAGCTCTAGGCGCTGAGTATCGACGAGTGGTTTTACGTTTGCAGCCTGAAATATTTCATTATCGCTTCTATCAATTGACTCAATTGTTCCTATAGGTAAGCCCTTAGGAATACGGTCACTCCCCGCACTCATCACATACTCACCCACATCAATCACTTCATTCTGCGCGATTTGCTCCATCCTGAGACCACTCCCAAGCTGGCCGCGAACAATTCCTTTAGCCCTACCATTTTGCGTCATCGCTAAAATGCGAAATTCTGGATCGCTCACCAAAAAGACATCGCTCGATTTGTCATGCACCCGCTCAATTTTGCCAATTATCGCCCCCGAGCTCACTACTGCCATCCCCTCTACAACTCCATCCGACCTACCTACATCAATCGTGATATTGCGCCGAACATTATCGGCGCTATAAGCTACAACTCTCGCGCCAACCAGATCGAGCTTTTGCTCATCAGAAAAATTTAACTGTGCCCGCAAAAGTGCGTTCTCTTTTTCCAACTCTTTTAATTTGACGAGTTCAGCCTCTTTTTCGCTTACGCGTCGCTGCAAATCGATGTTTTCTTGGCTCAACCGCCCGAGCGAACCCAGGGTTGCAATACTATTTCCGGTCCAACGCCCAACGCCCGCAAACGTATTGGTAATTGGCTGAGTGAGCGCATCAATAACTATACGAAACGGGCGCCACAAACCAAGCAACTGAAACAGCAGTACACCTGAAATGATTACGAGCGAAATAATAATGGCTATTCGTGAACGAGAATGCGGTTTAGAGCGCTGCATATACTTTAGAGTCTACCTTAGCGCGGAGTTTTTTCGTACTGTGTTGAAACTAGAACGTCTTTTAAGGTATCAATATCTTCGAGTACAGCGCCAGTTCCACGAGCAACCGCCGTTAAAGGATCTTCCACAATTACAACTGGCATTTTTGTTTGCTGCGTTAAGAGCTCATCGAGACCACGCAGCAACGCTCCACCACCAGCAAGATGAATCCCCCGATCCATAATGTCAGCAATCAATTCTGGCGGCGTTTCTTCGATAGTATCTTTTACTGCATTCACGATGGCCCGGACTGACTTCGAGAGTGCCGTACGGACTTGATCGGAGTTAATAATTACTTCCTTCGGTAGACCGGTCACAATATCGCGACCGCGGATTGGCGCCTCAAGAACCTGCTCCAACTCACAGGCCGAGCCAACTGAAAGCTTAATCGCTTCAGCCGTGCGCTCACCAACCTGTAGGTTAAACTCTTCTTTCGCAAAGGCGATAATATCTTCAGTAAGCTCGTCACCAGCAATACGAATTGAACGCGAGGCCACAATCCCGCCCAGAGAGATAACCGCCACTTCGCTAGTACCACCACCGATATCAACAATCATTGAACCCGCAGCATCGTTAATCGGCAACTCTGCGCCGACTGCTGCTGCCATTGGCTCTTCAATGAGATAGGCTGAACGAGCGCCAGCATTTGTGGCTGCATCCTCTACAGCACGCTTCTCTACTTCCGTTACGCCCGACGGAATACCAATCACTACACGGGGACGCGGGATCAGTGCAAAGTGTGCCTTATGCACTTTATCAATAAAATATTTCAGCATCTGCTCAGTCACTTCAAAATCAGAAACCACACCGTCTACAAGCGGACGCGAAGCTACAATATTTGCTGGTGTCTTCCCAACCATGCGCTTCGCCTCATCACCAATGGCTAAAATCTGCCGGGTCTTGTTATTGATCGCCACCACACTTGGCTCGTCAATAATAATACCCTTGCCACGCAGGTACACCAAAGTATTGGCCGTCCCCAAATCGATGCCAATATCGTGAGACAGCCGCCCGATAAATTCTGGTAGACGGACTCTTGGAAATTTCATTACCTCTAGTTTATCAGGAGTGACTACCTGGTACTAGGGCAATCCTGCACTAATCTATGCATATTAGCTTTGACTCAAAAGCCAGAACGCAACCAAATTGTTTAAAAAGTGCACCAGCATGCCTGGATAAATGCTACCCGATCGAACATAGAGCCAACTCAGCAGACAACCTAGAATGAACGTGTAAATACCTACGTTTACCTGGCCATGTAATACTGCAAACGCCAAAGAAGACACTACTGCCGCAAGCCACACCGGCCATCGCTTAGCAAGCCCCGCAAACAGCACTCCTCGAAACAGCAGCTCCTCAATGATCGGAGCAATCACTACGGCACTCACAGCAGCCAACCAATATCCCCAACCGCTGCGCCCAAACTCAAAAACAGCTTGCTGCTCCTCGGTGTCGACCGCCGGCAACAAAACACTCACCAAGGCAAATACACCAATAATTATAACTATCTGCGCAAAATACAGGCCAAAGGCTGCCAGGTACCAACTATCGCTCGCTCGTCTTAAACCAAGCCCTGCTTTGCCAGCATGACGCTTACGCACGAGCCACAGAAGCACACCAACCTCAATAATAAGTGTCAACGCGTACTGTAACGCCAATGCTATCGGTGTCTCGCCTAAAATACTTTGCGCCCAACCGGGCAATATGCCAAAACTCCCCCAAAACGAAATACTCAGGTACACCAACATTGGTAATAAAAGAGGAAGAAACAGAGCAGCAGCCGCATCTTTAGGTCCGAACGGTACCGTTTTACGCCAAGCTGCGAGCCGAGACGATGCCATACGTAGCTGCATGATCGCCTTCTAGAAAAATCTCGTTACGTCAGAAATCGCAATAATAATACCGAAGGCAATAAGCGCCACGAAACCCGCTAGATGCACCCAACCCTCTTGCTTTTCACTAATCGGCAAACCAATTCGCCGCAGTACTAAGAGGAATAGGCGGCCCCCATCTAGAGCCGGCAGCGGCAAAGCGTTGATGACTGCCAGCGAAAGAGAAATAGAGGCAATTAGCACCAAGACATAATCAAAACCAAATTTCATCACTTGCCCAAATACCGCCGTCACACCCACTGGGCCGGTGACTGTTTCGGCTACCGTAAAGCGCGAAACGAGCGTCCAAATCGCCCCCAAAAACGCCCCAACAGTTGCCACCAGCGACTGCCACATCAGCCCAATAGCCGCAAATGGCGCTGCATACCAAGTGTATTTCTCCTTAGTTTGCGGCAGTGCCACGACACCTAACACACCTTTTTCTGGATCAGCCCCAAGAGTCACTTCGCGGGTTTTTTCTTCACCACCCTGAAGAAATACTACTGTTGCCTTCTGGCCTTTAATTTCGCCTGTATAGCTTTTTAGCTCTGATTCGTTCGCAAACGTCTTCCCATTGAGCGACACTAAGGTATCGCCGGTACTTAACCCGGCGGCCTCGGCCGCAGACCCCTCACCAACCTGAAAAACCACCAGCTTCGGAGCTTCGGCTTGTATTGGCTGCACGAATCCAACACTCGGCATCTTAAACGGAAAAATTTGCGGAATCCCCGTGGCGGCCAACCACACAAAAATAATGTAGGCAATCAGAGCATTCATGGCGACACCAGCCATCAGGACTTTAGTTTTTACCCAAAGCGACTTCGAGGCAAAACTCTTTGGTCCTTTGGATTCGTTATCTTCACCCTCAAGTCGGACAAACCCACCTAATGGTAAAAGGTTAATCGTATAAAGTGTGTCGCCCTTCTTTTTACCCCACAGCTTGGGCGGGAAACCAATGCCAAACTCATGCACGCGAATACCGTTACGACGCGCCACAATAAAGTGACCCCACTCATGCGCGATAACCAACGCCGAGAAGATGACGAGCACAAGAATAATAATCAGTATCATTACTCTCTAGTATAGACGATTTTTGCTGAGAATAGACTGTAGTTTTGCGCTAAACTGTGAGTACTTCTTGCTTTTTGGTTTCAAAAATCTGCTGAGCCTTGCCTTGATACTCGCGGGTCATCTCATCGAGAGCTTTTTCGGTCTTAAAGTATTCATCTTCAGGCATTGAGCCTTCTTCTTTACCAGACTTAGCTTTTTTGAGCCCATCATGGCGCGCGTTACGAAGCGTTACATTCGCAGCTTCAAGCTTTTCAGACAGTCCTTTGACGAGCATCTGGCGACGTTCTTCAGTCATAGCAGGAATTTGCATACGCACCATATTGCCATCGGTGGCAGGAGATAGGCCTAGTGAGGAATCATCACGAATCGCCTTCTCTACAGCAGTAACAAGCGCCTGGTCCCATACTTGCACCTGGAGCGTGCGAGCATCCGGTGTAGAAATAGTACCCACTTGCTTCATAGTCATTTCCTGCCCGTACGCATCTACTTTCACGCCTTCAATTAGGCTCGTGTTTGCACGACCAGCTTGCACGCCATCCAGCTCAGTCTGGAAATATTCCAAACCTCGCTTCATGGCATCTTCGGTATTCTTCAAAATTTCTTGCATAGTTGTATTGTAGCCTAAATGTACGTACTACTTAAGCGCCAAGCTCTAAGCGTACAAAGCGGCGCACCACAATGTTTTCACCTAGCTTGCCAATCGCGGCCTTCACCAGATCTTCGATGGTCTGCTTGTCATCTTTGTAGTATGACTGCTCCAACAGACAGATTCCGGCCATCCACTTATCAACTTTGCCTTCCACGATTTTTGCAGCGTGTTCAGCTGGCTTACCAGATTCTTTCACCTCGTCTTCAAAAAACGACTTTTCTTTGGCAATTACGTCTTCCGGAACTTCGTCACGCTTTACGTATTGCGGGTTCATAGCGGCAATATGCAGGGAAAGTTCCTCGACCAGTTCCTGAAAATCATCAGTTTTTACCACAAAATCAGTTTCGCAGTTTACCTCTACCAACACACCAATACGGCCACCGTGCACGTAGCTACCAATCATACCGGCACCTGCTATGCGATCAGCCTTTTTATCGGCACTCGCCATACCTTTTACGCGGAGAATTTCCTGAGCTTTTTCAAGATCACCACCAGCTTCCTCTAAAGCTTCTTTGGCTTTCATCATGCCAGCACCAGTCATTTGGCGCAATTTTTGA
The DNA here is from genome assembly GCA_964583675.1 of uncultured Candidatus Saccharibacteria bacterium. Taxonomy (GTDB): domain Bacteria; phylum Patescibacteriota; class Saccharimonadia; order CAILAD01. Next base: position 53,647 of record CAZOVH010000003.1, read on the forward strand.
ATATCAGCTACTGAAATTGTCATAGGTTATTTATCCTCCGTGTCTTGTGTGGTTTTTGCATCATACTCGGCCTTACCCTCTGCGGCAGCGCGGGCAATGCGTCCGGCCACAAGCTGAATTGAGCGAATAGCGTCATCATTTGCAGGAATAATGTAGTCAACCGATTCTGGGTTGGCATTCGTATCGGCCATCGCGATTACTGGAATCTTGAGGGTCTTTGCTTCTTTAATAGCAGTCTCTTCACGCATCACATCCACAACAAAGATAGCACCAGGAGTGCCTTCAAGCTCTTTTACGCCGAGGAATACCTTTGTGAGCTTCTCAATCTCGTTATCAATCAAGAGACGTTCTTTTTTGGTCATACGCTCAAGGCTACCGTCTTCACGCGCGGCTTCAAGTTTTTTCAGGTGACGAATTCGCTTCGAGATAGTTTCCCAGTTAGTCATCATTCCACCAAGCCAGCGGTGGGTAACGTAAGGCATTCCAGCACTTTTGGCGGCTTCAGTAACAATCACCTTAGCCTGACGCTTTGTTGCAACAAATAATACGGACTTACCCTGAGCAGTCAGTTGACGAACAAACTTCTCGGCTTCTTCTAGAAGATCTTCGGTTTGAATAAGGTCAATAATATGAACTCCACCCCGAGCACCATGAATATATTGAGCCATCTTTGGATGCCAACGCTCAGTGCGATGACCAAAGTGAGCACCAGACTGTAAAAGCTCTTTTACAGCGGCGGTTTTATCTGGTTTTGCTGCGGCTGCAGCAGTTTTCTTAGTAGGCATACTTCCTTCTTTCGTAGGCAGCTTCGTCCCGAGCGGGAGGAAGATGAATGACTTTAAAATAAGCTCATTCGTGAAGCTGCTGTAACATTAATAACTTAGCCCGCTTACTTTACCCGATTTCCAGATAAGAGTCAAGTTAGCGTAAGAGGTCCTCTTGCTGTTGTGGGGTGAGGCTGTCCTGAGGCTGCAATGCGTCAGAGGCCGAATTATCAGATCCATTCACTCCGGCACCATTTTGTACTGGCGCTCCACCAGATTGAAGTTGTTCTGGATTCGCCGAACCTTCCAGTGGAATTGCAGATGTTGGCCGCGGTGTCTCACTAGGAGCAGCTGGGGCACTCAAGGTACTCCAGATAGCGATTATCGCCGCAACTATCACGACTCCACCTAAAGCAATAAGGATAATTATTCGAAAATCTGTCCGTTTTTCAGGTTGCGAGAGCGTTTCTGTAGGTGCAAATACGTCAGCTTCAACCGCTTCAACTACCTGCTCATCCGTTCCTGCAGCAACCACAAGCTTTTTTTGCTGTCGCTTCTGGGCTTTTTTCTGAGAATTACGCCGTTTTTTCGCTTTCGCCATCTGTAAAACCACCTTCTCTATCTGTTACTTCTTCTAGTATACCTAAAAAAGTCACAAAAAAAGCCTTGACAAACCGCTTGTGATTTAGTATCATAGGCGACGTTCCTAGAACAACGCGACTCACCCACTCGGTAGAGTCGTATTTAGTTCCAGGAGGCTTGACGCCCCTAAAACGTACGATGTTGTCCCGTTCGACACCATACGTACAGGTGTGAAGCGGAGGGTGGAGAGGAGTAGTTCTTCTCGGGTTTCCGAGAGGCCTATGAGTATCTACACACATATTATGACGTCTATCGTCTTAGTATTCGCTCAGGTGGCATCATATGCAGTGCAACTTCCCGCCACCGCCCAGCTCACGCAAACCGCGCAAGCTGGCAGCACAAGCACCCACACAATCCAACTCACCACTAACACGTATCAGCCCCTCGTGGTTGCCTCGGTTACACCAAGCTTCGATGAAGCGGTTGTAAGCCCGTTGCGTGCCGCTCAGGCAGCTGAAGAAGCGAGTCAGAAGGCTGCACAGAAGGCTAAAACGGTAGTCCGTAAGGTTACCCAAAAAGCCGCTCCACTGGTTATCGGTGGATCTGATGCCTTCGCTCAGCTCCGCTTCTGTGAAGCCGGTGGTGATTACACCAAAAACACTGGTAACGGTTACTACGGTGCCTACCAGTACAACATTGGTACTTGGGCAAACTTTGGTGGTTTCGCGCGGCCTGACCTCGCTCCACCAGAAGTTCAAGATGCCAAGGCTCGTGAAACTCAAGCCCGTCGTGGTTGGAGTCCATGGCCATCATGTGCCCGTAAGCTTGGCTTGATGTAAATCAGCTTTGCCAAAAGGCCAAAAGCAAAACCCCCGTTCGTAAGAGCGGGGGTTTGTGGTTTAGGCCTCAATCTCGATGTCTTTTTCATGCAGTAATGTTGGTAACAGACCAATTGCCTGTTCATGTGTAAGCGTATGGCCCGCCAATAGCTCCAAGCCCGCTACCACACCAATTTTCGTGCCATCAAGGACTAATTTCTTCACGCCTGTCCGGCAATCGGTAAAGTTCACTTCTTGCCACTCGCAGTTAAGAAACTGACAGGAAAGAAACTCTGAGCCACTAAAATCTACCTTATCTAAGATACAATTCTTAAAAATGACATGACGAAATTTGCTAGCTCGCCAATTTACAGCTGAAAATTTGCAATCTATATATTCCGAATCGGTCACATGCGTTTCGTACATCTGCACGGCGGCATACCTACAATCGACGATTTTTTGCTGGATCCAGCCAGTTCGTACAAATTTTTCATCAATAAACTGCTTACCACGGGTAGTCTTCATATTCATATCTTACTCCAAAGCCCATGATAAGAAACAAATTCTTGACCCAAGTCGTCAAACCTGGTAAGATACTGGGGTTATGAAAGCCAATATCCATCCAGATTGGGTCGAAACCAAGGTCACTTGCCTCGGTTGCGACACTACTTTTACCAGCCACTCTACCGTGCCAGAAATCACCGTAGAAATTTGCTCAAACTGCCACCCGTTTTATACCGGTAAGCAGAAGCTTGTGGACACTGCTGGACGTGTTGATCGCTTCGAAGCATTACGCAAGAAGAGCGGTGAATTGAAGCAGACTGCAAAACCAAAGAAGACCACTAAAAAGGTCGAGAAGGTTGCGGAAGCCCCTAAGGACGCAAAAGCTGCCTTAAAAGAAATCAAGGCTGAACTTAAAGACCATACGGTAGACGCCAAACCAGAAGCTAAAACCGAAAGCGAATAACTCGCTCTAGCACCATGAAAGACGCCCTATAGCTGGGCGTCTTTCTGCTGTAAAATAGGAAATAGTTGTAAAAACCATGATTGATCAAGCCTCCATCGATAAACTCACCGCTCGCCTCGCCGAACTCGAAGCTGAATTGGCGCGCCCAGAAATCTACGCCAGTCCAAAAGCGGCGGGCCTGGTACACGAACAGCGCGATCTGCAGACTCGCCTGGAACTCTTTCAGGATGTGCAAAAAACCGAGACCGACCTAGAAGACGCTAAGGCCCTCGCAAATGATCCTGAAATGGGTGAATTGGCTCGCGCTGAGATTCCTGAGCTTGAAGCCAAACTTGAAGGCTTACAAGATAAAGTTCGTGCCGCCTTGGTTCCGATTGATCCCAATGATAATAAAACTGCCATCATTGAAATTCGCGCTGGTGCCGGTGGTGACGAAAGTTCGCTATTTGCTGGCGAGCTAGCCCGCATGTATGCCCGCTTTGCAGAAGCCCACGGCCTAAAACTCACAATGCTCTCAGAAAGCCCTAACGAAGTTGGTGGGTATAAGGAAGTAATCATTGAAGCGTCCGGGCCAGAAGCTTATGGTCAGCTCAAATACGAATCTGGCGTACACCGCGTGCAGCGCGTGCCCGCTACCGAAAGCCAAGGTCGCACCCACACCTCAACCGTAACTGTAGCTGTTTTGCCAGAAGCCGAAGAAACCGAGCTGGAAATTGCCGACAACGAAGTCCGCATCGATGTTTATCGCTCATCTGGTAACGGCGGCCAAAGCGTAAACACTACCGACTCAGCGGTGCGCCTTACTCACTTACCAACCGGCATTGTGGTTACCTGTCAGGACGAGAAGAGTCAGATAAAAAACCGCGCCAAAGCTATGAACGTGTTGCGTTCGCGACTCTTAGCACTGGAAGAAGAAAAACGACGTAAAGAACTAGGTGATGCTCGCCTCTCGCAAATTGGCACCGGTGATCGCTCCGAAAAAATCCGCACGTATAACTTTCCGCAGGATCGTATCACTGATCACCGCATTGGCTTTACAACCCATGGACTTGCCCGGTTTATGGATGGCGCGCTCGATGAGCACCACGAAGCCCTCAAGCAAGCCGACATCGATCACGCCCTCGCCGAACAATCATGATTATTCGAGTTTTTCTCAAGACCGCCATTGCTACGCTCAAGACCGCCGAAATTGAGGGCGCCCAAACGGATGCCGAGATTATCCTGGCTTATGTACTGGGTAGAGACCGAGCCTGGCTCTTGGCGCACGACGATGCCGAACTGGATAGCGAGCAAGTGAAAGCTGCAAACACACTGCTGGAACGCCGCGCTAAGCGTATTCCGATGAGCTACGTTTTAGGCGTGCGTGAGTTTGCCGGACTAGAGTTTAAGATAGACGACCGAGCACTAACGCCACGCGTGGAGACAGAAACTATCGTCGCGGAAGTTACCAGGCGTGCGCCACAAGGAGTGCGTGTGCTAGATATCGGCACTGGTTCTGGGGCAATGGCGATTGCGCTCAAACATTTACGGCCAGACCTGCATGTTATGGCCAGCGAAGTAAGCTCCGATGCGCTCGAATTAGCCTGCGAGAATGCTCAAAACTTACTCAAATCAGACAAAGACATAGGGTTCGTTTTATCGGACCTATTCGAAAATATCGATGGCACGTTCGATGTGATTGTCGCGAATTTGCCGTATGTGACCCGCGAGATGGAGCTGATGCCTGAAGTGCAAAACGAACCGGACGTGGCACTATTTGGCGGTGCGGTCGATGGGCTTGATTTGTATCGAAAGTTTTTTACTCAATTACCAAACCACATCAACGACGCGTCCCAAGTTTGGACCGAATCTGACCCTTGGCAGCAAGACGACCTCATTAAGCTCGCGGAGGAATCCGGGCTGCGCAAGATCTATCAAGACTATTTTATCCTTGGCTTCGAGAGATAATCACCATAAGCATTGACTTTTCTAGATATTTATGCTATTATAGCTAGCATAATCTTTCGTTAGATTAGCACCTTCTAAACACCTCTTTATCTCTTCCCTCTTGATAGCTCACAAAGAAATCAGGCTCGAGACAACCGTAAGTATTCCGTTTAGTTGCGCTTACTGTTTGGATCCCGATTTTGAATATGGATTGAGGAAAGGACATCGCGGTACAACTGCCACATAAATCGCAAAAACACCCATCTAGTGCCCTGGCTTGCCAGAGAGTTCGACGGGTGTTTTGTTTAGATAATTCTATTCAGTAGTTTGTGGCGCTTCTTCTAACTTTACATCCACGGTCTGCTCTTTGCCGTCGCGCCAATATGTTACTTTGACAGTATCACCAGGGCTAAAGCCGACCACAACGCTCTGCAGCGGATTATCACGCGTAATCTCTTTATCGTTCAACTTGGTGATGATATCGCCTTCTTTCAGGCCTGCCTTAGCAGCTGGAGATCCAGAAATTACTGCAATAGTTTGCTCATCCCCACGCAACAGCGCACCCTGCTTCACTGGCAAATTATTACGCTCGGCAAAACTATCAGTCAACATCACGTAGCGCACGCCAATATATGGGCGTACTATTACTCCGCGGGTCTTTACAGAATCCAGCGCACCTTTTACCTGATTGATTGGAATGGCAAACCCAATGTTCTGCGCATTCTCACCACTCGCTACAGCCGTGTTAATACCAATTACTTGACCGTCAATATTCAGGAGCGGCCCACCAGAGTTGCCTGGGTTAATGGCTGCATCGGTCTGAAACAAGTTGGTGAGAGTCTCAGTATTGCCCTGCCCATCGGCAGCCTGTACTGGGCGTTGCTTGCCGGAAATTACACCAGTTGTAACCGTATTGCTGTACTCACCCAGAGCATTACCAATAGCGATCGCGCGCTGACCTACCTCCACCTTATCGGAATCACCTAGATCGGCCGCTGGAAGTCCACTGGCTTCCACCTTTACGAAAGCGATGTCGTTTGACGAATCAAGCGCCAATATCTTCCCCTCAAACTGCTTACCTTCCGTATTTGTTACCGTCACCGTACTAGCCCCCTGCACCACATGCTTATTCGTAAGAATCAGGCCATCAGAACTTACAATCACCCCCGTACCCGCACCTTGCTGCTGCTGAGCCCCAAAAAAGCTCTGCACCGTGGTTGAGGTATTAATTGAAACGACGCTTGGTCCAACCTTTTTGACTAAATCAATGGTTGCTGAGTTTTCCTGCAATGTTACTTGCTTGGATTGCTCGATAGCACTTTGCTGCCCGGCTGGCATGAAGCGTACAAATAACGCTGCGCCTAGTACGCCGGCAACAAACGCCAGCAGTACGGTTATTCCCCAGCCTGGTCCTCCACTCGACTTGGCTGCAGGTTTTTTTGTAGCGCCAAAATTAATCGGTGGCGCCGATGATACGCTGCTCACATTACTCGTTTTTTCTTTTTTGACTGGTTTCGATTCTTCTTGCATTCACGCCTCCGTATCTATATATGCCATCACAAACTGAGAGTCAGCTTAAAAGGCTTGCACTACATGCCGGTCATTACAAGCAGCACGATGAGTAAAAACGCACATATCATACCATACTCAACCACCAGCTTTTTGGAGAGTTTACGTTGTGAGTGAAGCGAGAGCATACTGCCCCAAGCATACGCAATGACCGCCAAAAATAATGCCGTGCGCGAAACCACCAGCAACGTAGACGGAAGCGTGTAAAACACCAAGGCTACACTCCCTAATAACAGCATCTCAACTGCAATCAGCGACCACACAGCCGCCAAAAATGAGTTATGATACCCGACGCGTTCCAGCCAATAATGCACAATGATGTAGTTAACAATCCAGGCTAAGATAATTGCCACAAAGCCAGCCGTAACATCCTGATTGAGGAGCAGTACCCAGGTAGTGTTCACAAGCAGCAGCACAATTGCCGTAAAGCCAGTTTGCGCATGCGCCGTTTGGGTTCTAAATTGCATGAGCAAATAGCGAATCTGCAAAAGAAAAACAATAATAAGGAACGCTGCCTGCTGCCAAAGTGGCACATCATAGACCAACTGCAAGAGTCCGATATAGAGCTGACCAAACAACACGAGAATTACCGGCTCTAGTGAACGAGTAAATACTATACGGGCCGAACGCTGAACAAGTAGGCGCGAAACAGTACTAATAGTTACCGCAACAGCTGCAACAACCGCAAGCCAAGCCCAAATACCGCCCAGCATAGTAAGGGCAAGTGCAACGGATAAGCCCAAAATATGCGCGATCAATATGCGCTGCGACGGTGTGAGAATTTTCCCCCTACGAGCCACAACTAATTTCCTCCCTGATTTTTCATATCATTTCCTATTACCAGTGTAATACCTGAACCGCGCGAAGTATCCTCTTTTGCAGTGAGTTTATAACGAGCTGCTAAATAACGCTGTGTATATTTTGCCTTGCCAGCGGTGCCATCGATTAACTCTGATGCTGTTTGTGGCGTAGTTTTCTGGACTTCCACAATTGAGTAGCGATAGCCTTTGAGCGTGTCGGCAATAGCGGCCGAGATATTTGCCTGTGACGATGCGTTCACAATTGTTACCGGAACATTTTCTTCCACAATATGACGGTCAAAAAATAGACTATGAGCAAAATCTTGAATTGGCCCAAACTTACCATCACCACCCACTGGAATTACAACACTCGCACCAGCAATATTGGCGGTTTGCACCAATTTTTCTTCGTCCGCATCAACCACCTTAGACCGCACTTTGCTGGTATCAACATCCTTGAGTATCTCAGCCAAACGAGTCAACTCTTCAGTGGAAAGATCGGTACGAACATGCGAACCAATCGTATCAATCATGCCCGCTAGCTTGGCGGGATTTGTCAGTGTCGACAACTGTAGGGCCTTGGTGCGCATCGCCATCAATACCTCTTGCTGGCGAGCAGCTCGGCCAAAATCATTTCCACAGTTTCCCTTGCGGCAGCGAGCGTATTTTAATGCCGTTGCGCCATTCATCGTTTGCGTGCCTGCTTTTATTGAGAAGCCACAGGCTCGCCGCTCATCTTTTTCGCATGGATATTCAGAGTCAGAGAGCGGAGCAGCTACATCAATCGAAACTCCACCCAAAACATCTATAGCTTTCTTAAAGCCGGTAAAATCCACCCTCACATAATTATGAATAGGTACATCTAAAACATTCCCGACCACCTCTTTTGCGAGGTTTGGTCCCTCGCCAGCTTTTTGCATCTCACCAAAAGCGTGAGCAGCATTGATTTTGTTTTTACCATTTTTAGGAATTGGCACATATAGATCGCGTGGTAGCGAGAGCATCGCCACATCCTTTGTTTCTGGATCGATACTCGCCACAATCATCGTATCTGCAAGTGTTGAGCCGGCATGACCAGCATCGCCAACCCCCAACAGCAAAATATTTACCCGACCTTCGGCTTCTGTCATAGAATCAAATTCGGCATCTTTCTTTGTGAGTACCTCAGTAGACACACCCGTGTGACGTTGAACAACCGACTTATAGGCGTATAGACTTTTAGCTAACAGTATGGCCGGAACCATTAAGACTGCCAGCACAACAACCGCGGTAATTATTTTTGAACGACGAGAAAAACGACGCTTGCGAAAAGACGTGTACGATCCGCTCTGAGCTGCTGGGTGATTATCTGGATATTCAGGGCGTCTCTTACGTAGCATAAGGATAGTATATAGGAGGCGCGTAGCTTTTGAAATGTACAGTGCAGGAACGAGCAGACTCAGTTATACTGGATATGTATGGTAAGCCAAAATCAACCAAACGAAGCACCGGCTTCAAATCCTCAACAGGTCGGTGGGGCTGTTCCTCCTACGACCAATCCTAACGAAGTGCCAATCAGTCAGCTCTCTAAGCCAACACCCCTTTCTGAAGGCGTGCCGAGTACTCCGCAAGCTACCATCATACCGCCGCCCGCTCCAGCGCACCCACAAGCTGCGGCAAGTCCCACAACGGGAGTCCTGCCAGACACTAACCCAGAAGATCCGTCGGGGGACGAAAGCCAAGACGATACCGAAACAGAAAAGCCCATGTGGCGGCGAATTGTTAATTTTCTCATCTCCTGGGTGCTCATCCCGGCCGGGCTCGTTTTTATCGTGCACAACTTTATCTTTCAAGCTTGGTATGTAGATGGCCAATCTATGGAGCCTACTTTCCAAAACGGCAATTACCTGATCGTTTCAAAGTTTGACGTGAGCTGGAAAAAACTGACTGGACAATCTACGAATTTAGACATTCAACGGGGCGACGTCGTAATCTTTAATCCACCTGACTTTCCAACCGACATTTACTTCATTAAACGAGCCATCGGGCTACCCGGAGAGCGCGTGGTGGTAAAAAATGGCACCGTCACCATCTTTAATAATCAAAACCCAACCGGAGTAGTGCTGTCTGAAAACTATGTTGGCGGCATTACGCTTGAGGGCGACGTAGACGTCACAGTTGATAAAGGCGAAGTATTTGTACTGGGAGATAACCGCAACCCACAAGCCAGTCAGGACTCCCGCTATTTTGGCCCCATCCCTATGAATCGCATGATTGGCACTGCAGCATTGAGACTCTTGCCCGTTTACGAATTCGGTCAGATAACCCACCCGCAGTACAACCTCTCGGCAGCTACTCAATAAAAATTTAACCCTAAACGAGCGTTTCGCCAGTAATTTCTTCGTAAATTCTCGCTAGTTCTTCCTGAGAGAAAAAGCGCACTACAAGCCGACCGCCCTGAGCATTATTTAATACCTCAACCTTGGTCCCAAGCTGCTTGCCAATACCATCAATAACCGACTGATAATCCGAATTCTTTTTTTCGACACGCTTTGAAACCAGCTCTTTATCTTGCTTCCAGTTACGTGCAATCTCTTCGGTCTGACGGACGGTCATATCGCTATTCGTAATCATGCCGAGCATTTTGAGCTGATCCTTGGGGTCTTCAACTGTCAAAATGGAGCGAGCTTGACCCTCGAGTATTTTACCCTCCTGCAAAGCCTTCTTGGCTTCGTACGGCAACTTAAGGAGTCGAAGTATATTCCGCACAGTAGGTGCGGCTTTACCGACACGCTTGGCGATTGCCTCGGTTGTCAGATTGAATTGATCGATGAGCTTTTGATAGGCCACTGCGAGCTCAAGCGGCGATAGCTCGGCGCGTTGAATATTCTCAATTACGGCCACTTCAAGCTGCTGCTGCTCATCAAAACTGCGCAGAATAACCGGCACGGTTTTCTTACCTGCAAGCTTAGAAGCCCGCAGACGACGCTCACCCGCTATTAGCTGGAAACGATCGCCTTGTCTCGTAACGACCAACGGCTGCACGACTCCATGCTCCTTAATAGACGCTGCCAGATCTGCTAGATCTTCATCGCCAAACTCTTTACGAGGCTGAAATGGATTGGGATCAACAAGCTCAACTGCAACTTTATGTACGGCATCCTCGCTCTCCAAGTGGAGAGTTTCCGACACTTCTTTACTAGCAAATTCATCAACTTCGGTTGGAATTAAGGCATCGAGCCCGCGACCCAATCGACTTGGCTTTGAAGCTTTAGCTGACACGTGTGAGTACCTCCTTTGCAAGAGCTTTATATGCTCTCGCCCCCTTACTAAACCGATCATAATCCACAATTGCCTTAGCGTGACTAGGCGCCTCGGCCAAACGGACATTCCGTGGTATCACTGTCGAGCATACCATATCTGGAAAATGCTGCTCCACTTCTTGTGCCACCGCCTGTGAAAGCGATGTGCGAGCAGTGTGCATTGTCAGCACTACACCAACTAGCTCTAAAGTCGGGTTAAGTGCCTGTTTGACGCGCTGCATCGTTGCCAGCAGTTGCCCAAGTCCCTCCAAGGCGTAATATTCTGCCTGAACCGGAATGAGGAGGCGATGAGCTGCCACCAGACCATTGACGGTTAGTAAGCCAAGCGATGGCGGGCAATCAATCAGCACAATGTCATAGGGGGCATTGGCGAGCGCCAGCTTGAGTCGCGACTCGCGTTGATCAATCTTAGTAAGCTCTACTTCGGCGGCCGCCAGAACAGCACTAGCCGGAATAATTGATAGATTTTTATAGCGCGTCTTATGTGTGACACTGGCGAGCGGTACGCCGTCCACCAATACATCGTAGAGCGAATGACGTAAACGCTGCTTGTCGATACCTAAACCTGAGCTAGCATTTCCTTGAGGATCTAGATCTACGATGAGCACCCGTTTACCAGCCTTAGCAATATATGCGCCAAGATTAACCGTAGTGGTTGTTTTCCCAACACCACCTTTTTGATTTGCGACCGCAATAATCACCACGCTAATTTGTCTCCACCCTCACTAAACTTCATTACTCCTTATTATAGCAAGAAACCAACCATCTTAAGCATTTCTCGGACGACTATTTACATTTAGCTGCAAACCTGATAGAATACTACATTGTTGTCCTAAACGAGAAAGAATATGTTAGCAGTAATTCAAGCCGGAAACCACCAATACCTTGTCGAAAAGGGTCAGACTATCGAGACTGAACTTTTGGGCGAAGAAAAAAGCGTTACTTTTGAACCGCTTTTGGTAGTTGATGGCGACAATGTAAAGGTTGGCACACCTCATGTTGCCGGTGCAAAAGTAGTTGCCTCTGTGCGTGCTGCAGACAAACAGTCTGATAAAGTTCTCGTACTGAAGTATAAAGCTAAGAAACGCCAAAAAACTATGCATGGCCACCGTCAGCATAAAACCGTGCTGGTAATTGACTCAATTACAGCCTAACAATCTGGCATGTGCTGGTAAAAACACCCCGTCTGGGGTGTTTTTGTTTACTTACAATCACTTGGCAGCTGAGTGCTGGTAAAGACTGCCTTCATCCAATTTATAGTGTCGTTATAGCTCCGTGTCATAGTGGTGTAATGGGTGGCATCAGCATAGCGCTTATACGCTACCGTATTGCCCAACTGACAGAGGCGCGTAACGGCATCCTGAGACTGCGCAGGCAGCACTACATTATCGAGATCACCGTGAAAAATTGCCTTATTGCTCGATGTTTTTGTATCGGCAGTAAGATTTTCTTGCATGCGCTGATCAAACGCTTTTGATACGGCTGCCACCGACCCCGTCCTCATAGCGGCAATAAACTGCGGTGTATAAACCTTGTTAATATCCTTGTTACCCCAATAAGCAATATTGGTATCGATACAATTCTTGGAAATATCAGTCGCTAGATTGCTAGAAAATGGCGGCACAAGGATCTTATCGACCGGATAGCTCTCTTTATACCAATCGCTATAGCTGTAAAGCACATACGGCCCAAACCACAATATGTTAGCCCCTTGTGTTGTGTCAGTAAGCGTACGACGCACATCCGTTACCGGACCAAAGCCAATAACACCTTGAATTTTAATTTCTGGCGCGTAGGTGGCAGCAATCTCATCAGCCCAATAAGCAGCATGGCCACCCTGAGAATACCCACCAACAATTACCTGTTCGGTAGTAATACGATCTTTCGTAAGCGGCAAATTACCAAGCGCCCGCACGGAGTCAAGTACCGCCCTGCCTTCCAGAGCACCGACCATGTAGTGATGCATGCGAGTCTGGTCGCGCATACCTTCGTAATCAGTAATCACCGTAGCATAGCCCTGTGCCGCGTAAGCTGCCATGTGACTGGGGTAGTTCCCCCAGGCCCGTTTAGATGACTGCTCAACCGAAGCAGCACACTGATCATCTATACCGGTAGTTCCGGGCGCGAATGCAAACACCGGCAGGCCTTCAGTCGCACCAGTTGAAGGCACAAATACCCTCGCATATACTTGTGCGGTCTGACCATTTGTGTCGGTCATAGTATATCGGAAGGTTTGTGTTTTGACGGCAGTTGCTGGCCCCGTGTATCCCTTATTTGTTTGACGTATGAGCTGTAACGTCTGCTCTGATGTGTAACTCACCACCTCGCCTTGTTCAACCACTTTGCCAGTTGAAACTTCAGTCCTTTTATTGGGGGTCTTATTTTGTGTTGCGGTCGATTGCCGCTTAACTACTTGAGTACCACTCAAGAGCAGCCAAGCTACACCGAGCGCCAGAATAATAAGCACATACACCAACCAGCGATGAGCTTTGCGAGGTCGCGGTTTATCGCGCCTAGGAGCTGGTTTGTTCGGCGTCTCATAGCCCCGCAAGTATACATTACGTTTAGGCAAGATTTTGTTCATAGCTACAATACATACTCCATAATCACCATATCTACTCCCCCAACCAATCCAGCAACATGTCGCAAGGGTGCAAAGCCATATTTTGCGTAAAATGCCTCCTTATCATATGTAACCAGTTCCAAGGCTGTCATATTGCGCAGACGAGACTGTTCTACGGCTGCGCGCAAGAGTCTCTCTCCCGCCCCGATGCCTCGAAAATTTGGATCCACGTACATCCAGAAAATATACGCTCTGTCTTGCTGGAAGCGCAGCAGACAATAGCCGATGTCTTGCGTATTGTATCCCAAAAGCAAGAAGTGGGCCTTTGGGGAAACGTGGGCCTTAAAAAGTCTCGGCAAGTTGTGCTGACGACGTAGTTTTGCCCGGTATTGATCCGGAAAATACGTAAATGAATCATCAACCGATTGAGCAAACAAATGATGCATCGGGGTGATATCCCGCAGGCCCATTTTGCGCACAGTAAGCGACTCCTCCAAAACAGCGCCTGTGGAGGTGAGCTCAGCAACTCTTGGCACCCTACCCTACCACAACCTTATTTCTGCCCGAATCCTTCGCCTTATACAGAGCATCATCTGCAGCCTTCAGAGTTTGGTGAATATTGCGAGTTGGAGTGAGCTCCGCTACTCCCAGACTAGCAGTAACCTGCAATGATTGTTCTCCGACCATAAAATCATGCTCTTCAATGATCGCGCGTAAATCATCAGCGATACGCTCAGCGTGCTCGGCTGTAGCGCCTGGCAAACCAACCACAATTTCCTCGCCACCATATCTACCGACAATATCCAGCTGTCGTACACGGCCGCGAATTAAATCGGCCGTTTGGCGCAGCACCTCATCACCAGCATCATGCCCGTAAGTATCGTTCACCTTTTTAAAGTGGTCAATGTCAAGAAATATTATAGTGAGCGACTTAATGATCACCGAGCGCCGCTTATCTGGATGTTTGTACTGATACATTACTTCACTAGCAATAGCCTCCAGATATTCCATGAGGCCACGACGATTAAATATCTGGGTAAGTTCGTCAGTCACCAAACGTTGATGCAGCTCACGAACTTGAGCTTGCAGTGCCGCGATACGCTCTTTATATACTTTTATATCATCGGCTTGCGACATTGCTCTATTATCCTTGATTTGCTAAATAATGTTCGACTTCTAATGCAGCCCGACAACCGTCTCCCGCAGCAGTGATTGCCTGACGATAACGCTTATCAGCCACATCACCAGCCGCAAAAATGCCTTCAACGTTCGTAAAAACAATATCTCTAGCTGCTACGTAACCTTTTTCGTCCAGATCAATTACGCCCTTCAAGAATTCCGTCGCTGGGATATGTCCTATCGCCACAAAAAGCCCTTCACAATCTAGCTTTTGCTTTTCGTCTGTCTGCAGGTTCGTGATCTCGACACCAGAAACCATATGCTCACCAAATACATCTGTTACAGCACTATTCCAAATAAAATCTATCTTAGGGTGCTGTTTTGCACGTTCCTGCATAATCTTGCTAGCCCGAAGGGTATCTCGCCGATGCACAAGCGTTACTTTATCAGCAAACTTCGTCAAGGTGAGCGCTTCCTCCATAGCAGTATCGCCACCACCAACTACCACCACGTGCTTACCCTGGAAAAAATAGCCATCACAAGTAGCGCAAGCCGATATACCTTTGGCCATAAGCCGAGTTTCGTTCTTCAAGCCAAGCCAACGCGCCTGGGCACCCGTAGCAATAATGATTGTCTTTGCCTGCACTTTTTCTCCGCCCCGCGTATGAACAGCATGCGGCTTACCTGGCTCAATCTTATCGATAAACTCGCTCACCATTTCAACATCAAAACGCTCAGCCTGAGCCTTCATCTCTTCCATGAGTTCTGGCCCCATAATACCGTCTCTAAACCCAGGAAAATTTTCAACTTCACTTGTGAGTAGAAGCTGACCACCAGGAACATCTCCTGCATAAATTGCTGTTGAGAGCGATGCGCGTGCAGTATAAATTGCAGCCGTGTACGCAGCTGGACCACTACCAATAATTAAGACATCATAAACTTTACTCATAGGAACCATTATACGTGAGACGCAGCACCCTCGGCTAGGTTCAATTAAGAAGAAGTGTCGCCATTACAGGTATTCGGCGACCACAAACCCTTTTGCTGCTCCCTGGCCGCCTGTTCGGCAGCGCGAAAATCTACTTGGTAAGTGTATGGATTGCCCTGGTAGGTGTATTCGTGAGCATAGCCTTCGGCAACAAGTTGCTGATTCACAAACAAGCCATCCTCACGGCGGACATAAGCCAAAATGCGATCATATCGATCTCGCTCGCCTTGAGTGGTATCAATTTCTAAACGCACGCGTTTGCCTTCCAATAATTGATGGGTGTAGCGACTAGCCTCTTTACCAAAACACTGCACCGGCTTGCGCGGGTCCTTAGTCTCCGGTGTATCTATCCCTATGAAGCGCACTTTTTCGACAACCCCATTTCGGTCAACGCTAATAGTGTCACCATCAAACACCTCTATAACCCGTAAGCTATCTCCTGTAGACAAAGCAGAGCCGGGATCTTTTTCTGGAAAAGCTCGCACAATTACTGCGGCCAATAACAAAGTAATCCCAACGTAACCAAGCTTCATGAGTTTTCGACGCGAAATTTTTCTCACACCGATTCGTCTTTCAGGCGACGTTTGGTCTCACGGTGACGTGCAACTGAGAGGATTATTCCCAGGATTAAGAAATTGGTCAGCATGCTCGTGCCTCCTGCAGAAATAAGCGGCAATGGGATGCCGGTTACCGGCATAATGCCCATATTCATGCCAACATTAATTAATACATGGAACAGCAACATACTGGCGGTACCGATGCAGATAAAACTACCAAACCTATCAATTGATTCTGTGCTTAATATGTAAATACGTACGATGAGAATAACAAACAGCATAATTGCCAAAGCAGCCCCTAAAAACCCGAGCTTCTCAGCTAATACCGCAAAGATAAAGTCCGTGTGCTGAGAAGGTAAAAAGTTCAACTGACTTTGACTTCCCGACGACAACCCGCGGCCAGTCCAGCCACCACTTCCGACAGCAATTATGGCCTGAGTCACGTTGTAGCCCGTGCCCAATCGATCAGCCTGTGGGTTTAACAATACATTAATGCGGTTCTGCTGGTATGGGGCCAGCACACTATAAAAAATTGGCAGCATCACCACGCCGGCTGCCGCACCGGCTGCCAAATAGCGCTTTTTCACGCGTGAAGCCAATGTCATGCTGAGCCAAATCACAAACAACACTAATCCTGTTCCGAGGTCTGGCTGGATTACCACCAGCATCATCGGCACAATCATAATGGCCAACGAATAAAACAAATAGCGCAGCTGATGACTGCGGGTATACACCTTTGAGTAAAACGCTGCCAATACGATAATCAGAGCCAATTTTGCAAACTCAGAAGGCTGAAACTGAAAGAAACCAATGCTAATCCACCGTTGAGCTCCCAAGGCAGAAAATCCAATAAAGTCCACAGCAGCCAGGCTGAGCACCATGAGAATATATACAACGACCGCATAGCTCTTAAATAGACGATAATCTATGCGCGCCACAATAATACAGGCAATTACCCCCACGCCCGCATACAAAAACTGTCGAGAAGCATCAATTTCACTGCGCACTTCACCGGCCTTAATACCTGAGGAATACAATACTAATAGCCCGAGCGCCACGATGAGCATCGTCGTCGTAGCTACTACCCAATCAATTTGGCGCAGTCCCCTCCTCATACTGCTAGCTGTGCTTCGTTAAACCGATTGCGATTACGTCACCCGACAGCTTTTCTTGAGTTTGGTAGGGGTGACTCGCAACGTCACTGCTCAATTCAACAGCCAACACTTCTTGCATAATCGTTTCTTTAAAGGCTTTGAGAGCTTGCCCAACTGAATCATTCCCGGACAGAGCAAGCAGTATGCGATCGTCCACCTGCAAGCCAGCGTTTTTCCGAGCAACCTGCACAACACGGATGATATCGCGAGCCAATCCTTCCGTTTTGAGCTCTTCGGTGAGTTCGGTCGTAAGCTCTACGGTTAAGGCATCGCTAGCGATTGTGAACACCTCCTTAACATTGAGTTCTTCGGCAATAATTGCTCGCAAATCTTCAGGTAGACCTGCGTTCAAGCCAAGTGCTACTGACTGTAGTGGCTGGCGCACCTTTACCCCGGCAGAAGCTCTCTGGGCTAGCCCAAGCGTAACAATCTCTCTGACTTGCTGCATAGCTAGCAAAGCATCATTGTCTACACTCTGTGCCTCTGGCCAATCGGTAAGATGAACTGAATCTTCAAGCTTTCCGACAGTGACTTTTTGCCAGACATCTTCGGCTACAAATGGAGCCCATGGGGCCATTAGCTTGGCAGTTTGCGCAAGTATAAACCAAAGCGTGTCGTATGCTGTCATCTTATCTGTATCGTCACCACTCTTCCAAAAACGTCGTCGGCTGCGCCGCACATACCAGTTTGAGACATCGTCAAGAAAACTTGTAAGTGATCTACATAAAGACTGAGTGTCATACCCGTCGGCTGCGGCTGTTACTTCTGCAATGGTTTGATTAAGTCGAGCTAACACCCAAATATCAAGTGCATGCTGCACGTTAGGTTGCAGTAATTTTTTATTCGGAGAATAGCCATCCACATCGGCATACATTGAATAAAATGTTTGTACGTTTTTGAAACGCTGGATAACATTTCTCTGGGCTTCCTGAAGGGATCGTTGCTCAAAAACCGCAGTTTCGCCAGAAACTAATGGTGTAGAAAATAGGTAAAAACGAATAGCATCAGCCCCAAATTGATCGAAAGTTTCAGTATTTTCGGGATAATTACCAAGTCGCTTGCTCAGCTTACGACCATCACTACCAAGAAGAATACCGTGTGCCACAGCGTTCTTAAACGCTGGCTTACCAAACAGTGCCACGCTCATCACATGGAGTGTGTAGAACCATCCACGAGTCTGTCCAACATATTCTGTAATGAAGTCAGCCGGATGACCAGATTCAAATCTTTCTTTGTTCTCAAAGGGATAATGCATTTGAGCAAAGGGCATGGAACCTGATTCAAACCAGCAATCAAACACATCTTCAATGCGTCGTGCAATTTTACCCGAATCAGTCTTGAGCTCAATTGCATCTACGGTTGGGCGATGCAAATCCTTTACCAGCTCTGGCCTCACAGCACGAGCCTTGAGCTCTTCTAGAGATCCAATGACTAGGATTTCACCGTCGTCAGTCTTCCACACAGGGATTGGTGCGCCCCAGAAGCGTTTACGACTAATATTCCACTCTCGCGCATTCTCGAGCCACTTACCAAAAGCTCCGTTCTTTACGTGTGCTGGATACCAATTAATTTCCTGATTAGCGGCCAATAGTTGATCCTTGATTTTAGGGACATCCACAAACCAAGCACTCATAGCTCGATAGATAATCGGCACATCGGTGCGCCAGCAGTGTGGGTATTTATGCGTGATGATTGCCTTACTAAATAACTTCCCAGACCTATCGAGGTCTGCCACTATCTCCCCGTTGGCATCAAACACCAATCGACCAACATAATCTTTTACTTCGTCTGTAAAGCGGCCCTCATCGTCTACTGGACTCGCAATAAGTACTCGTTCTTTTTTACCGAGCCAGTAATCATCCTCGCCATGACCTGGAGCAATATGCACAACCCCAGTTCCCTCACCCGTTTCTACAAAGTCCCCAGCCACAACTCGAAAAGCGTTGTCTTGACCTTCAAAATATGGAAAAAGAGGCGTGTAGGTTACACTTACAAGCTCAGACCCCAGCAAACTATCTCCTCGCTGATAGCCCTCTAGCGCATCCGAATAGCGCTCCAATGCATCCTCTGCCAAGATAATAATCTCATCATTCCGGCGCATCTCAACATAAGTAATTGATTCATTGACAGCTAAAAGCATATTGGCCGGCAACGTCCAGGGAGTTGTCGTCCAGCCCAGCAAATACCGACCATCGGCAAGCGCAAACTTAATTGTTGCCGTTAAATCCTCTCTGTCGCGATAACTATCATCCTGTCGGGTTTCAAAGTTAGAGAGCGCAGTTTGCGCGCCATAGCTATACGGAACCACCCGCTCACCCTCGTAGATGAGGCCTTTTTTATGAAGCTCAGAAAAAGCCCATAGTACCGACTCCATATAATCCTGATCCATGGTGCGATAATCATCGGCAAAATCCACCCAACGACCAAGTCGATCGACATACTCATGCCACTCCGAGCTAAAACGCAAAACTGAATCTCGGCAGTAACCCACAAAGTTCTCGATGCCATATTCGGCGATGGCTTTCTTACCAGAAATTCCGAGCTCTTTCTCTGCCAGCATCTCGGGCGGGAGGCCGTGGCAGTCCCAGCCAAACCGACGCGGCACATACTTTCCGCGCATTGTTTGGTAACGAGTAATGGCATCCTTTAGCCCTGAAGTGAGCATGTGTCCTAAGTGTGGCAAACCATTCGCAAATGGCGGCCCATCATAAAACACGTAACGCTCAGCTGCTTCGCGCTGAGTTACGGTTCGAGCAAAAATATCTTGTTTCTGCCAATAAGCTAAAATTTGCTCTTCTTCTTGAGACAGAGCGGACTTTGGTGACGTATGCATATCTGTTATTGTAGCGCTTTCGTCCTGTTTTCGGCAATACCCTGGACGCGTAACCCTAGCGATCAGACTGGTAGTGATAACTAATGTCTGAAAGTGTAGGAAGTGTATGCTGCCACAACGCCACCGGCGAGCCATCTTGCCGGGCAATAAGTACGGCGGGGGTCTTCATAATTTGATAGATTTCCATCTGGCTTACTGATTCACGGCTCTCAGCATCCCGCACCAGCACTACCTCGTCACCAAGTTGATCACGCACGTCTTCAATAAGTCGCTGAAAATCGCGCGTTTGCAGCACAGTGTCTGGCTGTCCGTAAAATACCACTTGCATAGCTCCATCATACGCTTATGCTAAGACAAATATCTAGCCTGTTAACTTTTACGATGACGCTTAATTTGCTGCAAAGCCTTCTCAAAACTCTCTATACTCGTAAAGCTCCGATACACACTAGCAAATCGCACATAGGCAACATCATCCAGCTCTGATAAGCCTTTCATAACGAGCTCTCCAACCTCACCGCTAGTTATTTCGGCCTCACCAAGACTATAGAGCTCTCGCTCGATTTCAGACAATAGCTTTTCGATACGCTCAGAATCAACCGGACGCTTCTCACATGCCCGATAAATACCAGCCGCAAGCTTATCCCGACTATACAATTCTCGTTCACCATTTTTTTTAATCACGAGTAAACGAGGCAATTCTAGCCGCTCGTAAGTCGTGAAACGATGCCCGCAACTCTCACACTCTCTCCGACGCCGAATTGAACCAGCATCCTCGACATCCCGAGATTCAACGACGCGACTATTCTTTAATTTACACTGAGGACAACGCACTACCCCTCCTCTCCAGAAAAACTACTTGTCTTCTGGCGGCTCAGATACTTCAATAATTGAGCTCTCAACTTTAACACCTTTTCGGAGATAGGCTGGTTTATCAAAATCATCTTCTTCGGCTTCATCAAAACGAGATGATAACGTTTTCACAATCGGCTTTGGCTCATTATCAAGCTTTGCTTCAACTTTCTGCCTGGGAGCAATTGTTTCAGATGTTTGGTGCTCAATCGGATCACGGTCAAAGGCCTGAATGGGCTCATCAAACAACGTAGGGCTTGCATCGCGTTCGTCTTGATTGCGTACTGTAGGTTTAGCAGAAACCAGCGGATCCTCGCTAACCAGAGCGTCTTCTCGCACTCGAGGAGTGTTTGCAACGAATGGCAATAGCTCATCTTCTTCACTTACCGGTTTTGTCTCTTCTTCTTGAATTCCAGAAAATGCTGGTCGAGGAGCCTCAGGCTCAACTACAGACTCATGACTCACCGGCCGAAGCGGCTGCGGCGTACCCATCAAATCAGCAGGCTCTGGTTGCTGTTGGCTAGATTCATGCTCATCAGCCAAATCCCCAACACTGCGCTGCGTGATTGACTGAGGAACTCCGCCAAAAAGTGCCCCTCCACGTTCTCCACGTTCAGCCTCAAAGCCGGTAGCTACCAACGTTACCTTGATTTCGTTATTCATATTCTCATCAATAACCATACCCCAAATGATGTTGGCGTCAGTATCAACCGCGTTGTGCACCAGCTGAGCTGCTTCTTCAATTTCGTGCATTCCCATATCGCGACCACCAGTAAAGTTAATCATCACACCCTTAGCGCCCTGTATAGAAACTTCCAAGAGCGGACTATCTATGGCCTGCTTTACAGCGTCAACCGCTCGGTTATCACCATTGCCCATACCAATTCCCATCAGAGCTGAGCCAGCATTACGCATAATGGCCTCAACATCAGCAAAGTCGAGATTTACCAAGCCGTTCACAGTAATCAAATCCGAAATACCCTGCACACCCTGACGGAGAATGTCATCAACTGTTGCGAAAGCATCCAGAAGTGATGTTTTTCGGTCAATTATCTGCAAAATGCGATCGTTGGGAATGACGATAAGTGTATCAACTTTTTCCTTAAGACGCTGAATTCCCTCTTCTGCGATTTTGCGTCGACGATCACCTTCGAACTTAAATGGCCGAGTCACAATGCCTACCGTGAGCGCGCCAATATCACGTGCGATCTGAGCGACTACCGGTGCGGCTCCAGAACCTGTCCCGCCACCTTCGCCGGTCGTAATAAACACCATCTCAGAATTTTTAAGAGCAGCGTAAATCTCGTCTTCATTTTCTTCGGCAGCCTGTGCGCCAATTTCAGGGTTTGCGCCTGCTCCTAGGCCTCGAGTCGTTTCTTTTCCAATATGTATCTTCTTATTAGCTTGACTGTAATGAAGAGCCTGCGCATCTGTGTTAATAGCAATAAACTCAATACCACGAATTTTGGATTGAATCATGCGGTTCAGCGAGTTACCGCCGCCTCCACCTATACCAATTACCTTAATTCGAGCAAATGCCTCAATCTCTGGTAGAACTTCTGCCATTTAGCACCCTTCCTTACTCTGTACGATCGGATGGCCCACACCACCCGTCTCTGCTACACACATATATTACTTGTGAAGTTATTTCACACTTGCCCACAGTATAAATCCTGTATTCATGCAAAGTCAAATATTGTGTTCGATAATTTTACATGTGTTTTTTGAACTATTTATGTGTTCTAATTTACAGATACCACCTGTAAATACCTGATATCCTCTCGATATAGCTATGAAGAGCGAGGTATAAAGCCCTTAAATATAGAGCGGACTTTTCCGAAGGCCTGACCAATTTTGTCATTAATAGAATCTGCAGCTTGTGGCTTTTCCAAGTCCTCAAGCATCAAGCCAATCGCTGTTGCATACGCCGGGTCCTTAACTCGATCGATAATTCCACTGATCGAGCGAGCTTGCCCAAGGGCAACCGGCAACTTAAGCTGTTGCTCCATATATTCTGACAGATCCTTCAGTTTGGACCCTCCGCCAGTCAGGATCACGCCACTTGCCAGCATCGCCGCGCCACCATCCGCCTTAGCGAGTTCACGTGTTATTAGGTCGCAGAATTCAGCTAATCGGGCTTCAATAATCGTATTCAGTTCACGGGCCAATAGAGAGCCACGTATGCCAATATCAGAAAGATCGTACTTAGTGGTGTCCTTAGCTTTTGGCTTCTGAGCAACTCCAAATTGACACTTGATCTTTTCAGCAGTATCCATCGTAGTGCGTAGGGCATGACTCAAGTCCTTCGTGATGTGATTACTCCCTAGAGGAATGATATTGGTATAGCTAATCTTGCCATCTTCAAAAATCGCAATACCGGTAGTCTCAGCACCTATATCAATTAAAGCTACCCCTAACTCCTTCTGACGCTTAGTGAGACAGGCTCGCGCAGATGCTAGAGGCGTAATTACATACCCATTAGAAACTATGCCAGCACGGTGTACGGCATCATCAAGGTTCTTCATCGCTGGAATTGAAGCTGTAATTATATGAGTATCAATTTCTAGTCGTACCCCGGTCATGCCATAAGGATCAACTATCCCTCCTTGACCATCAACAATATATGAGCGAGGAATAACCCGGAGGATTTCACGATTTGCCTCTAGTGAAAGAGCCGCAGCCGCATCTTCTGCTCGAGCCATATCTTCCCGGCTTATCTGCTTATCGGCCCGACTAACAGCGATTACACCGCGCGAGTTGAGACTCTGTATGTGGCTACCATCTACCGAAACAGTAACTTTTTCTATCACTGTACCGCTCATGCGTTCAGCTTCTTCTAAAGCAGCCGTAACGGCACTTACAGTGTCTTCCAGGTCAACCACTACTCCTCGCTTAACGCCAGCAGTAGGAGCTGAACCAAGCCCCATAATCGAAACATCAGGGCTCTCCGGGTGAGCAACCCCTACTACACAGGCCACCTTTGTGGTGCCAATATCAAGGCCGACATACGTAGTTTCACGTTTCGCAGCCACTTATAATGCCTCTGGTATTTTCGGAAGGCTATATTGCATACAAAAATTGTATACCAGTACACTCAGAAAGTGCAAATTATGTATACGATAGCATTTTGAACTAATTATTTATTCAGATACAACTATAGGGTGGTCAAAACTTCGACACCGCTATCTGTAACTAGCACAGTATGCTCGAATTGTGCAGCAAGAGAACCGTCTCGTGTTATCCAGGTCCAACCATTATCGGCTAGATACATATCATGGTCGCCAAGTGAAACATTGGGCTCTAATGCCACTGTCCATCCTGCCTTGAGACGCTCACCAGTCCCCTTTGTTCCATAATTTGTAATAGTCGGCTCTTCATGTACGCTGTGCCCCACGCCGTGCCCGCATAGCTCATAGACAACCTTAAGATTATGCTGGTCACATACTGCCTCAACTGCTGCCCCAATATCACCAATTCTCACTCCACCTTTTACCTGGGCAATTGCTGCATCTAGCGCTTTTTGCGTTCCTGTTAACAAGCGACTCTGATCAGCTGTTGGTTCAGAGCCAAGCACAAAACTCTTACCTGCATCGGTAATCATGCCGTTATATCGAACACCGAAATCAAAGTGGACCAGATCGCCAGCCTCCATAACCCGCTCTCCAGGTATGCCGTGAGCAATCTCCTCATTAATTGAAATGCAAATCGAGCCAGGAAATCCCTGGTAGTTTAAGAATGCAGCTTCGGCTTTGTGCTGATCAAGCAGCTTGCGCGCCATGAGATCAATCTCACGCGTCTGCATGCCTACTTGAGCCTTATCAATAAGCTCTTCTAAAATAGTAGCCAATATCTTACCGCTGGCACGCATATCCCTAATTTCTTGCGCCGTCTTTACCTGTGTCTTCATGCTAATCCTCCCGCTACTGCGTGCAATACTCGCTCATGCACCTCTTCAACACTGCCTATCCCGTCTAAATAATGAACATTTGCTGATTCACCCAACAAATCGATGGCCTGACGCACGTCATGTTGATATATTTCTAAGCGTGCCTTGATAGCCTCCGCTGTGTCATCTGTGCGTCCTCGTTTTGCGAGTCGCGCATATACTTCGTCATCACTAATTTCCAATATCACCAAATCAATCCTTTCTGGAGGATTTTTCTCTAACTGAGATTTCAGCCAGTCTGCCTGAGGTCTATCTCGGGGGAAACCATCTAGAATAATACGCTTATGACCATATTCCTCCAGTTTTTTGCCAATCAGAGGAAAAAGCAGATCTCCACCCACTAATTTACCGGCATTCATTGCCTCAGCAAGAGACGGATTGTGCTGAGCTTCTGAGCGCAAAATCTCACCTGCACCTACCAAAACATACCGCTCTTCTTGCACTAACAAATTCGCCTGCGTCCCCTTACCTGCACCAGGTTTACCAAACATAATGATCATCGTGAAAACAACCTAAGAATTGCTGGAATATATATGCAGCCCGCCACGAATAGTGCCGCCACAGCAGTGACCAATACACCCCCAGCGGTCATATCTTTTACCACTTTCACTACTTGGTGATTCTCTGTTGCCATCGTATCTAGCGATTTTTCAATCGCAGTATTTACAATCTCTGCAAAAAAAACCAAGGCTATCATGGCAATCACCAAAGCTAATTCTAGCCAAGTGATTCTTACTATAAATGCTGTACTGAGTGCCAAAACTGCTGCTCCAACGTGGATTTTGGCATTTCTTTCGCGTGAGACAACCATGCGTAAGCCTCGTATGGCGTGCCTAAAGCTTGCTAATCCTACCATAATGATACCGGCGTTAGCCCTCCTGTTTCCATAATACCATGCGTCAACGCTTCGAATCGCTTTCGGTCTTCTTTGGAAGCATGATCATACCCCGCCAAATGAATAAGCCCATGCACAAAAAGCGTTGCGTATTCGACACTGAGCGTAACTGTAAGTTTTTCGGCGTTCTGTTGCGCCACCTCTGTACAGATAACAATTTCACCACACACCAGTTCATCTGCGCTGCCAAGCATAGGCGGACTATAGGTGAAAGAGAGCACATCAGTTGGCTCATCTTTGCCTTGATGAATGCGGGAAAGCTCCTGCATTGCCCCAGAATCTACAAACTGCACCAAAACACCCCCATGCAATTCAGGATTACACTGCTCCTGCCAAGCCAAAAAGAGCTGCTGCCAGGTGGCACTATCCAACTCTTTTGGAGTGCCGCCCGGCATATATAAATGAAGGCTCATGACGCCTTTTGAAGTTCTTCGCGTACCATAGCAGCAAGTGCTGCGCCGTCAACAGCACCAGAAAACTGTTCACGAACACGCGCGATAACCTGCCCCATAGCGGCAGGACTAGCGCCTACCTCTGCTACGGCAGCCTTCACGGCCTCGCGAAGCTCTTCTTCTGTAGCCTGCTCAGGAAGATAGGCTTCCAAGATCTCCAATTCAGCCTGCTCTTGCTCAACTAAATCATTACGTCCAGCATCACGATATTGCGTAATTGAATCCTGGCGTTTTTTCGCTTCTTTCTGCAGAACGGCCAACATTTGCTGCGGAGTTAGCTCGCCCTTTACCTCGATAGACTGATTTTTGAGCGCGGCTTTTACCAAACGCAAAACCTGGACGCGTATCTCATCGCGAGCCTTCATTGCTTCTAGCAAATCAGCTTCGAGATTCTGCTCCAGGTTCATGCGTTGTTAGCCTCGAATTGCGTAAGCTTCGCGGGTTTTCTGCTCTTTGCGTACACGCTTACGTATAGCAATTTCACGCTCAGCTCGCTTAGTTAGGGGCTTTTCGTAAAACTTTTTCCGACGAGCAGCAGTCATCAGGCCAGATTGAGTGACCTTCTTATTAAAGCGTCGGATGAGGCTTTCTAACGATTCTTCTTCTTTGCGTTCAACTTGTAACATAGACCTTAAGATAGTACCAGATTAGCCCCAGGAATACAAGACTCTAACGCTGAGATTGAACTGAGTGCTCAACAGAACTAACTCCCGGTATACGTCGCAAGGCTCGCACCAGCGATGTTAGCTTATCCATGCGTACGAGCGCTAAAGTAATATCAAACTGCACTTGGTCTCCCACATTGGATTCTTTGAGAGAATTTGCTCGTGCATCAAAAGCGTGTAAATGCTGAGAGATTGCCCGCAACATAGCAGCAGTCGTCTCTCGCGAGCCCTGTATCCTAATCCGGTCAGACGAATCATAATACCAATAGGCCGGCACGCATCGCTCACGCTGATCGGCGATTTCCGAACAGCTCTCTAGGTGGATACGAAAAATGCCAAGCCGACTCACAAAACCAACAATTTTTTCAGGGTATCGTGGCGCACAACAGCCCGCCCGAGATACATGTTGACGCTCAATACCTGGTATAAGTGGCACTGGACGTGCCGTACGAGTACGGCGCATGATATTTGCCACTAAGGCCGGCTGGCGCCGGATTAACGATGGCTTATACAGGAGTTCTCGCAAAACTTCACTCGGCTGCAGTATCCCCTCGCCTATCGCTACAAATAAACTTGCTTCATCTTCATAATGAAGTCGCCTAAGAATCTCCTTACGCAGACCGAGTTTATATGAGCGCCATTTACCGTGCTCATGCTGCTGCAAATATTCGTCAACTAATTCCCGACCCTGTCGCTCTTCCGCAGTCCTATCCTCTAAAAGGAGCCAATTCTTAATTTGTGAGCGAGCTTTAGCAGTAACTACAAAACTTAACCAATCTCGACTTGGGCGTGGCTCTTTAGAAAATGCAAAAATTTCTACGATATCACGGTTTTCTAACGGCTGGTCCAACGACACGATTCTGTCATTTACCTTAGCCCCACGACACGAAAGCCCTAGCTGAGTATGCACTTGAAACGCAAAATCTATTGGCGTCGCACCGCGCGGAAGATCATACAAATCCCCTTTTGGTGAGAATACAAAAATGCGCTCTTTAAACAAATCTAGCTTAAATCCCTCCTGTAAATTTTTCTCATTTGTTAATTGTTCTTGCCAATCGAGTAAATTTTGTATCCATTTATACTTCTTTGTAAGAGCCTGCGTAGTACCGCTCACATAGGCCTGCGTATTCTTTTGGCCATCGTAATAAAAATGGGCAGCCAGTCCATGTTCGGCATATTCATGCATAGCTTGAGTGCGTATTTGTACCTCAAATATATCTTGGTTGCCAAGCACAGTGGTGTGAATGGACTGATAGCCATTTGGCTTAGGGACGGCAATATAGTCTTTAATGTAATGAGGAAGAGGCGGATACAGACCGTGGATAATACCGAGTACTCGATAACAATCCTCGACGGATGAGGTGATAATACGGACTGCGATTAAGTCTCGAATCTTTGTGAAATCATGATCATATTTCGCAAGTTTGCGCTGCAAGCTATACAGATGCTTGATACGAAATTCGATCTTTCCAGAAATATTTTGCGCATGCAGCTCCGACTCAACTGCGGCAACTACCTCTTCTAGGGCAGCTTTAGCTCGAGCAATGCGAGGAGTTACTTCTTTTTTTAACGAACGATATTGCTCTGGTTCTAAGATCTCAAACGCCAAATCTTCTAGCTCAGCCTTAACATCTCCCATCCCTAGGCGGTTGGCTATTGGTGCATATACATCAAGTGTTTCGCGGGCAATCCTGATTTGCTTCTCCTTTGATAAGGCCTTGAGTGTGCGCATATTATGTAGTCTATCGGCTAGTTTCACCAAGATCACGCGCACGTCTTTCGCCATTGCCACTAAAAGCTTTCGTATATTCTCAAGCGATCGATGGCTCTCCAGTACCACGCGCTCCTCTCGCAACCGACCGATTTTCGTAACACCATCCACAATTCGCGCAACGTCTTGCCCAAAATGTGTTTCAATCTGCGCCAAAGAGATGGCCGTATCTTCAACAACATCATGCAACAAACCAGCTTCGACGGTAGGCGCATCCAGCTGCCAGGAATACAGAATCTGAGCAACCGCGACCGGATGAGCTATATAAGCTTCACCACTTTTTCTTTTTTGACCAGCATGAGCATCGCGCGCTATCTGGTAGGCCTCCTCAATAAGCTGCTGTTCGGCCTTCGTAAAACGCTGCATTTGCTTTAAAGCAACTAGTTGCTCCGACTTACTCATCGACTTCGTGCTCCCGGGCTTGCAGAACTTCGAGCTGGGCACGCCGTACTCCTTGCCATTCGTTTTCGCGTATTGATAGGAGCAACTCTACCTCAGCGCCCTGACTAAGAAATGGCCACTTACTCGGAGCCTGAAAGGCAATGGCTCGCTGCACAGTCCCATCAACCTTAAAACTAATTTGAGCATGATCACTCTGCTTGCCCACGAGCTTCATACTATCAAGCACGCCCCGATAATAAAAAATTGGCGCCGGATTTGCCTGTCCAGTTGGCTCTAATGATTCAAGCTGAGTTAAACCATCAAGCGAAATAAACGCCTCACTCAACGTCACATCAGCCCTTACTTCACGCTGCATCAACTTACGCAGTTCATCATTTGCATAGTTATTCAGCGCAATGCGCAACTCCTGAATCGCCTCAGTTCGCAAAGTCATACCGGCCGCGGCTTTATGGCCACCAAATTTTTCAAAAAGATACTCACAGTTCCGCAATGCATCAATGATTGAAAAATCACCCACACTTCTAGCCGAGCCCTTAGAAAACTCGCCCTCTTCCTGCAGGATGATCGTAGGCTTGCCAAACTGTTCGGCGGCGCGACTAGCAACTAACCCCACCACACCGTGTGACCAGTCGGGGCTTGAAAGCACCAAAATTGCATCGTCTGCATAGTGCTCAGCAGCCGCAAAAACTTCCGCCTGGATTGCTTCCGTTGTACTGCGGCGCTCCATATTCAGCTCATCAAGTCTAGCGGCTGATGCTTGCGCTTCTACAAAGCTCTGACTCGTCAATAGCTCTAAAGCTGTGGCTGCATGCTCCAGACGGCCAGCAGCATTCAAGCGTGGCCCAAAACGAAAGCCAAAATCGCTCGCCACCAAGCGGACTAAATCAACCTTACTCACCTCAGCTAAAGCTCGAAATGCGGGACGCCGACTCTTGCGTGCAACCTGGATACCGTAGGATGCCAAAAGTCTATTTTCGCCGGTGAGCGGAACGACATCACAAACTGTACCTAGCGCAACCAAATCGAGCAGCCATTTTTCTTGCCCAACTGGAAGAGAATCCGGATCTTGAGCTTGTAAGGCCCGTACTAGCGCAAAGGCCACCCCAACTCCGGCAAGTGAACGCTCAGGATAGGTGCTCGTAGTTCGTAACGGATTAATCAGAGCCACTGCACCTTCCGGCTCAATGTCTGGCACCGTATGATGATCCGTCACAATAACGTGAAGGCCTAATGCGGCAGCTGCACGTATCGGTTTAACTGCCGAAATTCCACAATCTACCGTCACTACAGTATCAATCCTCTGTCCGTGCAGGTATTCCAGAGCCGGAGTATGGAGTCCATATCCTTCTTCAAACCGATCTGGGATATAGCTTATAACATCAAAGCCAAAGCTTGTTAACGCATCTAAAAGCAAGGAAGTCGCGGTCAACCCATCTATATCGTAATCGCCGTAAATAGCTACTTTTCCACCACGATCACGTACCGCCAACAGGTGGCTTACGGCTTTCTCCATATCGGCAAGCAAATATGGGTCTCCCAAATTTTTGTAGTCTAGATTAAAAAAACTATCTGGGTCTACCCCGCGGGCCTGCACAATAGACTCCGCAAGCTTGGCGACTTCTGGCCTGTCGTCGCCTGGTAAGACCCAGCGTATTTTTTGATAATCCTCCATCTGGAGGTAATTATACCGTATTGCTACCGAACAAAGTAGGAGTGGCTGGAGCGCGACTGGAAGCCGAGCGGGCGTTCTGAGTGATACGAGCGCACCGAGCGAATCATGGTGGCATCATGATTCATGCCCGCCTGAGCTTCATAACGACGTAAATCTCGCATAATTTTTTTGATCGTAAGTTGGCTTTTTTTCATCATGTTATTTGGTTTTCCTGGTTGTTTTTAATACGATACTCTGCAATTCCTTATAAATTGAGAAGTCCTGATTCACCCAATACAGCTTTGTATTCCCTTGTTTTGCACTAGATACATATTTAATACGGTGCAGGCGCTCAAGTTCACGCGCAACATTACCCGGATCTTCACGTATCAGCTTTGCAAGCCCACGAACATGTACGCGATAATCCGGGTATTTAGAGAAAACAGTAATAATTTTTCGTCGAGTTTTTGATGTAATGAAGTATTGAAGCATTGTTTTTCTAACGTTATATCTTTCTTTTTTCAGATTATTTTTTTGGTTGATTTCAATATATATTTATAGTGTAAATTGCAACAGTATTTTTTACAATAGCTTAAGCATAAGTTTGTTTGATACAATAAAGGCACATACATAAGGCGCCAAACGTAGAGATGAATCAAACTTGCCCCCAATGCTATTCGCAGCTCACCAGCTCAGAGGTGGGCAATTTGTGCGTAACCTGCGGCTACCTTCAAAGAAGACACCATAACCATGCACCAGCCCGCGATGAGGATGACACAATCCAGCAGGAGCCTACTCATCAACACCCTGATCATGCACTGCCAGGCAATCTAGAAGCGCCTCGTGGACTAGACGAACTACTGTTTAACGATCCTACCCCCACAGAGACTGCTTCCATTAATAAGCCTCATGAAGAAGCATCTCCAGCTCACGAGCAAGTGGAAAAGCCTCGAATTATCAATCACAGAACTTCATCACAATATCGCCGACGCCTCGCACAACAAATAGAGACTCTCGAGACACCAGAAATCGAATCTCCGATTGAACCAGAAAGTTCTTTAGAGACAGCTGACACCCCAGTCCCTACCATCACACCAGATACATCCATCATCAATGAAGACAACACCACGCCCAGCGCTCCTACCCCATCTCTAGAGAGCGTAGAGACACCAGACGACAGCACAGAGGACATACCAAAGCCTCATAGGCCAAGCCCCTATCTCTTAAATACAAGTGACACCGAGCAAACCAAGAGTATGCCGCACCCAGAATATGTCTCTCCCTTAGAATTAATAGCAAAAAATACACCCAAAACACCTTCCAACCCTCAGCCAGCCATGGCGGATACACCAAAGCCAGAAGCAGATGTCGCTTTAGCTCGAGCAGATGCCCTGCTGGCTGCAGCAGCAACCTCTCAAAAATCAGCCGGTAGCTCCAAAGCCAACTATATTATTATTGCAATTACTATCGTGCTTATTTTGGGAGTCGGAAGCTTTTTAGCCTTCAACCTCTTAAAGAAACCAACGAGCCAAAATACCCCTCAACAAACGATAGTAAGCACCCCTAGTGCGTCCCAAAATTCGAGCCCAACCCCCACGAATCTCACCGAATCTGCCAAACGTGACTCCGAGCGCAAAGATAGTCTGAACACTATTGCGATTGCTCTGGCTGCTTACAAGAAAGCCAATGGCACCTATCCAAGCGGCAATGATATTGAAGTATTATCTGCCCTCACTAGTTCAAACCCGCCATATTTACGCGAAATTAAAACCGACCCACTCAGTAATGCCGAAAATGGAGTTGTCATTAAATATGGCTATACCTCCGATGGCACGAAATTTACCCTCACAGCCAGTCTGGAAAATAAACAGGATTCAGACGCTGTTAACGGTCTCTACGTAGTAAAAAGCCCTTAGTCAGTTAACCAGCTATGCCTTCTTAGGCTTGACAGTAGTTGGTCGAGACTTTTTCTTTGCTTGACGTTTTAATTTGTAATTGTTCCAAACCACGAGCATCGGCGCAGCGTTAAATATTGATGAGTACGTTCCTAGTAAAACACCGAGAAGCAAAGCTAGCACAAAAAGCCGAATTGATTCACCACCAAATATAAGTAAGGCAAGCAGCGTAAATAGCACCGTAATGCTAGTCGAGAGCGAGCGTGCTACCGTTTCAACAATACTGTCGTTCACAATAATATCGAAGGAATGTGTATATCGCTTGAGGTTTTCACGAATTCGATCAAACACAACAATCGTATCGTGAACTGAAAACCCAATAGTTGTAAGCACCGCCGTAATAAAGAGTGAGTCAATTTCAACATTATAGAAATGTCCAAGAATCGCAAAAATACCCAGGAGCGCAATCGTGTCGTGCAACAAAGCAATTACAGCTGTAACACCAAAGCTCCACGGACTAACTGGCGGTGGCGTATTGCGGAAGGAAATGGCCATAAATATCACGATTGCAACTGCTGCGAGTGCCACAGAAATAACTGCATTGCGAGTGATATCACGACTCACTGCCGGGCCAACTGATTCGTAGCTCACCTGCTCGGCACCCACCTGCATCAATGCTGCTTTAATCTCCTCATTCGAATCTGCAGAGGACTTACCTTCGGCATCTCGATAACGCACCAAGACAGTACCCGAACCGGTAGTTGTGATCGTGATATCCCTCACTCCTACCTGCTCAAAGACTGGCTTTATCTTGTCAGACTCGACAACTTTACCAACCTCCATCACCTGACCACCTGCAAAATCGATACCTGGCTTTAGACCCCACAATGCCAAAGCAATAATTCCGGGCAAGATAACCAAGATTGATATCGCAAACCAAAGCTTTCGGCGACCAACTATATTCATCGAACGCCCTCCTTAACCTGAGCATCTGGTAGTGGTAAGCGCACACCGCTATATCGCTGAGGGTTCTGTCCAAACTTAGTGCGCACGAATAGCCCAAGAAATGTTCTTGATACAGAAATTGCGGTGAGCATTGAAATAACCACTCCAACTGCCAATGTAACGGCGAAGCCTTTAATAATTGGTGCACCAAAGTTATACAAAATAAAGCAGGTAATGAGTGTTGAGGTGTTTGAGTCGCGGATCGAACTCCAGGCACGTGAGAAGCCGATATCCAATGACGATTTCACAGATTTACCAGATCGCAACTCTTCTTTCATACGTTCAAATATCAAAATGTTTGCGTCTACCGCCATTCCAACCGAGAGTACAAACCCAGCTATTCCGGCCAGCGTAAGAACAATTGGCCACGGGGTAATACTTGATACCTTAAAGAGCGCAACATTAAATATCACATACAGCACCAAGGCTGCCGAAGCAATCACGCCCGCCCATCGGTAGCTCATCACCATAAAAATTACCACTGCTAGTACACCTATAATTCCAGCAATAATCGAGCGAGAAATAGACTCTGCCCCCAAAGTAGCTCCAATGGTGCGCTGACTAACCAGATCTACCGGTACTGGTAGTGCACCGGCATTGAGGAGGACTGCCGTTTCCTGGGCAGTCTGTACAGTTTCAAAGCCGGTCATTTGGCCTCGCCCATCGGTGATTGGAGTGGAAACAGACCCGTTAAACAGCACCTCATTATCAAGTACGATTGCCAGACGAGCGCCCTCTGTCTCGTTAATATCTTTTGTGAGCTGTGCAAACTTTTCTGTCGCCTCGCCACCCTGCATTTGGAATAAGATAACTGGCTGTCCCGTTTGAGGATCAATTTGAGCGGTCGCACTTTCTAAATCTTTTCCAGATAGCTCGGTTGGTGTTGGTACCTCGCTGGCTGGATCAACTTTATAAAAACTCAGAGTAGCGGTGCGACCAATTTGATCAGCCGCCGCCTTGGAGTCAGTTACGCCAGGTAGCTGAACTACCACACGATTCTCGCCCGACTGCTGAACCACAACTTCACTTGTGCCAGTAGGGTTTACGCGCTTTGTAATAACATTAATAACACCGTCCATCGCTTTGGTACGGTCTTCGGCTGAGGTTTCGTCGAGCTTTGCCTCATATGTGAGGCTCGTGCCGCCCAATAAATCTAAGCCCAACTTAACCTGAGGGTTACCTGCATTTATCCCAATCGCCCGCAATACTCGATCTTCGCGCGGTAACACCAAAATAACCGCCACTACCAGGGCGATAATCACCATATACAATCTACGTCGTAATTTCTTATCCATGCACTTATTCTTAACGCGTGCCAGTTTTTTTGGCTGTGCGACTCTCACTATCATACCTGTGCGCTGATGCGCCTGCAACCAAAATAAAGGTGTAAACTAGATTCAGGATGAAAGAACCGGTGTTTTTTTATGAAATCGACGTAGTGGCCTATGCACAGATAGCGCCACGCACCTTTACGTACTCTAGCGTCGAGCCCTTAAAAGCTGGTCAACTTGTACAAGTCCCATTTGGTCGCCGCTCAAGCATCGGTGTCGTCACCGCTGAAACAGCACCACCCAAAGAGCTGCACAGCAAGATCAAGGGCATTGCATCCAATCTAGAGCAAGTTACCATTCCAAAGCAGCTACTCGATCTCGCTGAATGGATCAAATACTACTACGCCGCTTCTTCGCACGCTGTCTGGGGAGCTATCCTTCCGAGTGGCCTATCTGCAAAACGACGCGCCTCAAACATAAAAGAGCTTGCCCCGCATACCAGCAATCAACCCCAAATAACCCTTTCTCCCGCCCAAGAAACCGTCTTCCAAACCATTTTAACCACTAGTAAACCCATCCTACTGCAAGGCGTAACCGGATCTGGTAAGACCCATGTGTATGAAAAACTTATCGAACATTTTTTACACCAAAATAGATCTGTGCTATACCTATCGCCAGAAATATTTTTGACTCAACAACTTGGGAAACGGCTCGATCGACTATTCCATGACTCAATGGTCGTGTCCCACTCTGGCTTGACGGCGATACAACGTAGAAATATTTGGCTCGACTGCCTCAACTCAACAACAGCCAAACTCTATTTAGGCCCACGCTCTAGTCTTTTTCTGCCGATCCATAATCTTGGCTTAATTATTGTTGATGAAGCTCACGACACCAGTTATAAGCAAGAAAACGCTCCTCGTTATCAAGCCCGCGAAGTAGCCGCTAAGCTAGCGCAAATCACTGGCGCTCAACTTGCGTTTGGGAGCGCCACCCACGATATTGTGACTATGCGCCTAGCCCAGCTTGATCGGCTTGAGTCAACCCATCTTAAGGAAAGACACCAAAAACGAGAACTTCCGTCGGTACAAACCGTCGATATGAGAGGCATTTACTCGCCACTCTCGCCAGAGCTTATACGCAGCCTGCAGGCTCGACTAGAGCGTAGCGAACAAGCACTCCTGCTTCACAACAAACGGGGCTCAGCAAGGCGTCTCACTTGCGAGGACTGTGGCAGTACCCAAAGCTGCCCCCACTGCGACACGAGCTTAGTCTTTCATGCTGACGAAGCCCGCCTGCGCTGCCACATGTGTAATTTTGCCCAATTCCCTCCAAGCATCTGTCCGGTCTGCGGAAGCAGCAACCTACACTATCATGGTTTTGGCACCAAGCAACTAGTGGAGGAGGTCCGAAAACATTTTCCCCAAGCCAAGCTTGCAAGGATTGATCGCGATGAGGCGCATAAAGGCTCACTGCAAGAGATGCTTGCCGATGCCGAAAGTGGTGACACAGACATTCTCATCGGCACCCAAATGATCGCAAAGGGTCTCGATTTCCCGCGCGTAACACTGGTGGGCATAGTCGCCGGTGATGAACTACTATTTGGGGACGATTTTCAGAGCCGCGAACGCGGTGTCGGACTCGTCATGCAAGCCGCCGGTCGAGCCGGTCGTGGAGACATCGCTGGAGAAGTAATTATCCAAACCCGCCAACCCGAAAATCCTCAATGGCTACCAATTCTATCGCACGACTGGCAAGGCTTTGCCGAAGATGAGCTCAGCCGCCGCAAGCAATTCCACTACCCGCCCTATCAATATTTAGCCCGCATTAATTTTTTTGGAAAAACATCCGATATCGCCTTCAATAAAGCTGAGGACTGGCTCAAAGAGGTGAAGTCGGAAGGAATTGCTTTTCTCGGTCCCGCCATCCCTAATCATGCTCGAACTGGACAAGGCTACATCGCGCACATTATTTGTAAAACCAGCCACCGCAGCAAACTTACCGAACTGGCTAGCAAACTCCCCCGTGACACGAGCTATGATATTGACCCAATTTCAATTTTCTGATGTAATAATAGAATGATTAGAAAGCTCGTCACCATTCCCGATTCCACATTGCGCAAAAAATCTCTCCGCATTACGCGCGTAACGCCAGAAATCGAAAAACTTGCCCAAGACATGATCGACACCACACTTGATTGGGATCACGACAGCGAATATGGCGCCGCCCTGGCAGCTATTCAAATTGGCGAGACAATAAAGCTTACCGTGGTACGCAATAACTTTGACGACGGTGAAGATCAGACATTCTTAACGTTTCTTAACCCAGAAATCATCCAAAAAAGTCGAGACTTCACCGTCGATGTAGAAGGCTGCTTAAGCGTACCAGGCTATTACGCAAAAGTTCCCCGCGCCAACAAAGTAAAGGTCAAGGCCCTCACACTTGAAGGTGAAGAGGTGCGCCTCACCCTTGAAGGCTTTCCGGCGCGTGTCTTTCAGCACGAAATTGACCACATGCATGGCAAGCTCTTCATCGACATGGTTCAAGATGCCGAAACCTTACTCAAGCTTGATGATAGCGGCCAACTCGTAAGCGTAGCAGAAATCCCGCAGGAAATTCTTGATGCCCAACAGCACCGGCATTAAACATCGCTTAGTTTTTTTCGGGTCGAGTGCCTCCAGTGCACTGATTCTTGAAGATTTGCTAGTTGAACCGTGGCTTGAGGTGATAGCCATCGTAACTCAGCCGCCCAAAGACCATGCCCACACCCATCAACGTGTCTCTCGCATAGCCCAGCTAGCCCAAGATAACTCCATCCGCCTCTTTGCCCCACGTAAACTCGGCGAAATAACCGATGATTTGACTCAACTCCAACCAACAGCTGGTGTACTTTTTGCATACGGCAAGATTCTGCCCGATGAGACGCTACATATCTTCCCCAAAGGCATCGTAAATATTCACCCATCATTGCTCCCCAAACATCGTGGTCCAGCGCCACTGGAAAGTACTATTTTGGCAGGCGACAAAGAAGCTGGGACATCAATTATGCTGGTTACATCGGAAATGGATGCCGGACCAATTCTCGCTCAGAAAAGCTTTGAAATTACAGCAGATATCTCTAAGCAAGAGCTCTGGGGGCAGCTCTTAGAAACCAGCCGAAAGCTACTTATACCTACACTACGAGACTACCTAATCGGCTCGCTCACTCCCCAGCCACAAAATGAATCTCTTGCGCCCACCTACTCACAACTCATCAAAAAACATGATGGCGATATTGATCCGCACACCGTATCCACAACAGAACTTACTCGCAGGGTACAAGCCTACAGCGGCTGGCCAGGGACCAGACTCCGCGTATCTGTACGCGGTACAGCCCAGCCCCTAACACTTCACGAAGTCCGAATCGTGAATGCCCAGCCCGCACAGGCAATCAAGCTCAGTTGCGAGAACAAGCAACTGCTCCTCCATCTCACCAACGGTACAATTGAGATTATGCGAGCCCAGCTACCAAATAAAGCCATAGTTACCGGGCAAGATATATGCAATGCTGGCCCGATTACACTAGCCTAAATATATTTTTCGATCTTTTCGAGCACTTGCGACGGAGTTAAATCGCTTTTAATAATGTAATCAACCACACCAAACTTGGTGGCAATTTCTCGTGTCTCGGCACTCATAACATTAGAAAGAATAATTACAGGCGTCTTCGAACCGCGCTTATGTAGCTCCTCTAACACCTCTAACCCGCTCATTTTTGGCATCATAATATCTAGCAAAATAAGATCTGGCTTACTTGTTTGATACACCTCGAGCGCAGTTGGTCCATCGGGAGCCTCTAATACTTCAATAGCATCAGATTTCCCGAGCTTCATAAGATACATCTTACGAATAAAATCATTATCTTCAACTAACAAAACTCGCTTCATATGCCTATCTTATGCCCTCTTGGGTGTCCTGGTCAAACCCGCTTGCTTAAGAATCTTCTTGCAACAAACGATCAATGTGTTCCGCATAGTCTGCACTGTCATCATTGAGCACCACCAACCGAGGCGTAAACTTAGTTTGCGACCCCTCGCGTACCGCTTGTCTAAGTTGATATTCTACGTGCTTCTGCTCAGCCTCATCCAAACGCCCCCAGCCTTGCAACCAAGTGCGAATTGTCTTCAAGTCGTCGGTAACCTTCACGCGAGTTATCGTAACTCGCTTCCCCTGACGCAATACTTCAGTTAATGCTAGCGCCATGTGCCGATGCAGCTCGCGCCCTACCTGATCAGCGCGTCGCGACATTACAGGGTTCGCTCTCGTACTTCGCGACGGATAAATTTAAACGTGTCGCCAACCTCTGGCGCGACATCGCCTCGCTCAATTGCCATACCACATTCTTCATCAGCCATCACTGTTTGTGCCGGCTGCATCTGCTTTTGCAATTCTATAAGCTTAGCGGTTGCCAATACTTCGCCTCCACGCACAATCTGAACGGTGGCATCTGCTTCTGCCTGGCCCTTCACTACCTTACCACCACAAATTACTCTATCTTTCGTAGTTTTAAACACAGCTAGAAGCTCGAGCTTACCAACTTCGGTCTCAATAACTTCTGGGTCTAAGAGTTCAGTCAGCCAACCTCGCACATCGTCAAGAAGGTCATAAATCACCTGATAAATCTGGAAGGTTACACCCGAACGCTTAGCAGATTGATTAACTGCGCCAGAAATCGTGGTATGAAATCCGAGAATAATTGCCCCAGTTGCAGTGGCAATATGGATGTCTCCCTCTGAAATTCCGCCAACACCACTGGCCGCGATCTTCACCTGAACCTCATCATTACCAAGTAGCTGCAAAGCTTGCGTAATTGACTCCAAAGATCCCTGGGCATCAGCTTTTACAATTACTGTAAGCTCTTTTACAGCCCCTCGGCTCACTGCCCGAGCAAGATCTGAGGCATTCACCGACTTTGGCTTTACGATGCTTTTAATGCTACTCTTACGCTCTTGTTTTACTTGCCACTCACGAGCCACTTTCTCGTTCTCCACTACCTCAAACCAATCACCAAATGCCGGCACTGATTTAAAGCCGGTTACAACCACCGGCATGGATGGCGTTGCCTCTTTAGCATGCTGGCCAGAAAAATCTTCCAAAGATCGAACTTTTCCGTATGTACTGCCAGCCACTAAATAGTCTCCCTGCTTCAAAGTTCCACGCTCAATTAAAAGCGTAATTGTAGCTCCACGACCTGTTTCCATGTGACTCTCAATAATAACGCCTCCAGCTGGTCCGGCAAACACTGCTTCTGGCTTATGGATATCGGCAACGAGCAAAATCATGTCGAGCAACGCCTCAAGACCGGACTTATCCTTAGCCGATACTTCAACACACGGGGTATCTCCACCCCAATCATCAGGGATGAGCTCAATCTCTGAGAGCTGCTGCTTAATTCGATTCACATCGGCGTCAGCCTTATCGACCTTATTAATAGCAACAACAATACCCACGTCAGCATCTTTTGCTAGCCGTACAGCCTCACGCGTTTGTGGCTTAACTCCATCATCGGCTGCAATAACAATTACAACCACATCCGTAGCCTGAACTCCATGAGCGCGAATCGCTGAAAATGCCTCGTGTCCTGGTGTATCTAAAAAGGTAAGCGTGCGGTCCTTACGATGTACTTGATACGCACCAATGTGCTGAGTAATGCCCCCCGCCTCACGGGCAGCAATCTCTGTGTCGCGAATCGCATCCAGTACACTGGTTTTCCCATGGTCGACATGCCCCATAACAGCAACCACTGGCGGACGATCTTTTTTCTCACCCTCAACCTGCTTATTTTGCACCGGTCGATCGTCTTGTGCAGCTTCTAGCTCTATCTGTACGCCAAATTCCTCGGAGATAATACTGGCCGTATCAAAATCGATTGACTCATTAATAGTCGCCATTACGCCGTTGCGCATCAATTCGCCAATCACCTTCGTAGCTGGCACCTCTAAGCGCGCAGCA
The DNA here is from genome assembly GCA_964583675.1 of uncultured Candidatus Saccharibacteria bacterium. Taxonomy (GTDB): domain Bacteria; phylum Patescibacteriota; class Saccharimonadia; order CAILAD01. Next base: position 94,382 of record CAZOVH010000003.1, read on the forward strand.
AATTCATGTACTGCGATGGTTTCTGGAATCTGTATTTTTCGTAATTCGGCCTGTGGTTCGGTCATGATGTTTTCTCCTGTTTTGGCTTTCGGTGTCGGCGAGAAAGCGCCACTTGTGCCCCTACTTCGTGCATTTTTCTCGAACAAGCTGGCTTATGACAACTATACCATCCTCGGCCGGCTTCTTGGTGCTTTGTATCGAGAATCAACTCGTTACCACGCAGCACCCAGCGCTCTAGTTCATTCTTCGGGAAACGACCCCGGCACATTCGACAGGTTCTTTCTGGCGATGCTGTGCCCTTGGGTCGCCCCATGTATGCTTAGCCTTCCTGCTTTTTACCAGATTTTGCTGGCTTGAGCGAAAGAGATAGTTTGTGCTGAGCTGGATCGATTGCGATAACGCGGAATGTCTTCTTTTCGCCAACCTTTACCAAGTCATTTGGATCAGCCACGTGCTCTTCAGAAAGCTCTGAGATGTGCACCAAGGCCTCAATGACTGGCGTAATTTGCACGAAAGCACCAAATGGAGTAATGCGATTGATCGTACCATCCACAGAATCGCCAACCGAGAAACGATTACTTTCTTCAATCCAAGGATCGGCCGTGAGCTGCTTCATGGAAAGTGAGAGCTTGTCTTGATCGATGGCGATCACTTTGGCCTTAATCTTTTCGCCAACTTTTACATATTTGCCAGGATTATCTACACGATCCCATGCAATCTCTGAGATATGAATCATACCCTCAACACCATCGACGTTCACGAAGATACCAAAGTCTACAATTCCGGTCACAATGCCTTCTACTTCGCTATTCACTTCGATGTTGGCAAGTTTGCCTTCCGTCATTTCGCGTCGCGCAGCTTTTTCAGAAACGATCAGCTTATTCTGCTTACGATCGAGGTCAAGTACACGCACCATCAGAGTCTGTCCAACCAAGTGGTTGAGGCGATGCAAGATTTCATCCTTATCGGCTCCAGAAACACGTGGGTAGTTTTCGGCTGAAAGCTGACTTACTGGTAAGAAACCACGAATACCATCAACTTCGATCAACAAGCCACCGCGGTTAGCGTCAAACGGTACGATTCCGAAGGTCTCGCCACTCTTCAGGCGCTCTTCAAGAGCCTCCCAGCCCTTTTCTTTAGCTACCTTACGCAGACTGAGCACAACGTACCCCTCCTGCGTTTCTGGCTCAATCACAGAAGCCGAAATCGTGTCGCCAGGCTGCAAAGAACGAGCAGCTGATTCGATTTCTCGACCCAATACTACACCAGTACCGGCGGCGCCCAAATCCAGCCATACCTCGTGCTTTTCTACCGACAACACGGTCCCTTCTAAGATGTCACCAGTAATCGGTGCCTTTACCTCCGTTTCAGCCATGAGCTGATCCATTGAGAGTGCTTTAGTCATAATTATTACTTATCCTACCTTTCTAAAAGAGATGTTCGCGATTTGGTAGCGAGCAACCTCAAAGACTCAAAGCTCTATGTAAAGCCTCAGTCGAGAGAGCCATCCTTTCTCATACACGAGAAAGCACGATACCAATCGCAAATCAGGTTAGATTATACCGCTGAATCTGAAGAAAGTAAAGTCAGAACGCCGCTTAGCGCTTAAGGGCTACAGCAACCTGTCTCTTGCTAAGGCGACGTGAGTATACCAAGATGCCAAGCGCCACAGCTGGGATCACCAGCAGCAATTCACCGCCAGTTGCCGGAGTGCGTCCACTCGGAGGAGCAACCTGCGGGGTTGCAGGAGCAGCAGCAGAAGCACTTGGGCTTACAGAGGTTGTAGGTGAACTCGTCGCGCTCGCGCTTGTAGTTGGCGTGGCACTCGCACTAGGGCTAGATGAAGGACTCGCGGACTCCGTGGTGCTTGCTTGCTGACTCTGGTCCGACTTCTGCTGTTCTTGCGCTTGGCGTTGAGAATTTCCGTACGCAAAGGTCGCAGCAACAATGAGAATTATTACCGCGATTGCTAGCACAATCTTTACTACCGAATTTTTGAGAACCATAGGTCACTCCTAACAGCTTTTTAAGAAAAGCCTATAAAAACATAATACCTGCTTAAATTCTAGTGTTAGACCCTCCACCTTGCAAGCATAATTGTTTTGCCCAAAGTAGTTAAGCTCAGGTATCATACTGATATGGAACGACTCAAGAAAGAAGTTATTGCCATAGATATTGGCGGCACAAAAGTACGTATTGGTCGCGTAAACGGCCATGGACGAATCTCTCAATTTGTAGATTTTCCAACTCCTGCAGCAGAAGCTGACATGCTCACTAAAACAAGCGCCTCCATTCATGAGTTAAGTGAACGAATCGAGCCCATCGCTATCGGCATAGCTGCGCCCGCCCAGATTGACCGCCGCAAAGGCACGATTGGCCCATGCACCCATATTCCGACCTGGAAAAAACTCCCAATTGTAGCTGCACTCACTAAAGAGTTTGGTTGCCCTGTAGTTCTTGAAAATGATGCAACACTTGGTGGCGTATGCGAAGCACTCGTGGGGAGCGGCCGCAAATATCGCTACGTACTCTACGTAACGATTTCTACCGGCATCGGTTCGGCGCTTATTCTTGATGGTAAGCCCCTGCCCGGTCCGTATAACCCGCAGGGTGGTCAGATGATTTTAGTCGATCATGTCTCTAATCCCGTGTATGGAAGTTTTGAATACCTAGCCAGTGGCAAGGCGATCGTCCGCGAGCATGGAAAGATCGCTGCGGATATACGCTCTAAAACCACCTGGGATCAGATTACCCGCCCCTTGGCACAAGGGCTTCACAACCTCATCGTAGCGACAAATCCCGAAGTAGTTGTGCTGGGCGGTGGTGTATCGCGCCACTACAAACGTTTTATCGCGCCACTCAAAAAACACCTCGCAGAACTTGCCTATACGCCTAAATTTCCACTCCCACCGATCGTTCAGGCAAGTAATGTTGAGACCGCTCCACTGGTTGGTGCCGGCCTCATTGCCCACGCCGCACGCCAGAGATAAAAATGCTATTATGGTGAGTAATGAGGGTGGGCACGAAAAATCGAGCACTACGGATTATGGAAGATTTTCCTTCCTATACGTTTTCTGCGGATGAAGATTTTTATTTTGATGCCGCCACCGAATGCATCTACTTCGACGAGCAAGCGCTCCACACTCCCCGAGGGCAAATAAGCTTATTGCACGAAATTGCCCACGCCGAGCTGGCGCATTTTGACTACCGTACCGACTTTGAACTCTTTGCGATGGAATCACAAGCTTGGATGAAAACCCGCTCTCTCGCAAAACACTACCAAGTACCATGTTCAGACAGTTTTATTCAGAATTGCTTAGCTAGTTACGGCAAGTGGGTGGAGGCCCGCAGCACCTGCCCTACCTGTACCAATTTTTCTCTTCAGGAAAATAAGACCACCTATCGCTGCTTTTCATGCCAAACTCGCTGGCATATCGCAGAAGGCACCGAGGCCAGTATTCGACGCATCAAACTAGATGACTAATAACAAAACACCCCGCAATTTGCGGGGTGTTTTGTCCGTGGAAGGGTAACTTCCTAGCAGTAGAAAGCTTTAGGCTTGTTTTTTCTTACGAGCCTGACCACCCTTACGACCTGCTTCACGAGCAAGTTCTGGGTTAGCAGCAAAACCACCACCTGTACTTTTCTTACCACCAAGTGCACCGATACGAACGTAAAACGTCTTACCGTAGCGCTTGCGGTTAGTTTCAGCAGCCTTAAGGCCGCCCATCTTTGTTCCTGGCATAGCGTTCTCCTTGATAATTACTTTCAAGTGAGTAGCTAGCGCTTGGCCGACCCTCCACAGTCAGCACTATTACTCTGTCAAAACCACTCCGGTAGACCCTCAAATGCTTGAAGTGACTACCGAAGTGGTAATGTTTATACTCTATCAGCTTATGCTTAGTCTGTCAATGCTTTTGACTCAAGTTTTTCTTATGCTTCTCTATTCACTCCAACACCAGATGAGGAAGCAACGTCCGGTGAGTCGGGCGTTCCCCGGAGCTGAAACGTTACCAGCAGCATCTCGAGCATAGATGTCATAACTGTAGAGCGTGTTAGGCTGCAAGTTGTAGTCTTTAAAGCTCGTGGTGGTAGTAGTACCGAGAGAGGTATTATTACGCTTCACTTCGTAGCTAGTTACGCCGACATTATCGTAGCTTGGAGACCACGTCAGGTTCGTGAAGTAGCTAAACTTAGCAGCATCAAACTGAACCCTACCTTTAGCATTAGACGGTGCGGACGGATTAGTGCCATCAGTACTCGGTGGCGGTGTTGGCGCAGCTAAGGTTTTGGCACTCGCACTCGCACCTGTAGAAGTAAGCTGACCTACGTCAACCGCAACAACCTTGTAGTTGTAGGTCGTCGATGCAGCTAGACCGGTATCGGTAAAGGTTCGAGCCGTACCAGAGTAGATTCGAGTACCATTGCGCGTTAAGACGTAGCCAAGCGTTCCAGTGCTGTCATCAGTCGCGGCTGGCCAAGACAGGATAATCTGTGAGGCAGACGTAGCAGTGGCAGACAGGCTAGCTGGACCAACTGGTGGCTGGTTGTTAGGAGTCGGAGTAACGGTTGTGGTCGGGGTAACTGTGGTAGTGGTGGTTGGTGTGGCTGTTGTTGTTGGCGTAACCGTACTGGTTGTGGTGGTCTTAGGTTTTTGCTGCCAGACCTTTACGTAATCAACTTCTAGAACCCCTACTCCACTCGCACCACTAAGACCCGGATACGCTTTCTGCCAATCGACATCAACCATGTGGTTGAGAATCAGCTCCATATCCGATTTCCAGACCTCTGTAGTAAAGCGTGAACACTTTATTCCATCGATATAGAAATCTACATACGTTGGCTGCCAATCAACGCCAAAGGTATGAAAACTACCATACAAGCTATCTGCAGTGAAATTCTGACACTTTCCGTATGGTTGAGCCTGAAATTGTTTTGAGCGATTATTATAATGGATGGTTTGATAGGCGTATGGATCATTGCCTCCCAAAGCCTCTAGAATATCTATTTCATAAGCGTAGGCGTAGTTATCAGTGGGGCTACCAACAGGAAGCATCCAGAAAGCCGAGAAGAAACCTTTCTCTCGAGGCAACTTCATGCGTGCCTCTACATAACCATAGGTAAATTTAAAGAGGCTGGGGCCTGGTTTGTCTCCAGTGAGTGAAGCGGGCTTATTGGTTGTTGAAAGTAGCCCTGACTTATAGTCCTTCCCCCATATCGGGGAACTTGTCGGCTCAGCTACCAGCTTAGCGGTTCCATTAGAAAGCTTCACTTGGCTAGGCTGATAGGCCTCGCGACCATTGTTAAATGAGGCAGTACAAGCGTTATAATCCCAAGCCCAGGAGAAACATGGCGTCCACTTATTCAAGTCAAGAGTTGGGCTATCAAAATCCTCATTAAAGACGAGCGACCACTCCTTGCCAGCATCTGCCGCTACAGGCGGAACCACGGTCGAAGCCCGACTCAGCAATACGTAAAAGCCGCCAATTATTATCAGTAACACTGCCAGCACAGCGATAACACCCGGCTTTATATTAAAGGCTCTACTCGTAGTTTTCTTTGCGACGTTGCTTTTGGTTACCTTATTTTTTGATACGGTACGTTTTTTTGCAGCTGGCATTTCTTTTTGATCCTGTTTATTATTTCTGCTTAATTAACTTAAGCTTAAGCGTTTTCTCAGGCTTGGTCAAGACAGACTTCCCTACTCTGCCCAACACCAGATGAGGAAGCAGCGACCAGTCAGGCGAGCGGCACCTGGGGCTGATACATTACCAGCTGCGTCACGAGCATAGATTTCATAGGTGTAGAGAATATTTGGCTGTAGGTTGTAATCCTTAAAGCTCGCGGTGGTTGTGGCGCCTAACGATTCTGTATTACGCCTCACCTCATAGCTTGCTACGCCAATATTGTCATAACTCGGAGTCCAGGTAAGATTTGTGAAGTACGTAAACTTGAGAGCATCAAACTCTACCTTGCCTTTCACGTTCGTTGGCTGTGACGGCTTAGTTGTATCAGGTGTTGGGGTTGGCGAAGGAGATGGAGTTGGGGACGGAGATGGCGCCTGCTTCGTGAAGTTGATTGTCGTTGAAGCTAATTCGGTCGTGGAGTCTTTGGCTACCACTTTGAGCGTATGCGCTCCAGCGCTCAGTCCTGCAGTCGAATAGTTGCTACAAATTCCACCACTATCACCACCAATACAGTAAGGAGCTATTCCCTCTGAAACCGCAAGCGTTCCATCTATGTAGAACTCTACGCGGGCGAGATTTGGAGCATTTGCCACATTCGCCTGAACGTTAATGGCGTCGCCCACAGTTGCGCCATTCGCAAGTCCAACTAACGATATAGATGCTGGAGGAGTAGTTGAAGTAGGAGTTGGGCTTGGGGTGACTGTCGTTGTCGTAGTAGTCGTAGTAGTTGGCAAAGATGTTGCCGGGAAAATCACGCCACGCACCGGAGTTGTACCAGCTGGTACGCCGATTGCCGCGGCCACATCTGCTGGCAGTGCCTTCCCTTTATTTGTCGCAGCCAGCGAGTCTGACTTTAGACGGAAGTCCTGCCCTGCACGATCAACAAATGGATCTGGAGCCTTAAGACTATCCGTTACCTGGATTGCATTCGCATCCCACTTCTGGTTAATCGGGGCAATGAGGGTATTTAACGCAGCCGGAGTCTTAATACCATCGGTAGTGCCCCACAAATAAAGGTTCTGGTTCGCCTTATGATAATAGGCATTATAATCCAAGGCCGAGAAGTAGTCCGATGCTAAGGTATTTGGCGCGAATGGGATACCACTGTTGGCAAAGTTATTGAGACGAGCCCCAGGGTTGGGCTGACCAACCACCAAGTTATTCACATACTCAACGCGATTGGTATTGGGCCCAGGACTGGCCACTCGACAATTCGGCGGTAACTTTGCATTTGTACAAAGCGTAACTACTGCAGCCGCTTCTTCAGTATTTGAATATGGCCAGGTAGCTCCTTTGTCTGGTGCCGGACGATCATCATCGGCAACTTTAAAAGCCTCAACACTCCCACCATCTTGATTAATAATAGTATTATTGTAAACTTTTACTTCAGACGAATATACGCTAATTCCTATAGAGCGGTTGTTGTAAACCAGATTATTCGCAATAATGCCCTTGCTTGAGATCTCATAAAAGATGCCATGACCACCGTTGTTGCGTGAAATATTATTCACCATCACAGCATTTGAACAATCAATATCGCACCATAAACCGCCAGCACGAGCATTGGTATTTTCAAAAATGCTATTTTTTACCGTGTAGCCCGACATATTGTTTAACTTAACCGCCGCTGCACCACACGATGCACCACAAGCAGTATCTAACTTGCTCTTATTATTGTCGTTAAAGATACTGCCGTCGATAATGAGAGAGTTTTTACTAAGTGTCTTGCCGCTCGAACTTGCAAAGCCGTTAGAGCCAAAGCCAGTATAGCCATTACTAGCAAATACACTGCGTCTTACAGCAGAGCCCAGCTTGGGTCCAGAAAGATCAATAGTATTACCCGAGTTCTCCAAAAATACACTGTTTTCAACAATCAATTCACCGGCGCTTGGGCTACCCGAGCCACCAAGCCCAGCATAAATTACGGCATGCAATGGACTCGATGCGAAGTGCTTAACACCAATACCCTTCCACTCAAATCTATACGCCCCGCCAAATAGAGCAAGAGCGTGGCGTTTCGTAAGCTCCAAGGCATTGGCATTTGGATCTTTATTAACGTAGATCTGTTCATTGTCCCAGTCGTAGTAGAAGCTATTAGGGCTCGTTGACACCTCAGCTAAAGTCTTCTTTTGCATAAGCTGCACACCGCCCGAAACTACCATCTGTGGATCTGTATCTATATCGGCTGGAGAGCGCGTAGTGTCCGGAGTGGTGTAATACGTGTCCGGATGTGCACAAACACGTGTAGCTCCCATTGATATACCAGATTTGTCGGTATAAGGAGTCTGCTTATCCCAAAGACCCGAGGTCACTGGCGAAACCATTGATCCATCTAGACGCTGTACTTTAGTCCGATAGTTAGTCCTTGCGCCGTTCACTACACCACTAAGATGAGAGGAGCAAAAATTAGGCGTAGACCAAGCCCGCTTCCAGACACCGCTAGAAGCCTGCGTCCAGCCATCTTTTACTGGGTCAGTTCCTACAAACCAGGGCTTTTCACTGCGGTAAGCCTGAAAAGTAATATTCCCACCCGTCATTGTCCCGGCGATTTGGCCATCGGTAGAATACCAACTTCTATATTCACCACCGCGAAGAACTATGGTTCCAGAGGCATTACCTCCACTTTTAAGCTGATTATAAGCCCTGGTAATTGTCGCCACTGGACGATCAAGCACGAGTCCGTCATTCGCATCGTTTCCGCCCTTTTCAGCTGGTGCCATGTATACAACTCTTCCCGACGTTGGTACGGGATAGTCAAATGAAGGCAGCGTCTTTCCAGATGAGTCTAGCCCTTTGGTCGCGATGCCAGCCGGAGTGTAGTCGGCCGGTGTTGCCGCCAGCGCCAACCAAATAATAAAGCCGCCTACCAGTACAACCAATCCTACAACGAGCGCCATTACTGACTTAGAGAGCTTTGGTACACGAGCTAACAAACTCTGCTTCTGCACGCGGGAGCGACTGTTGGCTTTCGGCTTAACTTTTATTCTACTTTTAGCGGCTACTTTTTTGTTTTTTGCGACTGACATATCTGTTAGTATTCCTATTTGTATTTACGCGTATCTCAGCTACAAGCATAAGCGTCTACAGGGAACATGTCAATAAATAAAAACCACCTCTTTATGAGATGGTTTTCTTGGATAATTACAATCCGGCACTGCGCTACTTTCCCGGGGTTACCAGTATCATCGCCGCAGGAGAGCTTAACTGCTGTGTTCGGTATGGGAACAGGTGTGGCCTCTCCGCCATAAGCACCGGTCTCTAAGGCATTCATGCTCCAGAGACCGACGCTCACAGGGTCTTCATACTTACTTTGAAAAGGTTGTGGTGTTGCTTTCTTTTCTAGTCTAGAGTGAGCAAGCTTGTAACAAGCGTGCCAATCACCTCTAACTTTGGTTTACTTAGCCATAAAATATGGGCAAGTAAACCACGAAGAAAAAGTCAATCGACTATTAGTACACCTC